>JBGSQL010000374.1:0-5379 GCA_041738105.1 Rhodobacter sp. | reverse complement strand
CTGCCGCGCGACGTTTGCGTTCGCCGGTGGGCTGCCGGCGATGGCGCGCCGATCGGTCGCGACAAGCGGATTGAGCGCGGCGCGCAGATCGACGCCGACATCGCCCCGGAAGCTTTCGATGGCGGCGATGCGCGCGGCCTCGTCCGGATCGAAGCGCAGGGTGAGAAGGCGTTCCAGACGCTGCTTCTGGGCGCGCAAGGCAGGATCGGCCTCGGTCTCGACAGAGCCGCGCAGCGGCGCGAGGTGGGTATCGGATGGATCGCGGGCGATTGCATCAAGTGCGGCGCGGCGCGTTGCGGGATCAGGATCGGACAGCTGGAACTGCACGAGCGCCGCCGCAATCATGGCGCGGATGCCAGAGTTCGGTTTCAGTTGCTTGGCATCGGACTTGGCGACCGACCCGAGTGCGGCGCCCGTGTCGATGTCGCGCAGCGCGAGGCCGGTCGCATCGGGGGACGCAAAGACGAAAAGACCGTCCGGCTGGCGCACCCAGAGGTTGCGGTCCTGCCAGTTTTCCAGGACCGCCCGCGCACCCGGCAGGCCGGAGTCGCGCAGGGCGACGATTGCCGGTGTGATTGTAACGCGCGAGCTTTTGAGGATGGCCTCACTGTGCTGCTGCAACAGCGCCTGCAGCGGGCCGGGTGCCACGAGGTCCGTTTCCTGGGCGCGTGCGACCGGCGCAAGGGACAGGCCGAGCACAAGGGTGATCAGGGCGGCGAAAACCGCGAGGCGAGAGCACATCATGCGAGCCTTGGCACTGGAGGCGAGAGGAAGAAAATGGCGGGAGCCGGGATCGGCCCCCGCCGTGGCGCCGGGATCAGTAGTTGGACTTGATCTGCACGCAGGACTTGGTTTCGGTGTTGTACATGCCGCAGCCAAGGCCAGGCCAATCGGAGTCGAGCACCGCCGATTCCGCCAGGAAATCGGTCCAGGCATCGCCTGGCACCGGCTCGGTCTGGCTGATGATGTCGAACTGCCCGTCCGCCCGAATCTCACCGATCAGGACCGGCTTGGTCAGGTGGTGGTTGGGCAGCATCTTGGCGGTGCCCCCGGTCAGGTTTGGCACTTCAAGACCATACATCGCCGTGCGGACGGCATCGACATCGGTGGTGCCGGCCTTTTCGACCGCCTGGACCCACATGTTGAAGCCGATGACGTGGGCTTCCATCGGGTCGTTGGTCACGCGGTTCTCGCCTGCGAAGGCCTTCCACTTGGCGATGAATTCGGCGTTGATCGGGGCATCGGCCGACTGGAAGTAGTTCCACGCCGCCAGGTGGCCGACAAGGTTCGACGTGTCGAGGCCGGACAGTTCTTCTTCGCCCACGGAAAAGGCGACGACGGGGATGTCATCGGCCGAGACGCCGGCTGCGGCCAGTTCCTTGTAGAAGCCGATGTTGGCATCGCCGTTGATCGTCGAGATCACGCCAACCTTCTTGCCGTCGGCCCCAAGGGCGACCACATCGGCCACGATCTTGGACCAGTCGGAATGACCGAAGGGGGTGTAGTTGACGAAGATATCCTCTTTCGCGATGCCCTTGGACAGCAGGTAGCTTTCCAGGATGTTGTTGGTGGTGCGGGGATAGACGTAGTCGGTGCCCAACAGGGCGAATTTCTCGACGCCGAGTTCTTCGAGGAAGTAGTCGGTGGCCGGAATGGCTTGCTGGTTCGGCGCGGCGCCGGTGTAGAAGACGTTCTTGGACGACTCTTCGCCCTCATACTGAACGGGGTAGAACAGCAGGCCGTTCAGTTCCTCGATCACCGGCAGGACCGATTTGCGGCTGACCGACGTCCAGCAGCCGAACATCACATCGACATTCGAAACCGTCAGCAGCTCGCGGGCTTTTTCGGCAAACAGCGGCCAGTCCGATGCCGGATCGACGACGACCGCCTCTAGCGGGCGGCCCAGAAGCCCACCCTTTGCGTTCTGCTCTTCGATGAGCATCAGCATGGTGTCCTTGAGCGTGGTTTCCGAGATGGCCATCGTGCCCGACAGCGAATGCAGGATGCCGACCTTGATCGGATCCTCCTGCGCCAGGGCCATCGACCCCGCGAGGGCCGTGGCCAGCATCGCGCCTGCGATGCGGTTCGAGAAATGCGTCATTGTCTTCCGTTCCTCTGGATCCGTTGCCGCGGCCATCGGAAACGAGAGCAGGACCGTCGTTGCGTTCTGGTCCGTGACACCCTACATCGCCTTCCGCAGCACTATGTTGCACCCGTGCGGCGGGGACGGACCGCCAAGTACGATCGCCGCCGCACACCCTCTCCACCGTGGGCCGAAGCCCGCAGCGCATTTCAGATGAGCGGCATCGACGCTTGGGGCGAAACTTTCTGCACCTGCGAGATGCCGGACGGGCTGATTGACCTGATGACTGCCGGATTATCGGGCGGTCCGCAGAGACGGCGCACAGAATTCAGGCGCTGTCATAGAACCGTTAACGGGCGCTCTGATTCTGGCCGGCGGCTGCCGACGGAACGCTGCGACAGCCGTTCCCTGGCAGCGGCAAAAAACACCTGCAGAGCAATCCCGCCGACGATGAGGGTGGTATCGAGCGCGAAGCCGGGGACGGCGACCGACTTTACCGCCTGGGCGGCAAGGGCCAGCATGCTGCCAAGGGCGAGGACTGGCAACGCCTGTCGGCCCAGAAGGGCCAGGGGTGCCGCCGCGCGCGAGGCCGCCGCCTGCCTGACCCAGGCGAAGGTGGACAGCAGATAGGCGAGCGCCAGAATGTGCAGCAGGCGGTGCCAGGTCAGGAAGGTCTTGTCGGCATAGGTGAAGAAGCGGTGAACGCCGTCCTGGTTGGCCTGCCAGAGCAGGTGATTGAGCGCCTCGCCGAAGGGCGGATAAACCGTCCAGACCAGGCCCAGCAGCAGAAAGGCCGCAGCGAGGGCCCGGAGCCAGGGCAAGACCGGCACCAGCCGGCGGCCCGCGCGGCACGCGACGCCTGTCAGCAGACCGACCACGAACAGCAATTGCCAGGCGAAGGGGTTGAAGAACCACCCGCCCGGATTCGGAAAGGCCGGCAGGTTCCATTCGTTGAGGCCGGTCAGGCCCCACAACGCGAACGATGCCCCCGCAAGGAGCAGCGGCCGGCGCAGCGCAAGCCAGAGCAGCGCCGGCGTGACCATCAGCAGGGCCGCATACATCGGCAGGATGTTCACATAGCCGATCTGATGGGTCAGCAGCGGCACCCCGACGAGAAAGCCCAGCGGCGCCTCGAACAGCTTGTCGATCTCGTTGACCGAGATCGAGCGGGTCGACCCGAACCAGAGCGCCGCAGCCGAGGCGATGCAGAGTGCCCAGACCGTCATCATCAGATGCACGAGGTAAAGCGTCCACGCCCGATGCCAGACGCGGGCGACGCCCGGCCAATAGGGGGCGTGACGGAAGGCGGGACTGTAGGCCAGCCCGGCGGCGACACCCGACATCAGCACAAACCCCTCGGCGGCGTCGGACAGGCCGAAGTTGCGCGTCGTGAGGTGTTCGTACAGCGTTCCCGGCACATGGTTGATGTAGATCATGACCAGCGCGAGGCCGCGGAACACATCAAGACGCGGATCACGGGGCGATCGACCGGGGGCGGCGACCGTTGGTTCAGGCGTGGATCTGACTGGGGGGATTGACAGCGGCATTCTCATGGCCAGGGCCGGCGGCCGTATCGCCCAGCCAGCCGCGCAGGATCTCGACATGGCGCCCGATGATCGGCGCGGGGTTCAGTTCGGACGGAACGGCCATCAGGCCGCTTGTGCTGTCCTGCGAGAACCACGAAATCAGCACGGGTGCAAGGATCATCGGCAGCGCCACCGGCAGAAGCCACAGCACCAGCCCCGGTGCAAGCACATGGATGGCTGCCAGGCCCGCGCTGCCGCTCAGGGTGATCCAGCCACTGGCCGCCCAGGCCTCGGTCAGCGAAAGCCGGCCGTCGCCGCGGTTGTTGGCCGGCCAGCCGCCATCGCGCCCGGTCACGACCTGAAGAACGGATCGCGCCTGATACATAAGCAGGATCGGCGCGAGGATCGACGAGATCAGCAATTCGGTCAGCATCGAGAGGAACGCGCGGGCACCGCCGCCGAACCCCCGCGCCCGCCCGCTTGCCGCCGCATCCAGCGCAATCAGGAACTTGGGCAACAAAAGCAGGCCGAAGATGCCGACCGCAAGCCCGATGGCCTTTGTCGTCTCATCCGCAGGAAAGACAGGAAAGGGCCAGTTCGCCTCGGGGAAGTAGTCGGGCGGCGCGGACAGAACCTGCGCCCCGATGCTGGCCAGGATGAAGGCCAGCCAGAACAGCGGCGCGATGTAGGCAAGGATACCCTGGACAAAGATCCAGCGGCTCCAGCCCTTGAGGCCGGGGGCAAGCACCAGGCGGCTGTGCTGAAGATTGCCCTGGCACCAGCGGCGATCGCGCTTGGCATGATCGACGATGTTCTCGGGACCCTCCTCGAACGACCCGCCAAGATCATCGTCCAGCCGCACGGCCCAACCTGCGCGCGCCAGCAACGCCGCCTCGACATAATCGTGGCTCAGGATGTGGCCGCCAAAGGGCGGCTGGCCGGCCAGTTCAGGCAGGCCGCAGCTGGCGGCAAAGGCGCGGATCCGCACAAGGGCATTGTGGCCCCAGAACGGCCCGGCGCGGCCCTGCATCATGGCAAGGCCCCGCGCGAAGATCGGGGAATGGAAGCTGGCCGAAAACTGCATCGCCCGCCCGAAACGCGAGCGGGCATTGATGACGCGCGGCAGGGATTGCAGCAGGCCCAGATCCGGCGCCGCCTCCATCCGGCGGACCATCTCGACGATGGTTTCGCCCGCCATCAGGCTGTCGGCATCAAGGATCAGCGCATAGTCGTAGGCGGCACCCGAGCGCTGGATGAAATCCTCGATGTTGCCCGCCTTGCGGCCGGTGTTCTGGGTGCGGCGGCGATAGAAGATGCGCCCCTCGGCCGCCCTGTCCCGCACCAGGCGCAGAAACCAGAGCCGTTCGCGCGTGGCAATCGCGGCATTCGTCGTGTCCGACAGGATGGCAAAGTCGAAGGTGGCCCCCGTGGCCAGATCGCACAACGCGGCGTCCATGGCGGCAACGCGGGCAAAGGTGGTGGCCGGATCCTCGTTGTAGACGGGAACCAGCACAACGGTGCGGCCGGTGATCGGGCCGTCGTGGCGGGCGGGACGGGGCGGGCGTGTCGTCAGCCCCAAGAGACCCATGGCCGCGCCCCAGGCCAGCCAGAACGTGGACAGCAGGATCAGCAGGCTGCGCAGGATGTCGAGCCAGTCCAGACCATCGGCCCAGCCGAATTGCAGGAACAGCATGAAGCCGGTCGATGCGGCAGCAAGGCTGACGGCAAAGGCCGAGACGCGCGCGCGCGCCACGGCGCCGCGATCATCGG
>JBGSQL010000359.1:0-4025 GCA_041738105.1 Rhodobacter sp. | reverse complement strand
GGGCAGCGCCCCGCGCGACGAAGGGGCGCCGGGTGGGCCGCGTGCCGAACAGCTCCCACCGCAGGCGCTTGATCTCTTCACCATAGTGTCCCCGGATCGAGGCATCCTGGATCCGCATCAGCGCCGCGCGCAGCGTCTTGTCGAGCGCGGCCTTGCGTTCGGGGCTGTCAAAGTCGCGCCCTTCTGTTTCGCGCCGCCACAGCAGGTTCACCATCGGTTGCGCCCCGTCGATGACGCGCTGCATCGCGGCCGCACCTTGCTGGCGGATCAGATCATCGGGGTCGAGGCCGTTCGGCAGCAGGGCAAAACGCAACCCCTTGCCCGCCTCCAGCAACGGCAGCGCGAGGTCGATCAAGCGCAACGCGGCGCCAAGCCCCGCCTTGTCGCCATCCAGTGCGATCACCGGTTCAGAGTGGATCCGCCACATCAGGCGCAACTGATCTTCAGTGATCGCGGTGCCCAGCGGGGCCACCGTGGCATGGAACCCCGCCTCGACCAGCGCGATCGTATCCATGTAGCCTTCCGCTACGATCAGCGGCAGCCCCTTGGCCGCGCCTTCACGCGCAGGACCGTGGTTGTAAAGGTTGCGCCCCTTGTCGAACAGTTCCGTGTCGGGGCCGTTCATGTACTTGGCGCGCGCATTGGGGTCCATCGCCCGTCCGCCAAGGCTGATCGCCCGGCCGCGCGCGTCACGGATGGGAAAGATGATCCGGCCACGAAAGCGGTCATAGGGCGCGCCGCCATTATCGGGCGTGGCGCAAAGGCCCGCCGCCACGATCAGTTCGGCAGCGATGCCCTTTTGCGTCAGCGCCTGGAACAAGCCCTGACGCGCGTCGGGCGCAAAGCCGATTTCAAAGCGATCCTGCGACTCGGGCGACAGTTTGCGCCCAGCCAGGTAGTCGCGTGCCGGGGCGGCGGCTGAGGTGCGCAATTGCAGGCGAAACCACTTCACCGCTTCGTCCATCACCTCGATCAACTGACCGCGCCGGTCGGCCCGCTCGGCCGCCTTCGGATCACGCGCCGGCATCGTCATCCCCGCCTCACGCGCCAGCCACTCGACCGCCTCGATAAAGGACAGATTCTCGGTTTCCTTCAGGAAGGTGACGGCATCGCCCTTCGCATGGCAGCCGAAACAATAGTAGAAGCCCTTGCGATCATCGACGTGGAACGAGGCGGATCGTTCCTGATGGAACGGGCATGGCGCCCACATGTCGCCCTTGCCCTGGTTCGACTTGCGCAGATCCCATACGACCTTGCGCCCCACGACCTGCGACAGCGAGATCCGGGTTCTGAGTTCGTCGAGAAAGCCGGGCGGAAGCGACATGCGCCCTTATAGCGGGATTCGCCGCGCCCGCGAAAGCGCTGCATACGATCAGGCTACAGCCGCGCGCGCCGCGACACCTTTCATCGCCGCCTCGAGCTCATGCCAGGCGGTACGGGCCATCGAGCGGAACACGAGGATGTCGAAGGTTTCGGCTTCTGTCCGCAACAGCACACTCGGCATATGGTTCAGCGGCGCGCGCGCGGCATGACCCACCGCAAAGGCTGCAAGCCGCAGGTCCAGCGGATAAAGCCGCGCCAGAACCGCCTCTGCCGCCACCCCGTCAAGCCGCAGTCCGGCCCAGCCATCACTTTGGTCGGTCAGCGCCGCATGCGAGGCCAACCCACCAGGCGCAACGCCCAACAGGAACGCCTGATCGCGTGCCGTCCAGACCAGGCACGCCGGCCCATTGGCCGTAAAGCGGTTTGGCGCGGGAAAGGTCAGGCCAAGCGGCTTGAGCGCCTTGGTCAGGGCCGTGGCACGGCCCTTGAACGGCGCAACCGAAGTGATCGGGCCAAGCGTTTGTTCCGACAGCGCAGCCGCGCCCAACGTCAGCGGCACACGACCTGACAAAGGTGATTTCGCGATCAGCTCAGGCACGCAGTTTCTCCCCGTCCTTGTCGTGGAACACCGGATCGCAGACCTCGACCAGCAGATCGACAGCGCGCAGATGATCAACCAGCCGGATCACCTCGCCCCGACGCGCACGTCCGTTCTTCAGAAAGCCAAGGCCCAGTGATGCCCCCAGCGTTGGTGACCAGCCGACAGAAGTGACATAGCCTTCGCTCGTCTCACGCCGCGCCTCGGCGTCGCGGGCGAATAGATGCGCGCCCGCAGTCAGCATCCCGGACTGGGCGCGCAGCCCCACCAACTGCTCGCGCTCGGGGCCGACCAGGCCGGGGCGCGCGGCAGCAGCCTTGCCGATGCAATCCTTCTTTGGGCTGATCATCTTTTCCAGACCGACATCGAAAGCAGTTACGCGGCCATGGATCTCGGCATGGGTCAGGAAACCCTTCTCGATGCGCAGCACATTCAGCGCCTCCATGCCATAGGGGCCGCCGCCCAGCGTTTCGGCGCGCGCCACCAGATCGCGGAACATCGCCTCGCCATAGCGCGCGGGCACGGCCAGCTCATATCCTTGCTCGCCCGAAAACGAGATCCGGAACAGCCGCGCCTCTACTCCGCCGACGCGGGTCGCGGCGCAGCCCATGAAAGGCAGATCGACCGGCGTTTCCAGAACCGTGGCAAGCAGATACTTGGCGAGTGGCCCCGCAACGGCGAATTGCGCCCAGGCCTCGGTGACAGAGATCGTGCGCAGATCCCAATCCGCACAGAACGCCTGCTGTATGAAATCGAGATGCCGCATGACCTGCCCGGCAGCGGCGGTCGTGGTGGTCATCAGGAAATGCGTATCCCCCAGCCGCGCCGAGGTGCCATCATCCATCACATGCCCGTCTTCGCGCAGCATCAGCCCATAGCGGACCCGACCAACCGGCAAGGTCGAGAGGGTGTTGGTGTAGACCAGATCGAGAAAACGCGCCGCATCCGCGCCCTGAATGTCGATCTTTCCCAAGCTTGACACGTCAGCCACGCCGACCGTGCCGCGCACCATCGCAACCTCGCGGTCACAAGCCTCGCGCCACGTCGTTTCGCCGGGCCGCGGGAAGTAGCTGGGGCGATACCACAGGCCCGCCTCGATCATTGGCGCGCCGCGGTCACGGCTGGCCTGATCCGAGGTCAGGAACCGCTGCGGGGCAAAGCCCTCGGCCCGCCCCCCTGCCCCCATCGCGGCGATCGAGACGGGCACATAGGGCGGGCGAAAGGTGGTGGTGCCCGTCTCTGGAATGCCACGGCCGGTGGCATCGGCCAGGATCGCCAGTGCTGCGACGTTGGAATTCTTGCCCTGGTCGGGCGCCATGCCCTGCGTCGTGTAGCGTTTCATGTGCTCGACCGAGGCAAAGCCCTCTTGCGCCGACAAGGCCACGTCCTTGACCGTCACATCATTGGCAAAATCCAGCCAGGCCCGACCCTTGCCCGGCACCTGCCAATGCGGTTGCAGCGCATAGGGGGTTGCGTCTGCTTCGGGCGCGATCGCAGTGGGCGTGGCAAAGCCCAGTGCGGCCAGCGCCAGATGCGCGGCCGCGAGCCCGTCCGACAGACAGGCGGCCGTGGCAAAGCTGCCATTGGCCGCACCAGCGGGCGTCAACCCAGGAATGGCGCCGGGCGCAGGCACAAAGGCCGCAATCTCGGGTGACCAGACCGGTCGGCCGTTGCGATGGCAGGTCAGATGCAGCGTCGGGTTCCAGCCGCCCGAGACACCCAGACAATCCGTCTCGATCCGCGTCTCGCTGCCCCGGTGGCGAATCGTGATCCCGGACAACGCAAGGCGGCCGCGCGTGGCGATCACCTCGGCGCCAGCGTAGACCGCAAATGGTTCATCCGTTGATGCGTCGGGGCGCGGATCAATCACGGCAGCCACCCGGATGCCGGCCGCGTGCAGATCGCGCGCTGTCGCGCGGGCGCTGTCATTGTTGGCAAACAGCGTGACCCGCGCGCCCGGCGCAGCACCATAGCAGTTCAGATAGGTGCGGATGGCGCTGGCCGTCATGATGCCCGGCCGGTCATTGTCGCGAAAGGCGATCGTTCGCTCCAGCGCGCCGGTCGCAAGGATGGCGCGACGGGCGACGATCCGCCAGAAACACTC
>JBGSQL010000323.1:0-2734 GCA_041738105.1 Rhodobacter sp. | reverse complement strand
CCGGACTTGTGGCGACCTCGACCGGCGGTGGCACCCTGTGGTCGGTCAGCCTGATCCCGGCGACGGATCGTGGCGGCGAGGCCTCGGGTGGCGGGCTGGCCTTTGGGGAAGGCAAGCTGTTCGTCACCACGGGGTTCGGCGAGTTGATCGCGATTGACCCGGCCACCGGCGGCGTGATCTGGCGCCAGCGCCTGCGCGCGCCTGTGACAGGCGCGCCGACGGTTGCGAATGGCATTGTCTATGTCGTCGCGCGCGACAACTCGGCCTGGGCGATTGATGTTGGCGATGGCCGGGTTCGCTGGGAATTCGCCAGCGCCGAGTCGAAAGCAGGGGTCGTTGGTGGGGCAGGGCCCGCGGTGACGGATCGGTTGGTCTTGCTGCCGTTTCCGAACGGAGAGCTCGTCGGCGCGCTGCGTCAGGGGGGGGTGCAGGTCTGGTCGGCTTCGGTTGTCGGTCAGCGGCTTGGGCGCGCCTACGGTGTGGCGTCAGAGATCACCGGCGATCCGGTTGTCGCGGGGGCCGTCACCTATGTCGGCAACGCCAGCGGGCGCAGCGTGGCGATCAGCACCTCAAGCGGAGAGCGCTTGTGGGAAGCGACAGAAGGGGCCGTCAGCAGCGTGGCCGTTGCCGGAGGCTCGGTGTTTCTGGTGAACGATCAGGCGCAGGTCGTACGTCTTGACGCCAGAACGGGCGAGTTGATCTGGCGCGCCGAGATGCCGTTGTTCCAGGAAACCCGCAGGCCTCGGCGGATCAAGGCGATCTACGCGCATTATGGGCCTGTGCTGGCGGGCGGGCGGCTGGTTGTTGCCTCGTCCGATGGGCAGCTGCGGTTCTTCAGTCCGACAGACGGGACGCTGGTCGGATCGGCTGAGCTGCCCGATGGCGCCGCCTCGGCGCCGGTCGTCGCGGGCGGGGTGCTCTACGTTGTCAGCACCAAGGGGCAACTTCACGCTTTCCGCTGACGCGCTATCCGTGTAAGTCCACCGGCTTGACCTGATCCAATTGCCCCTGGAGGGCGCGATGAGCTTTACCCTTGCCATCGTCGGTCGGCCCAACGTGGGCAAATCGACGCTGTTCAACCGCCTTGTGGGGCGCAAGCTGGCGTTGGTGGATGACCAGCCCGGTGTCACGCGTGACCTGCGCGAAGGGGATGCCAAGATCTTCGACATGCGCTTTACCGTGATCGACACGGCGGGGCTTGAGGATGTGACCGACGATAGCCTGCAGGGCCGGATGCGCCGGCTGACCGAGCGGGCGGTGGACATGGCCGATGTCTGCCTGTTCCTGATCGACGGGCGGGTCGGGGTGACGGCAACTGATCAGGTCTTTGCCGACATCTTGCGGCGCAGAGGCGCGCGGGTGATCGTCGGGGTGAACAAGGCCGAGGGCAAGGCGGGCGATGCCGGCGCGCTGGAGGCCTATTCGCTGGGTCTGGGCGAGCCGGTGCGGTTGTCGGCCGAGCATGGCGAGGGGATCGACGATCTTTATCACATGCTGCGCCCGATCGCGGCAGAGTTCGCGGCGCGGGCCGAGGCGGATGCGCCGCTGGTCGATCTGGATGTGACCGAGGAAGAGGCCGAGCTTGAGGCCGATCCGGACGCGCACAAGCCGAGCGAGACGAAGCCGCTGCAGATCGCGGTGATCGGGCGGCCGAATGCGGGCAAGTCGACGCTGATCAACAAGATCCTGGGCGAGGAGCGTTTGTTGACCGGGCCCGAGGCGGGGATCACGCGCGATGCGATCTCGATCCGGACGACCTGGTTGGGCACGCCGACGCGGATCTTCGATACCGCGGGGATGCGCAAGCGGGGCAAGATCAGCGACAAGCTGGAAAAGCTGTCGGTGGCGGACGGGTTGCGGGCGGTCCGCTTTGCCGAGGTGGTGGTGGTGCTGCTGGACGTGGAGACGCCATTCGAGACGCAGGACTTGCGGATCGCGGACTATGCCGAGACCGAGGGTCGGGCTGTCGTGGTGGCGGTCAACAAATGGGATCTGGAAGGCGAGAAGCAGGAAAAGCTGACCGAGCTGCGCGAGATGTTCGAGCGGCTGCTGCCGCAGTTGCGGGGGGCGCCGCTGGTGACGGTTTCAGCCAAGACGGGGCGGGGGCTGGATCGGCTGCACGCGGCGATCCTGAAGGCGCATGATGTGTGGAACCGGCGCATTCCGACGGCGCGGCTGAATACCTGGCTGGGGGCCATGACCGAGGCGCACCCGCCGCCGGCGCCGGGGGGGCGGCGGATCAAGCTGCGCTACATGACGCAGGTCAAGACGCGGCCGCCGGGGTTCGTGGCGATGTGCAGCCATCCGGAGTTGCTGCCGGACAGTTACCGGCGCTATCTGGTGAACGGTTTGCGTGATCATTTCGATATGCCGGGCACGCCGATCCGGATCACGATGCGGGGGCAGGGCGACAAGAATCCGTTCAAGGATCCAAAGTTTCACACCCCCTCGCGGCTGCGGAAACACAAGGCGAAGAATACCGGCGACTGACTGGGGCGACTGACGACTGAGACTGGGGCGGCTGAGAATGTCGCACAGGTGTAACGCTGACCAATGTCTTGATAAGACGCAATATCGCGATTTTTGTTAACCGGATCTTCACGACTGGGCGCGGATTTTCGACCGTTTCCGGCCGGATCGCCTGGCCCGGATGTCAGGCGCCGGGCTTGCGGGTGACGCGCCAGGCGGCCGCTGCCAGCGCCAGGATGCCGAGGGCGGCGAGGCCGGTGACGGC
>JBGSQL010000257.1:0-1771 GCA_041738105.1 Rhodobacter sp. | reverse complement strand
GTGTGCTCTTCCGATCTCAAGGAAAGCCAGGGCAACGCGCTGGCGATCGGCTGCGCGCTGGCCGCCCGCCTGACGGGGCGGCCCTGCAAGATGCGCTATGACCGCGACGACGACATGATCATCACCGGCAAGCGTCACGACCTGCGCCTGCTCTACCGGGCCGGTTTCGATGGCGAAGGCCGGCTGGCGGGTGTCGAGTTCACCCATCTGATGCGCTGTGGCTGGTCGCAGGATCTGTCACTGCCGGTGGCGGATCGGGCGATGCTGCATGCCGACAATGCCTATTTCCTGCCGGCGGTCCGGATCGAGAGCCACAGGTTGCGCACCAACACGCAGAGCGCCACCGCGTTTCGCGGCTTTGGCGGGCCGCAGGGCATGGTCGGCATCGAGCGGGTGATGGATCATGTGGCCTTCGTGCTGCGGCGTGATCCCCTGGACGTGCGGCGGGTAAACTTCTACCGCGCGATGGTGGCGAGGCCGGGGGGCCGTCTGCCCCCCGGACCCCCCGAGGATATTTGGGAACAGAAGAAGGGGCAGGCAGGCGGTCGCGCCGGCGCTGCAGTTGCAGCCGGTGGCGACACGGATGGGGTGCAGACGACGCCCTATCACATGGCGGTCGAGGATTTCATCGGGCAGGAGATTACGGCAGCGCTTGAAGGGTCGTCCGAGTATAAGGCACGGAGGGCGGCGATTGCCGCCTGGAATGACGCGAGCCCGGTCCTGAAGCGGGGCATCGCGCTGACGCCGGTAAAGTTCGGGATCTCTTTCACCCTCACCTGGCTGAACCAGGCGGGGGCGCTGGTGCATGTCTATCAGGATGGCTCGGTGCATCTGAACCATGGCGGCACCGAGATGGGCCAGGGGTTGTTCCAGAAGGTCGCGCAGGTGGCGGCCGGGGTGTTCGGACTGGACGCGGGAGCCGTGAAGATCACCGCGACCGATACCGGAAAGGTACCGAACACCTCGGCCACCGCCGCCTCATCCGGGTCGGATCTGAACGGGATGGCGGCGCGCGCGGCCTGCGAGACGATCCGGGACCGGATCGCGGCGTTTCTGGCCGAGCGGCATCAGGCGCGCGTGGAAGATGTGGTGTTTGCCGACGGGCGGGTGCGGGTTGCGGGCGCGGATCTTGCCTTCGCCGATGTCGCTGCGATGGCGTATCAGGCGCGGGTGTCTCTGTCCTCGACCGGGTTCTATCGCACGCCGAAGATTGTCTGGGACCGGGTGAAGGGTGAAGGCCGACCCTTCTACTACTTTGCCTATGGCGCCGCCGTGACCGAAGTGGTGATCGACACCCTGACCGGCGAGAACCGCATCCTGCGGGTCGATATACTGCATGACTGCGGAACAAGCCTGAACCCGGCGCTCGACATCGGACAGATCGAGGGCGGCTATGTGCAGGGTGCGGGCTGGCTGACGACAGAGGAACTGACGTGGGACGCCAAGGGGCGGTTGAGCACGCATGCCCCCTCGACCTACAAGATCCCGGCCTGTTCGGATCGACCGGCGGTATTCAACGTGGCCCTCTGGGGCAAGGAAAACCGTGAGGACACCGTGGGCAAGTCCAAGGCCGTGGGCGAGCCGCCCCTGATGCTGGGCATTTCGGCGCTGATGGCGCTGAGCGATGCCGTGGCGGCCTGCGGGGACGGGTCGATCTATCCGGCGCTGGATGCGCCCGCGACACCGGAGCGGGTCTTGCGCGCCGTACAGCGGCAGCGCCACCCCGGGGGTGAGCTTGGCCAGTTCGAGCGTGCTGGTGACGCCGGCCTGG
>JBGSQL010000239.1:0-3410 GCA_041738105.1 Rhodobacter sp. | reverse complement strand
CGCCGCGTGCAGCGCGCCGGTGCTTTCGTTGAAGGCGCGGGCGGCGCGGGCGGTGTCGTGCCAGCTGCGCAAAGTCAGACGGCGGCCGTCCACGATCAGGCCGGGGCAGTCGTAATCAGCCTCGATGTCGTGGAAATGCGCATCGGCAAGGATCGCGACAGGGGGTATGGGTGTGCCTGTCACGCCTTCACGATCTTGTCCGAGACGATGCCGCGACGGGCAAAGACATTGCGCGTGTCGATCAGCAGCGGTGCCCAGCGCGCCAGCGCCGCGTAGTCGATGGCATCGTGGTCGGTCGAGATCAGCACGGCATCGAAGGCCCGGACCACCTCTTCGGTGAGCGGGGTCGAGGGCCGGTCCTTGAGGGCGCCAAAAGCGCGTGTCGGCGGGATCGCAGGCACGTAGGGATCGTGATAGGCGGCGCTGCCGCCCCGCGCCTCGATCAGTTCGATCAGCTTCAGTGATGGGCTTTCGCGGATATCGGGGACGTTCTTCTTGTAGGCCAGCCCGATGATCAGCACACGCGACCGGCTGAGGGCGCGGCCCAGGTGGCGATCAAGCGCCTCGGCCAGGCGGGCCACGATGTGGCGCGGCATGGCCGAGTTGATCTCGCCCGCGAGCTCGATGAACCGGGTGGAGAGATCATATTCGCGCGATTTCCACGTCAGGTAAAACGGGTCGATCGGGATACAGTGCCCGCCAAGACCGGGGCCCGGATAGAAGGGCATGTATCCAAACGGCTTTGTCTTGGCGGCGTCCACGACTTCCCAGATGTCCACGCCCATCGCCTCGTAGATCACCTTCAACTCGTTCACGAGGGCGATGTTGACGGCGCGAAACACGTTCTCGGTCAGTTTGACCGCCTCGGCGGTGGCGGTGGACGACACCGGGACGACGGTTTGCACCACCGCGCCGTAGAACGCCTGCATCAGCGCACCCGCCGCCGCCCCGTCGCCCGCGACGATCTTGGGAATGGTCGAGGTATCGAAGGCGCGGTTGCCGGGGTCTTCACGCTCGGGCGAGAAGCCAAGGAAGAAGTCGCGCCCCGAGACCAGGCCGGTTTCCTGCAAGATCGTCTTGACGGGGCCGTCGGTGGTGCCGGGGTAGGTGGTGGACTCCAGCACGATCAGCTGGCCCTGACGCAGCGTGTGAGCAATGTCGCGGCAGGTGCGGGTGACGAAGGACAGATCAGGCTCGCGGTGCTTCGTAAGCGGCGTGGGTACGCAGATCACGACGATGTCGCACTGGCCGAGGGCGGCAAAATCGTCTGTCGCGGCAAAGCGCCCGGCGCTGCACTCGGCGGCGAGGATCGCATCGGGCACAGCCTCGATATAGCTCTTGCGTGCGTCAATCGCCACGATCTTGGCCGGATCGGTGTCGAACCCGGTGACGGTGAAGCCCGCGCGCGCGACCGTCATCGCCAAGGGCAGGCCGACATATCCCAACCCGATGACGCCGACGCGGGCCGAGTGCGCGGCGATCCGGGCAAGAAGCGCTTCGTGGGTTGGGTTCGGCGACATCGCGGCTCCGCTCGGCTAAGGGCACGCGTCTCAGTTCCGGGAAATGGTGCGGCTGTCAAGCCTTGCGGGGCGATGCTTCGGCTGGCACTGTGACAGGCGCAAGGACGCGCGATCCGGGCAGGGACCGGACCGCAGGACAGGGCAAGAGGACGAGGAAACGATGACGTTGCGAAACATTGCAGCCGCGGTTCTTGTGGCGGGGCTGCTGCCTGGAGTGTCTGCGCTGGCCGATACCGCATCGATCACGCTGCGCGATGGCTTTGACGGCGCGGATTTCGCAGAGAGCGGCGGGCTTTACTATCGCGACAATGCCGAGCAGCGCGCCGGCAGCGTGACGTTTCAGAGCGACGAAAAGCGATCGGGCGCGCGCGCACTGCGGTTGGCTGTCGTTTCGCTGTGCGAGCCCGAGCAGAAAGGGTGTTCCGAGCGCGCCGAGATCTGGGAAAAGACAGCGCTGCGAGTGCCCTACGACGAAGGCGTGTGGTACGGGTTTTCGGTGAAGTTCGGCGATCCGATCCCGACCGACGATCACCGCTATCTGATCGCCCAGTGGAAGCGCGAGATCGGGCCCGAGGCGAAAGGCGATTTCAGCCCCTATCTGGCCTTCCGGATGACGCGGGGAAAGCTGTTCGTGACGGTCGAGACGAACTACTATCCGCCGGCGGTCCCGCCGCACGGCGAGGTCATCGCGTCTTGTCCGGCCGGGCAGACGCCGGTCTGGATGCGGCCCGAGACGAACCAGATGCGCCTGCTGGTCGCGGCCGATCCGGGCTTTTCTGCTGCAGATGACGCCCGGTTCAATGCGTGCACCGACCGCACGAGGGTGATCGACCGGGGCCATCCGATGCCCGCCCCGACCGACGGGTGGATCGACTTCGCGATCTTCTCCAAACCCGGACCGGATGGCACCGGGCAGTTGGAGATCTTTGCCAATGGCGCCTGGATCGTGACGGTCGAGGGGTTTGTCGGGCACAACGACCCCGGGCTGGGCGAGAACCAATACTTCAAGTTTGGCCCCTACCGGGACGGCGCGGCGCAGGACTGGACTATGTTCTACGACAATTTCGTGCGCTCGGCGAGTTGTGCGGAAGTTCTGAGGAACCCTGCCACCTGCGCCCGCGTTGATGGCTGAGCCGACGGCGCGGTGAACATCGCTTTCCATGCCCCGCTCAAGGCGCCGGATCATCCGGTTCCGTCGGGCGACCGGCGCATGGCGCGCCAGATTTTGGACTGTCTCGGGCGGGTTGGGCATCGGGTCGCTGTGGCATCGGACCTGCGGACATATCTGCGCGCGTCCGACGACGCGGCAGGGCTGGTCCGGATCGAGGCGCTGGCAGCGGCAGAGCGGGCGCGGATCGCGGCTGCGTGGCGGGACGCGGGCGCGCCGGATCTGTGGGTTTGCTATCATCCCTATTACAAGGCGCCGGATCTGATCGGGCCCAAGCTGTGCGCTGACTTCGGGGTGCCTTACGTCACGATCGAGTCGTCCTATTCAGCGCGTCGCAACATCGGCGTCTGGGCCGGGATGCAGGCCGCTGTGCGGCGGGGGCTGGTGCAGGCGGCGGTGAATATCTGCCTGGCGGACCGGGATCGGGCCGGCATCCTGGGCGAAGTGCCCGAGGCGCGGGTGGCCAGACTGCGGCCGTTCATCGAAGTCGCCGGGATTGCGATGGGGCGGCCCGAGTCTGACCATCTGGTGTGTGTGGCGATGATGCGGCCCGGTGACAAATGGGACAGCTATCGTCTGCTGGCAGCGGCGCTTGTGCAGTTGCGGGATCTGCCCTGGGTGCTGTCGGTCGCCGGAGACGGGGCGCTGGAGCCCGAGGTGCGGGCGCTGTTCGCCGGGGTTGCGCCCGACCGGCTGCGCTGGCTGGGGCAGTTGGACGCGGC
>JBGSQL010000157.1:0-2402 GCA_041738105.1 Rhodobacter sp. | reverse complement strand
GACGCCGGTGGCCGGGTGGTTCCAGAGCACGTTCGACAGGCGGCGCGCCGCGTCGGGGGTGCCATCGGCCACGACGACCATGCCCGCATGTTGCGAGAAGCCCATGCCGACGCCGCCGCCGTGGTGCAGGCTGACCCAGGTGGCGCCGGAAGCGGTGTTGAGGAGCGCATTCAGCAGCGGCCAGTCGGAGACGGCATCGGAGCCATCGGCCATCGCCTCGGTTTCGCGGTTGGGCGAGGCCACCGAGCCGGAGTCGAGATGATCGCGACCGATCACGATGGGGGCCTTGAGTTCGCCGCTTGCCACCATCTCGTTGAACATCAGGCCGGCGCGGTGCCGCTCGCCCAGGCCGATCCAGCAGATCCGGGCGGGCAGGCCCTGAAACGCGATCCGCTCTTGCGCCATGTCGAGCCAGCGGTGCAGGTGATGGTTGTCCGGAAAGAGCCGTTTCATCGCGGCATCTGTGGCGTGGATGTCGGCGGGATCGCCGGAGAGCGCCACCCAGCGGAACGGGCCAATACCGCGACAGAAGAGCGGGCGGATATAGGCGGGCACGAAGCCGGGGAAGGCGAAGGCGTTTTCCAGCCCTTCGTCCAGCGCCACCTGGCGGATGTTGTTGCCATAGTCGAGCGTGGGCACGCCCGCGTTCCAGAACGCGACCATCGCGGCGACATGGGTGCGCATCGACGCGCGCGCGGCGCGTTCCACCGCCTTGGGATCGGTTTCCTGCCGCGCGCGCCACTCGCCCACGGTCCAGCCCTGTGGCAGGTAGCCGTGCAGCGGGTCATGGGCCGAGGTCTGGTCGGTCACGATATCGGGGCGGGGGCCGCCGGACTGCATCCGCGCCACGAGTTCGGGGAAGATGTCAGCGGCGTTGCCGAGCAGGCCCACGGATTTGGCCTCGCCCTTCGCGGTCCAGGCGGCGATTTGTGCGAGGGCTTCGTCCAGCGTCCGCGCCTTGGCGTCGAGGTATCTGGTGCGGATCCGGAAGTCGATCCGCGTCTCGTCACACTCGACCGCAAGGCAGCAGGCGCCCGCCATCACGGCGGCGAGCGGCTGCGCGCCGCCCATGCCACCCAGGCCCCCGGTCAGGATCCATTTGCCGGTCAGGTTGCCGCCGTAGTGCTGGCGGCCAGCCTCGGCGAAGGTTTCATACGTGCCCTGCACGATGCCCTGGGTGCCGATATAGATCCACGACCCGGCAGTCATCTGGCCGTACATGGCAAGACCCTTGCGGTCGAGTTCGTTGAAATGGTCCCAGGTGGCCCAGTGCGGCACCAGGTTGGAATTGGCGATCAGCACGCGCGGTGCATCCCGGTGGGTGCGGAATACGCCAACCGGCTTGCCCGACTGCACGAGCAGGGTTTCATCGTCGTTCAGCGTCTTGAGCGTGGCCACGATGCGATCGAAATCCTCCCAGGTGCGGGCGGCGCGACCGATGCCGCCATAGACCACAAGCTCGTGCGGGTTCTCGGCCACGTCGGGGTGGAGGTTGTTCATCAGCATCCGCATCGGCGCCTCGGTCAGCCAGCTTTTCGCGGTGATCTCGGGGCCGGTCGGGGGGAAGACATCGCGGAGGTTGTGGCGCGGGTTCGTCATCGGGAAGCTCCGGTTCGGGCGGAGGGCGCCGGGGGTTTTGCACCCCCGGACCCCCGCAGGATATTTTCAGAACGGAAGAAGGGGCAGGTCGATCCCGGCGGCGCGGGCGAGCGTTCCGCTGGCTATGAGGGTGGCGGCCGCCTCGATATCGGGGGCAAGGATGCGATCTTCGCCGAGCGTCGCCACATCCTGGCGCAACCGGGCGACGACCTGGGCGAGGCGGGTGGAGGTGGTGAGGGGGGCGCGAAACTCGATCCCCTGGGCGGCGCAGATCGCCTCGACGGCGAGGATGCGGGCGAGGTTCGCGTTCATCTGGCGCAGGCGCCGCGCGCCGTGCGCGGCCATCGAGACGTGATCTTCCTGATTGGCGGAGGTGGGGGTGCTGTCGATGACGGTGGGGTGGGCCGCGTGCTTGTTCTCGCTCATCAGGGCGGCGGTCGTGACCTCGGCGATCATCAGGCCGGAGTTGAGGCCGGGGTTCGGGGTGAGGAAGGGCGGCAGATCGAAGCTGAGCGTGGGGTCGACCATCAGGGCAACGCGGCGCTGGGCGATGGCGCCGATCTCGGAGATCGCGAGGGCGATCATGTCGGCCGCGAAGCCGACGGGTTCGGCGTGGAAATTGCCGCCCGAGACGATGTCATCGGCGAGCACGAGCGGGTTGTCGGTGGCGGCGTTGGCCTCGATCTCGAGCGTGCGGGCGGCCATGCGCAGCACGTCCATCGCGGCGCCGGTGACCTGGGGCTGGCAGCGGATGCAGTAGGGATCCTGCACCCGGGTGTCGCCGTCGCGATGGCTTTCGCGGA
>JBGSQL010000132.1:0-5436 GCA_041738105.1 Rhodobacter sp. | reverse complement strand
CAGCATCCCCCGGCCCTCGGCGGTCAGCGCGCCGGGGTCGGCCGCGATCAGGCGCAGGACGGCCGCCACCGCGATCACGCCCGCCGACACCAGGATAAAGATTGCCTGCCCCAGTGCCGCGATGTCCTCGGCCGATGTGTGGCCAAAGGCGTGATCCTCGTCCGGCGGGCGCGCCGCGTAAAAGATCGCGGCCATCGCGCCCACTGACACCATCAGATCCATCGCGCTGTCGGCCAGTGACGCCGCCACCGACAGCGCCCCCGTTTCCCCCAGTGCCCAGAGCTTGAGCAGCACCAGAATCGCGGCGACGCTGACCGAGGCAAGGCCGGCCGACAGGTTCAGGCGGGTTTGGTCGGGAATCGCCACAGCAAAGCTCCGCGCGCAATGAGCCCCCGCCTAGCGCAGCCAGTCTGTCTGCTGCAAGTGCGACCGTCTCGCAGCCGCTATTCGATCTGTTCGTCGGCGTCGACACCCCAAAGGGCTGTTCGTAGCACCCAACCGCGCTGGCCCTCGACCGACAACCGGCACCACATCCCTTCGCAGGCAAGGATGCGGGCGATCACGCCCATCTCGGCTTGCAGCGCCACCGGCGCGTCCGGATCGGGCAGGGTGCGAAACTCGGCCATATCCTGCATCACCAGGGCGCTTCGCATGCCTGACAGCAGCGAATAATGTATCCAACCCCCGACGCCGTCGGCATCCTCGACCCGGCGCCAGTGCTCGAACTCTGCGGTGATGCGCAATGGCATCCCGGCGCGGGTAAAGACCCAGTCGATCCGGTGTGTCCGGCCGGGACCACGCCGGGCGTTGCCCTCGCCTGTTTTCAGCGACACATAGCGCGGGATGGGCAGGTTGGTCACGCTGCCCCGGTTCGGATCCTGCGCCGGTTCGGCCCGCGCCGGCTGCGGGTCTGCCGCCTTCGCGGCGGCAGTAACCGGGCTGATCCCTTCCGCCCAGGATGCGGGGCGCGGCTGCGGGCGCGTTTCCTCTGCCGCAGCCAGCGCCACAAACAGGGTCGCGCACGCTGCTGCAAGCGTCCCCACTACGGCCATCCGCCCCGATGCTGTCATCTTTTCGCCCGTTCCTGCCGCCCGCCTTGCGCGCGCTTTGGCCTCAATCTCGTCCGGGGCTTGTGCCGCGCCCCGCTTGGCGTCACTTTGCCACTCAGAGGCGCAACTTGGAAGCGCGAGGGAGGGGATGGATGCCTGTCGCACGTCTGAGTGTTGTCGTGACGCGACGCTTGCCCGAGGTCGTCGAGACCCGGATGACCGAACTTTTCGATGTCCAGTTGCGCGATCCCGACACGCGCATGACGCGCGACGAACTGGCCGAGGCGATGCGCCGGGCCGATGTTCTGGTGCCGACCTTGACCGACACGATCGACGCGGGGCTTCTGGCCCAGGCCGGTGACAAGCTGAAACTGATCGCGAATTATGGCGCCGGCGTCGATCATATCGACGTGGGCACGGCCCGCCAGCGCGGCATCCTGGTGTCGAACACCCCCGGCGTCGTGACCGAGGATACCGCCGACATGGTGATGGCGCTGATCCTGTCGGTGACCCGCCGCATCCCCGAAGGCCTGGCCGAAATGCAGACGGGCCGCTGGCCGGGCTGGTCGCCGATGGCACATCTGGGCGGGCGGCTTGGCGGCAAGCGGCTGGGTATCCTGGGCATGGGCCGGATCGGGCAGGCGGTTGCACGCCGGGCCCGCGCGTTCGGGTTGCAGATCCACTACAACAACCGCCGCCGCCTGCGTCCCGAGATCGAGGAAGAGTTCGAGGCGACCTGGTGGGAAAGCCTCGATCAGATGGTCAGCCGGATGGACATCCTCAGCATCAACTGCCCGCACACACCTTCGACGTTTCACCTGATGAATGCGCGCCGCCTGAAACTGATGAAGCCGACCGCCGTCATCGTGAACACCTCGCGCGGCGAGGTGATCGACGAAAACGCCCTGACCCGCGGCCTGCGCGCCGGCGAGATCGCGGGCGCCGGCCTTGACGTGTTCGAGAAGGGGCACGAGATCAATCCGCGCCTGCGCGAACTGCCGAACGTGGTCTTGCTGCCGCACATGGGGTCGGCCACGCTGGAAGGCCGGATCGAGATGGGCGAAAAGGTGATCCTGAACATCAAGACCTTCGCCGACGGCCACCGCCCCCCCGATCAGGTCGTCCCCGGCATGCTTTGACCGCCGCCACGGCCGGGGCGAAGATCCGGGCCCCGGCGCCCTTTCATCGCAACCACCGTCGAATGTCTCTCCGGGCGTGTCCGGACAACAGGGGCCAGGTCGGTGCGAAGCCTGTTGATCACGCCTTGGTCCTGGTAGTTTTCGGACTGAAGGAACGTGTTCAGATCGAACGCAGGGTCGATCATGAACAGCGACCTTGCTGCAGACTTGATCCGATCGTCGTCGTGATGCGCCGCTGCCGCCGCTCCATAGGCCGCCGCGCGCCGGGTCAGCCGCGCGAATTGGCCCACCACGGCGGCGCATTGATCGTAGTCTTCCAGCACATAGTGGGCGACGGCCTCGAGCTCGCGGCAATATTCGGGCAGGAACGGGTCAAGTTGCCGCGCCCGCCTCTGGTATTCCAGCGCCGTCCGCCCGTCCCCGATGCTGTTATAGTATTCGCCCATCCGCCCGATCAGGTAGGCGTGGTTCGGGTTCAGCTGCAACGCCCGCTCGAAATGATAATGAGCCCGCTCGAAGTCCCGCTTGTACAGCGCAAGCGACCCCGCAATGCGGTGTGATTCCGCGTCCGTTTCGTCGTACTGGATCGCCTTCCTTCCTATCTCCTCCAACTCGGAAAACACATCCTCGCCCGTCCATTCGGCAACCGTCGCCAACGCGCAGGCCCGCCAGGCATGGGCGCGTCCATAGGTCGGATCCTTCGCCAAGGCCTGTTCGAACCAGAAAAGCGACATCTCGGCGTTCTGTTGGGTCACGCCGCCCAGCCGATGAAACTCCAGCCCCCGGATCACGCAATCGAAGGCCGCCAGATCGACCGGCCGTTTGCGCCGTGCGCTCGCTTCGGCGCGCCGCTCCATCTGCCCCGCGACAGACGAGACGATCCGGGCAATCAATTCGTCCTGGATGTCGAAGATCTCGCTCCGGGCGCAGTCGCTTTTCTCGGCCCAGATCTGGTCGCCCGACTCGGCATCGACAAGAAAGCAGTTGATGCGCACCTGGTCCCCCAGTATCCGCACCCCGCCTTCCAGGCAGAACTGGACGCCAAGCTTGCGGCCAATCTCGCCAACGCTCAGCGTCGTGTCCTTCAACCCGAAGCTTGTATTGCGAGAGATGGTGAACACATCGCGAAACCGCGACAGTTCGGTGATCAGGTCGTCCGTGAACCCGTCTGCAAAGTAGGCCTGCGCCGCATCGCCGCCCAGCGTCTTGAAGGGCAGCACCACCAGCGAATGTGCATGCCGGGCAGGTTCTGCTGCCGCCAGCAGCGCCTCGTCCGACGGAATCGCGGTCACATAGCTGTGCCCGCCCAGCTCGCCTGCCACCCGGTAGACCTCGACCGGATTTTCGATGTTCTTCAGTGCCCGGCTGCCCTCCGGCTCGAACCGCAGCCCGGCGATGTGCTTGACATGTTCAAAAACTGCCAGACTGACCAGCACGGTGCCAGGCTCCGCCACACTTTCGATGCGACTTGCGATGTTCACCCCGTCACCCAGCAGATCGTTGCCCACCACCACCACGTCAGCCAGGTGAAGGCCGATCCGCAGGTCCAGCCCGATGCCATCCTCCGCGTCGGGCACCGCAAGTTCCCGTTGCAGGTCATAGGCCATCCTGACAGCAACGACCGGGCTTCCGAACTCCAACAGGAACCCATCGCCAGCCCGGCCGAACACCCGTCCGCCCGCCGCCCGCGTGCGCATCTCGATCAGGTCCGAAAGACGTGACAGCCGCGCGATGGTATCATCCTCGGCCCGTCCCATCCGCGCCGAATAGCCGGCAACATCCGCTGCCATGATGGTAGAAAGACGCCGCTGCATCGTTCTCCCCATCTCCAGTACCGCCACGGGCAGGCCCCGTTGGCTGCATGACTGTAGCACGATTCGCTCGCGCATCGCAGAGCGAACTCGCCCCCCGGTCAACCGCCGCGCACCAGCCTGTGCAGCGGGCTTGGCTACCGCCGCTGTTAGCCAGGGTCGCCCGCGCCAGCCCAGTCGGCCACCGCCCAGCCAGAGCCGGATCAGTCCTTGGCGCGCTCGACGTAGGAATAATCGTCCGTGTTGATGATGATCCGCGTTCCGGCGCCGATATGCGGCGGCACCATCACGCGGATACCGTTGGAACAGATTGCGGGCTTGTAGGACGAAGACGCGGTCTGCCCCTTCACCACCGGTTCTGTCTCGACGATCTCTACCGTCACCTTCTGCGGCAACTCGATCGCGATCGCCACACCGTCAAAGGTCTTCAGCGAAACCTTCAGCCCATCGGTCAGGAACACCTTCTGATCGCCCACGATGTCCGGCGACACGGTGATCTGGTCATAGGTATTCGGCTCCATGAAATGGTAGCCTTCGCTGTCCTCGTAAAGAAAATCATAGTCGCGGTCATCGACGCTGGCCTTTTCCACCATCTCGGTGGTGCGCCAGCGTTCCGACACCTTCACCCCGTCCGAAATGCGCCGCATATCCACCTGCGTCACCGGTGTGCCCTTGCCGGGGTGAAAGTTGGCGGCGGTCAGAACGGCATAGAGCTTGCCGTCAAGCTCGACGACATTCCCCTTGCGAAGGCTGGATGCAATGACTTTCACGGACGGTCTTCCTTGTGGCGCTGGGGCCCGCTAAGCAACGCGGGCGCCTCAGCGTTTAGCGCATCAAAACCGAAATCGCCAGCCGAAAGCCGCCCCCTTGCCCGTCCAGCTCCGCTCCAGCCCCTGGTGGGATCGCGCCCGCCACGCCGATCGCCGCCCCCTTCTGCTTGCGCGCAACCGCATCCAGGCCCGGCTGCGCCTCTGGCTGGCCGAGCACGGCTTCACCGAGGTCGATCCGGCGGCGCTGCAGATCAGCCCGGGAAACGAGGCGCATCTGCACGGCTTTGCCACCGACGTCATCGGCAACGAAGGGACGGCACGGCGGATGTATCTGCACACCTCGCCCGAATTCGCGATGAAGAAACTGCTGGCAGCCGGCGAAACCCGCATCGCCGCCTTCGCCCATGTCTGGCGCAACCGTGAACGCGGCCCGCTCCACAGCCCCGAGTTCACCATGCTGGAATGGTATCGCGTGGATCAGGACTATGCCGTGCTGATGCAGGATTGCGCCGATCTGCTGCGCCTTGCGGCCGAAGCGGCGGGCACGCCCATCCTGCGCTTTCGCGATCGCGTGTGCGATCCCCTCGCCGCGCCCGAACGGCTCAGCGTGGCCGACGCTTTCACGCGTTTCGCGGGGATCGACCTGTTGGCGACGATGGATGCGCAG
>JBGSQL010000099.1:0-5460 GCA_041738105.1 Rhodobacter sp. | reverse complement strand
GCGATGCGGGCGGGCGCGCATGATTTCCTGTCGCGGCCGTTCGATGAGGCGCGGCTGGTGCAGATGATCGACACCGCCTTGCGGCCGGTGAAGGGCAAGGTTGCGCGCGCGTCCGATCCGGCGGCGCCGCCCGGCGCGCTGTTTCTTGGCATATCCCCGGCGATGCAGCAGGTCTATGACAAGATCCGCTCGGTGGCGGCGTCGATGGCGACGGTGTTCATCACCGGGGAAAGCGGCACGGGCAAAGAGTTGTGCGCGCAGGCGATCCATGACGGATCGGCGCGCGCCTCGGGGCCGTTCATCGCGCTGAACTGCGGCGCGATCCCGCCCGATCTGCTGGAATCCGAGGTGTTCGGACACATGAAGGGCAGCTTTACCGGCGCGATTTCGGACAAGCCGGGGGCGGCGATGGCGGCGGATGGCGGGACGCTGTTTCTTGACGAGATCTGCGAGATGGATGTGAGCTTGCAGACCAAGCTGTTGCGATTCCTGCAAACCTCGATGGTGCAGCCGGTTGGTGCGACACGGCCGAAAAAGGTGAACGTGCGGATCATCTGTGCCACGAACCGCGATCCGATGGAGGCAGTCCGGCAGGGGCGGTTCCGCGAGGATCTCTACTACCGGCTTTACGTTGTGCCGATCCACATGCCACCGCTGCGCGAGAGGGGCGAGGACGTGATCGAAATCGCCGAGGCGGCGCTGGCGCGGTTTGCCGCCGAGGAAGACCGGAGTTTTCACGGGCTGGACGACGAGGTGAAGGCGCTGCTGCGCGCCCTGCCCTGGCCGGGAAACGTGCGTCAGCTTTTGAACGTCATCCGCAATGTGGTGGTGCTGAATGAGGGGGGACTCGTTACCCGCGCCATGCTGCCACCGGGACTGGTCGGGATGGGGGCAGACGTGCCGGCCGGCCGAACAGAAAAGGCAGCGCCCGGTCCAAAGACGGATGAGTTGGTGGGGCGGACGCTGGCCGAGATCGAGCAGATCGTGATCGAGGCCACGATCGCGAAGTTCGGCGGGTCGGTGCCAAAGGCCGCCCGCGTGCTGGATGTGTCGCCTTCTACCCTTTACCGCAAGCGCGAGAGCTGGACGGGCGGCGCGGGCGAGTGACGCCGGGCGCGCGATTGGCCTACTCGAACTGTTCGCGGATCAGGCGTTCGTCAAGGCCGTGGCCGGGATCGAACAGGATGCGGTGGCGGATCTTCGGCTCGGTGCGGATCTCGACCGACGCGACATTGCGGACCGATCGGCCATCGGCATCGGCCATGACCGGGCGCTTGGCCGGATCGAGCACATCGAAGCGGATGACGGCGGAGTTGGGCAAGAGCGCGCCACGCCAGCGCCGGGGACGAAAGGCGGCCATTGCGGTCAAGGCCAGAAGGTCGGACCCGATGGGCAGGATCGGACCATTGGCCGAATAGTTGTAGGCGGTCGATCCGGCCGGGGTGCAGACCAGCGCGCCATCGCAGACGAGTTCCGACAGACGCACCGCGCCATCGACGCTGATGCGCAGTTTCGCGGCCTGTGGGCCTGCCCGCAACAGCGACACCTCGTTGATGGCCAGCGCCGTTTCAACCCGGCCGTCCACCGTTTCGGCGGACATGGCAAGCGGGTTGATGACCTCTTCAACCGCAGCGGCCAGCCGATCCCGCAGACCTTCGACCGCATAGGCGTTCATCAGAAAGCCGATGGTGCCACAGTTCATGCCGTAAACCGGCACGTCATGGGCCTGAACGGCATGCAGGGTCTGCAACATGAAGCCGTCGCCGCCCAACGCCACGACGACATCGGCCTGATCGAGGGGGCATTGGCCATGCAACCCGGTAAGGGCTGTCAGTGCCTCTTGCGCCTCGGCGGAAGAGCTGGCGGTGAACCCGGTCTTGTGCAGCGCCATCGCATCCCCCTGCCCCATGCCACAGTCTTGGCGGGCGGAACCGGCAAACTCAAGCCCGCACGGGGCATTTCGTGCGGGCGGCGGGGTGTTCGTGCAGCTGCGGGGATTTCGCCTGCCTGCGCACGTGCGTCGTTTTCCGCCCTTTCTGAAAGGGCGGTCATGGTCTAAATGGTCGCCACATCCCTTTCCAACAGGAGCCGCCCATGAACGCCCCGCACCGCGACGCCGGTTTCTTTACCGAAAGCCTTGCCTCGCGCGATCCCGCGCTGTTTGCCGCCATGACAGATGAGTTGGGCCGTCAGCGCGACGAGATCGAACTGATCGCATCGGAAAACATCGTGAGCCGCGCCGTGATGGAAGCGCAGGGTTCGGTGATGACCAACAAGTATGCCGAAGGCTATCCGGGCAAGCGGTACTACGGCGGCTGCCAGTTTGTCGACGTGGCGGAAAACCTGGCCATTGAACGGGCCTGCACGCTGTTCGGCGTGGCTTTTGCCAACGTGCAGCCGAATTCGGGCAGCCAGGCGAACCAGGGCGTGTTCCAGGCGCTGATCAAACCGGGCGATACCATCCTGGGGATGAGCCTGGACGCGGGCGGGCACCTGACGCACGGGGCGGCGCCCAACCAGTCGGGCAAGTGGTTCAACGCTGTGCAATACGGGGTGCGGCAGGATACGCTGCTGCCCGACTATGACCAGATCGAGCGACTGGCGGTGGAGCACAAGCCGGCGATGATCATCGCCGGTGGCTCGGCCATCCCGCGGGTGCTGGATTTTCCGCGGATGCGCGCGATTGCCGACAAGGTGGGGGCGTATCTGCTGGTTGATATGGCGCATTTCGCGGGGCTGGTGGCGGCGGGTCTATACCCCTCGCCCTTCCCGCATGCGCATGTGGCCACGACAACCACGCACAAGACGCTGCGCGGGCCGCGCGGCGGTATGATCCTGACGAATGACGAGACGATTGCGAAAAAGGTCAACTCTGCGATCTTTCCAGGCATCCAGGGCGGGCCGCTGATGCATGTGATCGCCGCCAAGGCCGTGGCCTTTGGCGAGGCGCTGCGGCCGGATTTCAAGGTCTATCAGGCGCAGGTGATCCGCAATGCGCAGGCGCTGGCGGATCAGTTGATGAAGGGCGGGCTTGGCACCGTCACCGGCGGAACCGACACGCACCTGATGCTGGTGGATCTGCGGCCCAAGGGCGTGAAGGGCAACGCGACCGAAAAGGCGCTGGGGCGCGCGCACATCACCTGCAACAAGAACGGCATCCCGTTCGACACGGAAAAGCCGACGATCACCAGCGGCATCCGTCTGGGCACGCCGGCTGGCACGACGCGCGGCTTTGGCGAGGCCGAGTTCCGCCAGATCGGCGACTGGATCGTGCAGGTCGTCGATGGGCTGGCCGTGCATGGCGAGGACGGCAACGCGGCGGTCGAGGCAAAGGTGAAGGCCGAGGTCACGGCGCTTTGCGCACGCTTTCCGATCTATCCGGGGCTGTGAGGCGCCAGGTCGCGTGGCGCGGTCAGATCAGGCCGCGCCAGTAAAGCACCGCAAGAAACAACAGGCCGACGACAAAGAGGCTGAAGGCCATCGAGGTCAGGATGCCCATCACAAGGGCGCGGCGGCGGGCCGACGTATCGACAGCATTCAGGAAGCGGATGCAGGTGTCATAGGCTTGGGCCACGCGGGCCTCGTCGAGCTGCATCAGCAGTTTGGGGTTCTGGGCCTGGGCAGCGGCGGTATCGAGAAACCGCGCTTCGGCGCGGACCGCTGCGGGCAGCCGCCGGCCCGCCTTGCGCAGTTTGTCGGCCAGGGTCTTGCCCTTGACGCCCAGCCGTTCTTCCATAAGCGCTGCGACGCGATCGGCCATCTGCTGTGTCGTCACGGCGCTCATGCACGATCTCCTGCTGCGGTGGTCAGTCTACGCTGCGACAGGGCGGGGGATCAACATCTCTGGCATGGCAAGGGTTTGGGGGGTATGAGGGGGCGATGCTGCATGTGATCCGCCACCCCGCCGCTTCCCCGTCCGATGCCGTGCCGCTGCTGATCGCGCACGGGCTTTATGGATCGGCGCGCAATTGGGGGGCGGTCGCGCGGCGGCTGGCCGACCGGCGCGACGTGTTGGCGGTAGACATGCGCAACCACGGCGACAGCCCGCGTGTGGATGTGCACGACTATCCGGGGATGGCCGACGATCTGGCCGAAGTGATCGCCAGCACCGGCGGCCGCGCCGACGTTGTGGGACATTCGATGGGCGGCAAGGCCGCGATGATGCTGGCGCTGCGGCACGGCGATCTGGTGCGGCGGCTGGTAGTGGCGGATATCGCGCCGGTGGCCTATGCGCATGACCAGACGCAGCATATCCATGCGATGCGGGCGCTGGATCTGACCGGGGTGCACACGCGGGGCGAGGCGGACCGGCGGCTGGCGGCCGAGGTGGACGATCCCGCGCTGCGGGCGTTCTTCTTGCAGTCGCTGGATCTGAAGGCCGATCCGCCGCGCTGGCGGCTGAACCTGGACGTGCTGGAGGCCGAGATGCCCAAAATCGTCGGCTGGCCCGAGGTCGAGGGCCGGTTCGAGGGGCCGGTGCTGTTTCTGGCGGGGGCGCAATCGACCTACATCCGCCCCGAGCATCGCGAGACGATCCGGGCGCTGTTTCCCGCCGCGCGCTTTGCCAAGATCGCGGGCGCAGGCCACTGGCTGCACGCCGAGAAGCCGCGCGAGTTCGAGGAAACGGTGCGGATCTTTCTGGCCTGAGGTCAGGACAACTGTTTGGCCAGAAGCCAGCTGACCGGCACGGCCAAGGCGAACCCGATCACGGCGGCGACCAGGATCGGCTGCAAGGTGTCGAGGCCCAAGGTGAGGGCAATCACGATTCCGATGCCCATCAGGGTTGTCGAGACGATCGAGAAAAGAAGCATCATCAGGCGTGTCATCACTCACTCCGGGTTGGTAGGTCGCAGGGGCAGGATGATGGAAACACCTGGCCGCCCCATGATCCGGATCAAACCGGCGGCGGGTTCACCCGATCTCGTCGGGGGTCAGGACAAGATCGGCAGGGGCGGATCGTGCGATCACGGTGCGGGCGTTGGGGATGTCGTTGCCGTGGGCGCGGTTGCGGGCCTCGGCCCCGGACAGGCCATGATGCAGCCAGCGCGCGATCAGCCGACGTTCGAGCTCGGGCTCGGGCACGTCGAGGAACACGGTCAGATCCCAGAGCGGGGCAAGGCGGTTCCAGGGCGGATCGCGCAGCAGCAGGTAGTTGCCTTCGACAACCGCGATCGTCGCCTCGGGCGGGACGACACGGGCAGAGCTGCGGGACAGATCGGCCGCGCGATCGAACACCGGAAGGATAACCTCGCCCCCGGCCTTCAGGCGGGTCAGCAGCGCCTCGAACCCCGCCACGTCGAAGGTGGCAGGCGATCCCTTGACGAAGCGCAGGCCGCGGGCATCGAGGATGGCGTTGTCAAGGTGGAAGCCATCCATCGGCACCAGTGCGGCGCGCGGCCCAAGGCGCGCGACAAGCGCCTCGGCCAGCGTGGACTTGCCCGCACCGGGGGCACCGGCAAT
>JBGSQL010000098.1:0-4158 GCA_041738105.1 Rhodobacter sp. | reverse complement strand
GCCGACAGGTTGCGCGCCGGGCGATCCCGCAGCGCCCGCAGGTTCATCGCCGCCAGCGCGTCCTCGACCCCGCCCTGACCAAAGATCCCGGCCCAGAACCGCAGGTTTTCCTCCACACTCAGCGGCGCCTTCAACCCGTCGGCATGGGCGGCATAGGCGATCTGGTCCGCCGCCACCGAAATCTGCCCTGCCACGGCGGGCTGCAATCCGGCCAGCGTGCGCAAAAGCGTGGTCTTGCCGATGCCGTTCGGCCCGCGCAGCACCAGCGCCTGCCCCGCCTGCACGCGCAGCGCCAGCCCTTCCAGAACCGTCACCCCACCCCGCGCACAAGCCAGACCCGAGACGCTCAACTCCATCCGGCAAGGCTTTCCCGACAGGCGCAGCCGCGCATCACGTCAGACCGGCAAAAGGGCAACGGCAATCCGCCGGCCCTCGGACAGAAGCACGTTGTAGGTGCGGCAGGCCGCCGGCGAATTCATCACCTCGAGCCCGATCCCGGCCGCCTCGATCGCCTGCCGGAACGGCAGCGGCGGGTGCGCGATCTCGGCCCCTGTTCCCACGAACAGCACGTCGATCCGCTCGGCCAGACGCAACACCGTCGCCTGATCCTCCAGCCCGCCCCAGGCTTCCGCCTTCCAGGGCGAGATCAGCACCGGCCCGTGCAGAACCTTGCCGCCAATGCGAAAGAAACCGGGGCCATAGCCCTCGATCGGCAGCGCGCTGTCATAGCTGATCTCGGTCAGGCGCATCTTCCCCCCCGTCAGGCGTCGATATTGGCAAACTCGTTGCCGGGCTTGTCCGTCTTCGGCTTGTCGCGGTCCAGGCCGATCATCAGCACGATGTTCTTTGCCACGAAGACCGAAGAATAGGTGCCCAGGATCACCCCGAAAAAGATCGCAAAGGCAAAGCCCCGGATCACGTCCCCGCCAAAGATCAACATCGCGCCAAGCGCGATCAGCGTGGTGACCGAGGTCATCAGGGTCCGGCTCAACGTCTCGTTCACCGACAGGTTCATCACGTCGCGCAGCGGCATCGTCTTGTATTTGATCAGGTTTTCGCGCAGCCGGTCGAACACCACAACCGTATCGTTGATCGAATAGCCCAGGATGGTCAGCAGCGCCGCGATGATCGACAGGTCGAACTTCAGCTGGAACAGCGCAAAGACCCCGATGGTAATGAAGATGTCATGCACCAGCGCCAGCACCGCACCCACGGAATACTGCCATTCGAACCGCAGCCAGATATACACCATGATACCCGCAGTTGCGGCCACCATGGCCAGGATCGCGCTCCAGATCAGCTCGCCCGAGACTTTCGGCCCGACCGATTCCACCGCCGGAAAGGTGATCGCCGGATCATGCCCCTTCAACGCCGCCTCCACCGCCAGGATGATTTCGGGCGTGACCGCTTCCACCCCGTCCAGCGACGAGATCCGGATCAGCGAAACATGCTGATCTTCGCGAAACGACGGGTCGAACACCTCGGTGATCACCACATCGCCCAGTGCCAGTCCCGACAAGGCCTGCCGATAGGCCCCGACATCCACCGCCATCGTCGACTCGGTGCGAATCGTCGTGCCGCCGCGAAAATCGATGCCAAAGTTCAGTCCCATCACCGCCCACAGCACGATCGCCAGGATCGACAGCACCGCAGACCCGCCGAAGGTCAGTTTCTGGTGGCGGAAGAAGTCGAAGTTCGTCGTTTCCGGCGCAAGTCTCAGACGCATCGCAGCTTTCCCCTATACCGTGATGGTCCTGGGGCGGCGCCAGCCGTACCAGACCTCGATGATGCCACGCGTCACGAATATCGCCGTGAAGACCGAGGTGATGATCCCGATCCCCAGCGTGATCGCAAAGCCGCGCACCGGCCCCGCGCCCACCATGAACAGCACGGAGGCCGTGATGAACGTGGTGATGTTCGCGTCGATGATCGCCGAAAGGGCTTTCTCATAGCCCATCTCGATCGCCCGCGCGGCGCTCTTTTGTACCTTCAACTCCTCGCGGATCCGCTCGAAGACCAGCACGTTGGCATCCACCGCCATCCCGATCGTCAGCACGATCCCGGCGATGCCCGGCAAGGTCAGCGTACCGCCCACGATCGACAGCGCGGCGAACAGCAGCGCGATGTTGATCGCCAGAGCGATATTCGCAAACACCCCGAACAGCCCGTAGGAGGCCACCATGAACAAGACCACCGCCACCATCGCTACCAGCGCGGCCATGCGCCCGGCCTCGATGCTGTCCTGCCCCAGTTCCGGCCCGACCGTGCGTTCCTCCAGGAACAGCAGTTCCGCCGGCAGCGCCCCCGCGCGCAACAGCACGGCCAGTTCGGTGCTTTCCTCCACGCTGAACCGCCCCGTGATGATCCCCGATCCACCGGTGATCGCGGATTGGATCACCGGCGCCGAGATCACCTCGTCATCCAGCACGATCGCAAAGGGCTGGCCGATATTGGCCGAGGTGTATTCGCCAAACGCCCGCGCGCCAGTCGGGTTGAACCGGAAACTGACCGCAGGGCGACCGTTCTGGTCAAACGACGGCTGGGCATCAACCAGTTCCTCGCCGCTGACCACCGCCGATTGTTCGATGATGTAGTAGACCCCCGGCTCATCGGCGGCGGGCAGCACCACATTGCGCGCGCCAGGCGCCGCCTCGGGATCACCCGTCGTGCCGCGCACCGGGTTGAAGGTCAGCCGCGCCGTCGTGCCGATCAGCGCCTTCAGTTCCGCCGCCGATCCGATGCCCGGCACCTGGATCAGGATCCGGTCCGCGCCCTGGCGCTGGATCGTCGGCTCGCGCGTGCCAACCTCGTCCACCCGGCGCCGGATGATCTCCAGCGATTGCTGGATCGTGCGCGTGTCGGTCGCGGCCCGTTCCGCCTCGGACAACTGCACCACGATCTCGTCCCCGGCGCGCGTCACCTCGATGTCGTTCTGCCCGACACCCGTCAGCGACACCACCGGCGAGGCCAGCGCCCGCACCAGCTCCAGCGCCCGGTCCATCCCCGTCGGATTGCTGATCTGCACCCGCACCACACCCTCCGGCGAGGGCTGGCGGCGCACATTGCCCACCACCTCGCGCTCGGCCCGCAGCGCGTCACGCACATCCGGCCACAGCAGGTCGATCCGGTCCTTGTAGACATCCGCGACCTGCACTTCGGCCAGCAGATGCGCCCCGCCCCGCAGATCCAGCCCCAGGTTCACCAGCCCCGAGGGCATCCAGTTCGGCCACAGCGCCAGCGCCGTCTCCTGCTCGGGCGTCGCGGCCCCCGCAACGGCCACGGCCGCTGCCGCATCGTTGTGCAACTCGACACGGGTGTAGAACAGGTTCGGAAGGGCGTAAAACAGACCGAGGGCACAGATCCCCCAGATCAGGATGCGCTTCCAGAGGGGGCTAGTCATGCGGCACGTCCGGGGTCAGAGGCGAAACGGAAAATCGGGCAAGGCCGGTCAGGCGACAGGTTCGGTCTTGGACATGACCTGCGCGATGGTGTGGCGCGGCATCTTGACCCGCACCCCCTCGGCAATCTCGACCTCGACCACGCCATCCTCGTTCACCTTGCTGACCTTGCCGATGATCCCGCCCTGCGTCAGCACCTGATCGCCCCGCCGCAGCGCATCGACCATCGCCTTGTGTTCCTTGGCCTTCTTCTGCTGCGGACGGATCAGCAGGAAATACATGATCGCGAAGATCAGGATCAGGGGCACGAAACTGGCAAAGGCACCGCCGGGGCCGGTGGTTGCGGCCTGGGCAAAGGCTGGGGTTGCGAACATGGGTCGTCCTCTTGTCTCGACGCGGGGCGAGAGCCCCGTGATTTCGGTTGCGCACCCTATCCGGGGGGGGCGGAGATGGCAAGGCGCGGACCCCGACCGGGGCTTCGCACCGCTGCCGCAAGCATGTAGACACGATCGGGCCGGCATACAATTCAGAACAGGCCCGTCATGCGCCGTATTTCGCTGCCCCTCGCGCTCTGCCTTGCCGTGCACACCCCCGCGCGGGCCGAGACGCCAATGTCCTGGCCCGCCATCGGCCAGATCATCCACGGCCAGATCACCCGGCGCGACAGCGCCCCACCCGCGGCGGGTCAAAGCCGGCCGCGGCCATCCCGCACGATCTGCACCGGCACCCTGGTCGCCCCCGATCTGGTGCTGACCGCCGG
>JBGSQL010000095.1:0-2616 GCA_041738105.1 Rhodobacter sp. | reverse complement strand
CAACCCGCTTGGGCTATGACGGCAAGGGGCAGGTGCGGCTGCAAGAGGCCGCCGACGCCCCGGCAGCGCTGGCGGCGATGCAGGGCGCGCCGGCGGTGCTTGAGGGTTTCATTCCCTTCACGCATGAGGTTTCCGTCATCGCCGCGCGCGGTCTCGACGGGGCGGTCGCGTGCTACGATCCCGGCGAGAATGTCCATCGTGACGGCATCCTGCACCGCACCACTGTCCCCGCCCGCCTCACCTCCAGCCAACGCAGCGACGCGATCCTTGCCGCCGCCCGCATCCTCAATGCGCTCGATTACGTGGGCGTCCTTGGTGTGGAGCTGTTTGTCACCCCTGACGGCCTGATCGTGAACGAGATCGCTCCGCGGGTGCACAATTCTGGCCACTGGACGCAGAACGGCTGCGCGGTCGACCAATTCGAACAGCACATCCGCGCGATTGCCGGCTGGCCGCTCGGCGACGGCACCCGCCACAGCGACGTGACGATGGAGAACCTGATCGGCGACGACATCAACCGGGTGCCCGAGATCGCGCGCGAACGGAACGCCGCGCTGCATCTCTACGGCAAGACCGAGTCGCGCCCCGGCCGCAAGATGGGCCATGTCAACCGTATCCGGGTCTGAGCTCGCACTGCCCACTGCCACCCCCCAGGCTTCTTCTGTTCTCAAATATCCCACGGGGGTCCGGGGGTGTGAAACCCCCGGCCGCTTCCGCCCGGACTCACCCCAAGGCCCTCAGGCGCCGGTCTCTGGCGTGTCGGTGTCCACGGCGCCGCGTTCCAACCGCCGTCGCGCCGCCTCCGCCAGCCGTTCGTAGCGCTTGCGGAACCGCTCCAGGTCCTGCGCATCCAGTTCTTCCAGATCCAGCAGCGCGTTATGCGCCCCGCTGGTCGCCCGGATCAGCTCATCCAGCTTGATCTGCATCGCCTGCGTGTCGCGATTTTGTGTGTTCTGGATCAGGAACACCATCAGGAAGGTCACAACCGTGGTGCCGGTGTTGACCACCAGTTGCCACGTGTCGCTGAACCCGAAGATCGGCCCGGTGACGATCCACAGCCCAATCACCGCAAGCGCCAGCACAAAGGCCTGTGGCCGCCCGGTTACCCGCGACACCGCCTTGGCAATGGACGCATAGCCCGGACTCATCCGCATTCGCACCTCCGTTCCCGCGGCAGGCCCATCGGTCAGGGCCCCGTCCGGATCGCGCTGACCGCCTCGGTCAGCGTCATGTCCGGCGCAAAGGCACCAAGTTGCAGAAACCGCAGGGTCTGCGCCAGTACGATCGGGTTCAACATCATGAAGGTATGTGTCACCGGCAGCACGATATGGTCGGTCATCCCCGCAACCCGCGTGCTCATGACCGAAACCTTGCCGTCATCCGCCCCCGGGATCATCGAGGAATAGATCGGGTTCAGCGACCGGTCTCCTGCAATGACCCCCAGATCGAAGTCCGGCAGCGGCAACGACAGCGGCACCGACCCTGGTCCGGTCCCCAGTTCCAGTCCCGCGGGGCCATTGACCCACTCGAACGCGCCGATTGCGCCCAGCGCATCGACCAGCTCCGATCCCTGGTTTGGCGGCGCCAGCATCACGACACGTCCCATCTCCGGCGGGCGATTTTCGGCCAGCCAGACCCGTGCCAGGATGCCCCCCATCGAATGGGTCACGAAATGCACCCGGCCGATCCCACACTCGGCGACGGCCGGCGTCACATATCGCGCGGCCAGGTCACGGATCGGCGCCCGCGTCGAGGGGTAGCCAAGGTTCACCACGCGATAGCCGCGCGCCCCCATTGCCGCCTCCATTGCCAGCAGCGACGCCTCGCTGCGCGCCAGCCCGTGCAGCAGGACAACGCACTCCGCCCGTGCCGGAAGCGCCGCCAAAAGGACCAGAAGGGCAAGGATCAGTCGCATGGCTCGCACTCTATCCGATCCGCGAGGCATGGACAAATCACCGATCCGGCGCCAGCTTGGCGGTCATGGCCCACCGCACCCCCCGCCTCGCAGCCCGCGCCCTGATCCTGCAGCACGATCGCCTGCTCCTGGTCAACGCCTATCCCGGCAGGCGCTCGGATCTGTGGTGCGCGCCGGGTGGCGGCGTCCACCCCGGCACGTCCCTGCCCGACAACCTCATCCGCGAGGTGCATGAGGAAACCGGACTTTGCATCAGTGTCGGCGCCCCCTGTCTGATCAACGAGTTCCACGATCCCGTGACCGGTTTCCACCAGGTCGATCTGTTCTTCCGCTGCACAATCACGCAAGGCACGCTGTCGGCCGACTGGCGCGATCCTGAACGGGTCGTCACCGACCGACGCTTCTTCAGCCGCGCCGATCTTGAACTCGGGCGCATCCGGTTCAAGCCTGACAGCCTGCCCGGCGCCGCTTGGGGCGGCGCGCTCGCCTACGACCCGCTCGAGGTGATCGTGCGATGAGCCGCGCCTTCGTCAAGGAAGATGGCCCGGACAACACGCCGCTGCCCGACCTTCCGATCAGCCCGCACCCCAACTACGTCACATCCGAGGGCTTGGCCTCGTTGCGCGCACGCTACGAGGAGTTGAACCGTCAGCATGCCGAACTCAAGGCAGCCGAAGAAGACTTCGACAAGCCGCGCCTGA
>JBGSQL010000052.1:0-3573 GCA_041738105.1 Rhodobacter sp. | reverse complement strand
GCCGGCCTCGATCGCTGCAGCAAAGGCCGGCGTCACCACCGGCGAATGGGGCGCGGTGGTGCGCGCGGCGTTCGGCGAATACCGCGCCCCCACCGGCGTTTCCCGCGCCCCCTCGAACCGTACCGAGGGGCTGGAACCGATCCGCGAGGCGGTGGATGCCGTCTCGACGAAGCTCGGCCGCCGCCTCAAGTTTCTGGTCGGCAAGCCCGGCCTCGACGGCCATTCCAATGGCGCCGAACAGATCGCGGCGCGCGCGCGGGACTGTGGCATGGACATCCACTACGAAGGCATCCGCCTGACGCCCACCGAGATCGTGGCCGCCGCCCTGGACCAGCAGGCGCATGTCGTGGGGCTGTCGATCCTGTCGGGCAGCCATATCCCGTTGATCACCGAGGTGCTGGATCGCATGCGCACGGCCGGTCTGTCGGACGTGCCGCTGATCGTCGGCGGCATCATCCCCGAAGACGATGCCGCCCGCCTGCGCGCGATGGGCGTCGCCGCCGTCTACACCCCCAAGGATTTCGAGTTGAACCGGATCATGATGGATATCGTGGGTCTGGTCGATCCGGCGCAGGCCGCGGCCGAGTAGCGCCACGGCGCCACCCGCCGCGACTTGCCCTTCTTCTGTTCCCAAATATCCCACGGGGGTCCGGGGGTGTGAAACCCCCGGCCTGCGCCGGGGCAGGGCGCCGCCCCGGTCGATGCGGCCCGGCGCCCGCCGTCCTGCACTTTCCAAATCCCTCTGCCCCGGGTATCCCCGTCAGGCACAGCCCCCGCAAGGAACCCCCGTCCCCATGACCCTCCACATCGGCGCAAGACCCGGCGAGATCGCCGAAACTGTCCTTCTTCCCGGCGATCCCTATCGCGCCCGCTGGGCCGCCGAGACGTTCCTCGAAAACCCGCGCCTGATCAACGAGGTGCGCGGGATGCTGGGCTACACCGGCACATGGCAGGGGCACCCCGTGACCATCCACGGCACCGGCATGGGGATGCCATCGCTTTCGATCTATGTGAACGAACTGATCCGCGATCATGGCGCAAAGACCCTGATCCGGATCGGATCCGCCGGCGCGATGCAGCCTCATGTCAAGCTGCGCGACGTGGTGCTGGCGATGTCGGCCACCACCCTGTCCACCCCCTCGCGCGGGATCTTCCGCGAGGTGAACTTTGCCCCCACCGCCGATTTCGGCCTGCTCCGGGCCGCCTGGGACGCCGGCATCGCCAAGGGCATCACCCTGCACGCGGGCGGGATCTACTCCTCTGACGTGTTCTATGACGAACGCCCCGATCTGGACGAACAGATGCGGCGTCACGGCATCCTCTGCGTCGAGATGGAGGCGGCCGAGCTCTACACGCTTGCCGCGCGCCACGGCGCCCGCGCCCTGGCGGTGCTGACGATCTCCGATCACCTGCTGACCCACGAGGCCCTGCCCACCGCCGAGCGCGAACGCAGCTTCGCCGACATGGTGCAGATCGCACTTGCGGCGGCCTTCGCATGAAGCACCGTCTCCTTGGCGCCGGCGGCCCCGCCGTTTCGGCCATCGGTCTGGGATGCCTCAGCTTTGGCGGCCTGTTCGGGCCGACCGACGAGGCGGCAAGCCAGCGCTGCCTCGACGCCGCGATCGACCACGGCCTCACCTTTCTCGATACCGCCAACATCTACGGGATGGGCGTCTCGGAACAGGTGATCGGCCGCTTCCTGCGCCGCCGCCGCCCGCAGGTCACCCTCGCCACCAAGGCGGGCATCGTTGGCGGCCCGGATCGGCGCTTTGACAACTCGGCGGCCTACCTGCGCGCCGAACTCGAGGCTTCGCTGCAACGCCTGGGCACCGATCACGTCGATCTGTTCTACATCCATCGCCGCGACGCGGCCCGCCCGGTGGAAGAGGTGGTCGAAACCCTCGCGGCGCTGATCGCCGAAGGCAAGATCGGCGGCTATGGCCTGTCCGAGATTTCGCCCGGCACGCTGCGCCGGGCGCACGCCGTCCACCCCTGCCGCGCCGTGCAGAATGAATACTCGCTCTGGACCCGGCAGCCTGAACTCGGGCTGATCCAGACCTGCGCCGAGCTTGGCGTGGCCTTCGTCGCCTTCTCGCCGCTGGGGCGCGGCGTCTTTGGCGAACCGCAGATTGATCCGCAGGCGCTGGCGGAGAACGATTTCCGGCGCGGCATCCCGCGCTTCCTGGACCCCGACTGGTCGCTGAACCGGGCCCGGATCGCGCCGTTCCGCGCGTTCTGCGCCGCACGCGGCTGGCCCGTCCCGGCCACAGCGCTGGCCTGGGTGCTGGATCAGGCGCCGCACCTGATCCCGATCCCCGGCACGCGAACAGCGGATCACCTGGGCGCCTGGCTCGCGGCCGACGACATCGCCTTCACCCCCGAGGATCGCGCCGAGATCGCGCGGTTGCTGCCCGTGGGCTTTGCGCATGGCGATCGCTACAGCCTTGATCAGGCGATCACGGTCGAGCGCTATTGCTGATCCCGCCCGGTTTCTTTTCGACCCAAATACCGCACGGGGGTCCGGGGGTGTGAAACCCCCGGCGTAGGCCCTGTCCGCGCGGGCTACCTGCCGTGCGTCCGGTCATAGCCGTTTGGCGCGGGGCTGTGCCACCCGACGGGGGGTGACAGAGGCTGGAACACCTCGACCAGCAGTGGATGGCAGGCGGCCGCGTCCGACGAGTGTTCGGCCGAGCAATCGCCGCCGGGGCAGGCCGACAGTGCGCCGAGCAGGTCAATCTCGGCCAGAAACTCCAGATAATCCCCCGGCCGCACCGGGCTTGCCTTCATGAAGTACTGACCCGTGTCGCGGGTGAAGCCGGTGCACATGAAGACGTTCAGCACGTCATGCACATGGCGTTCGGCCTCGTGCAGTGCCAGCCCCGTCGCATCGGCCAGGGCGCGGGTCAGGTTGGAATGGCAGCAGTGATGATACTGCCCGTCGGCCAACAGCGCGTGGGTATAGGGATCGCAGCGCGTGCCGATCACGTCATGCACGGCGCCGCCGAAGCTGTCGAAGCCATACCAGTCCAGCGTATCCTCGGTGATCGTCGCCATCGGGCGCAGCCAGGGAAAGGCCGACCACATCCGGTCCCCCGTTGACAGATGCGTGCCATGCAGCGCGCGCGTCTTGCCGGAATAGAACCGCTCGGTCAGATCGCCCGCCGCCCAAAGGTTCAGGTCACCCACCTGTGGCCCCTCGACGCTGACGATGCGAAAGAAATGCCCTGCCGGCACCTGAAACGTGCGCGCCTCGCGCGGGGGCACCAGGGTTTCCCCGGTCTTGCGCCACCCCGTCCGCGCCGCGCGCGCGGCCTCCAGATCCGGTGGGACAAGGCTGTCAACGGGATAGCAGATCACCGGGGCGATCGCCTTGCGCCGGGCGCCGTCGGGCGGGGATGGGTGTTCGGGATGGTCAGGTTTCATGGCGGGCACCTCGCTGGTCCAGTGTTGCCGCGCCCGCGTTGCTCGCGCAACCACGCGATGGCCCGAAACGCCCTTGCCTGCACCGACGGGACGATCCCGCTGTACACGCCGCTTGCCGGAATGGGCCATCTGAACAACCTGGCGATGCTG
>JBGSQL010000044.1:0-8130 GCA_041738105.1 Rhodobacter sp. | reverse complement strand
GCCCAGCGCCGAGCGGTCCACGCCTGCCCGCAGGGCCCGCCCGATCAGGCGCTGAATTTCCTGCGTCCGTCCGGTTTGCTTGCCTGCCGCAGCCTCGCGCCGGTTCCGGCTGTTGGTGGCGCGGGGCAGCATGCCGTATTCCGCCGTCACCCAACCCAGCCCGGTGTTCTTGAGGAACGGCGGGGCCTTGTCCTCGATTGTGGCCGAGCACAGCACATGGGTTTCGCCCATCTTGATCAGGCATGATCCTTCGGCATGTTTCATCACGCCGGTTTCGATGGAGATGACGCGCATTTCGTTCAAAGCTCTGCCAGAGGGGCGCATGGTCTGATCCTTCCTCTTCGGTTGCGCCAGATACGCCCCCGTTGTGCAGCGATGCAACCCACATTGACGCGGCACGCCGCTTCCCGCTATCTTGGCACGCCCTTCGGAAAGCGGTTGCCCATGTCTGACGGCCAGCGAATCCTGTCTGAAATGAACGAACGGTCGCGCGAGGTGTTTCGCCGCGTGGTCGAAGGCTATCTCGACTCTGGCGATCCGGTGGGGTCGCGCACCCTGACCCGTTCGATGAGCGAAAAGATCAGTGCAGCAACCATTCGTAACGTCATGCAAGACCTTGAATACATGGGGCTTTTGAACAGTCCGCATGTGTCGGCGGGTCGTATCCCCACGCACCTGGGCCTTCGGATGTTTGTCGATGGCCTGCTGGAGGTCGGCGCGGTGGATGAGGAAGACCGCGTCAAGATCGACGCCTCGTTGACCAGCAACCAGTCCGATGTGACCAGCCTTCTGGACCGTGTGGGCTCGGCGCTTTCCAGTATCACCAAGGGCGCGAGCCTTGTTCTGGCGCCCAAGCAGGAAGCCCCGATCAAGCATATCGAATTTGTGTCACTGGCGCAGGACCGGGCTTTGGTTGTGCTTGTCTTTGCCGATGGTCAGGTAGAAAATCGTGTGTTTACGCCCCCGGCCGGGCAAACGCCGTCGTCAATGCGGGAAGCCGCGAATTTCCTCAACGCCTTGGCCGAGGGAAAAACGCTGTCGGAATTGCGCCAGAACGTTACCCGCGATATCTCCCGACGCCGACAGGAGATTGACCATCTGGCGCGCGATCTGGTCGAATCGGGGCTCGCCGTGTGGGAGAATGCAGGCGAGGCAACCGAGAGATTGATCGTGCGCGGCCGATCAAACCTGCTGGATGCCACAACCGAGGCCCAGGATATCGACCGTGTGCGCAGTCTGTTTGATGATCTTGAACGCACGCGCGACATTGCCGAATTTCTTGATCTGACCGAATCCGGCGAAGGTGTGCGCATTTTTATCGGATCAGAGAACAAGCTTTTCTCACTTTCGGGTTCCTCTCTGGTCGTCTCTCCCTATATGAACGCTGACCGCAAGATCGTCGGTGCGGTCGGCGTTATCGGCCCGACGCGCCTGAACTATGGGCGCATCGTGCCGATCGTGGACTATACGGCACAGTTGGTCGGAAGGCTGATTTCCGATCGCGGCAAGGGGTAACGGAATGACCAAGGAAGGCAGCATGGCAAAGGATCAGGCTCTCGACGAAACGATCGAGGATCAGGCCGTCGAGTACGAGACGACAACCGTCGATGCCGAGATCGAGGCGCTCCGCGCCGAACGGGACGAACTGAAGGATCGGTTCATGCGGGTTCTCGCCGATGCCGAAAATGCCCGCAAGCGTGGCGAACGGGATCGCCGCGAGGCCGAGCAGTATGGCGGATCGCGCCTCGCCCGCGACATGCTGCCCGTCTATGACAACTTGCGCCGCGCACTGGACGTGGCAACGGATGAACAACGCGCCCAGGCCTCTGCCCTGATCGAAGGCGTCGAGTTGACCTTGCGCGAACTGACGAATGTCCTGACCAAGCACGGTGTCACACCGATCAGCCCCGCAGTTGGTGATACCTTTGATCCTCAGATGCATCAGGCCATGTTCGAGGCCCCGGTTCCCGGAACCAAGGCGGGCCAGATCATCCAGATCATGACAGAGGGCTTCCTGCTGCATGATCGGCTGCTCCGCCCGGCGCAGGTCGGCGTATCCTCGAACACACAGGGCTGAAGGCGCCGCGCGCGCCCTTCCCGCTTTCGTCTGGGTGCCGATTGCACTACGACACGTCAAAGCAACCCCGAGGCGAAACGCACCGTGCCCACCCGTCAGATCGTCGTCAGCCTGACAAGCATCCCGCCGCGTTTTGCGAACCTGCCGCGCAAGCTTGCCTCGATCGGTCGTCAGACGGTGCGGCCGGATCGCGTCGAGCTGCATCTCCCCAGGCACTATCGGCGGTTTCCCGGTGCGCGGCCGTCCCTGCCGCCCCTGCCCGACTGGGTGGACGTGATCGAAGGCGACACCGATTTTGGCCCCGCCACCAAGGCGCTTCCGGCGGTGCAGCACTGGCGCGGCACCAGGACCGATCTGTTGATCTGTGACGATGATCGCCTGCAGGATCGCGGCTGGATTGCCCGTTTCGTCGCGGGTCGGCAGTCTCGGCCCGACGACATCCTGTGCGAACGCGGCTGGAACATCGCGGATCGGTTCGGGATCCTTCGCGCCCGACCGGACCTGCCGCGTGCCACCCTTTCCCCCGATCAAGGCCGCACACTGTCCTATCGCCTGATGCGAATGGCATCGCTGACGCTCTATCATCCCCCGCGTCGGCTCTACGCCACGGCGGGCCATGTCGATGTGTTCGAGGGCTTCCTCGGCGCACTTCTGCCGGTCGATGCCCTGCCCGATGTCGTCTTCGACATCCCTGAAATCATCTGGACTGTTGATGATGTCTGGTTGTCCGGTATGGCCTACTCCAACGGGGTAAAAGTTTGGGTCAATGCCATGCCGCGGCCGGTCTATTCCGATGGACGCATCGACAAGGTCGCCTCGCTGCGTGATTTCGTTCAACAGGGCGCAGGTCGTGAGACTGCGGACCGCCATGCGGTCGAATATCTGCGCGCGCAGTATGGTGTCTGGCCATGATGGCGCAGGTGATCGCAGGAAACGGTTGTTAGTTCAGGCCCATAGGGTAACACCGCGTCTCTATATGGTCGCGCCACCAGGTTGAAGCTGGGCAGGGTCGGAGACTTGGCTCACCAACCGCAGTGCATTGGTGGCCGTCGCACCTATCCCTTTGCCCCTTGGCCCCGGGCGTAAACATCCTCGTAGCGGGTGATGTCGTCCTCACCCAGATACACGCCCGTCTGCACCTCGATCAGCACCATCGGTACCTTACCGGGGTTTTCCATGCGATGAACGGCGCCCAGCGGGACATAAACCGACTGGTTTTCGCCCAACAGCCGTACATCGCCGTCGACCGTCACGCGCGCGGTCCCGGAAACGACGATCCAGTGTTCGGAACGATGCACATGGCTTTGCAGCGACAAGGCCGCGCCGGGATGCACGACGATCCGCTTGACCTGAAATCGGTCGCCAAGCACCAGCGTCTCGAACCATCCCCATGGCCGGTGATCGCGTGGAAACGTTTCGGCCTGCCGCGCACCCTTGGCCTTCAGCGTCGCCACCGCCTGCTTCACTTCCTGTGCGCGCGAACGGTCGGCGACCAGCACCGCATCCGGCATGGCGACAACCATCAGATCGCGCAAACCGATCCCGACCAGTTCCAGCCCCTCGGCCTCGGACCGCAGCAAGGATCCCGTACAGTCGATCGCGGTGACCGGCCCGTGCATCGCCATCCCGGTTGCATCCGGCGCGGCTTCGCGCCAGACGGATGCCCAATCACCCAGGTCTGACCAGCGTCCCGTAAAGGGCACGACTTGCAGGTTGGCGGCATGTTCCATCACCGCATAATCAATCGAGATATCTTCCGCCCCTTTCCAGGACTCCGCCGCAAGCCGCAAGAACCCCAGATCCGGCTTTGCCTGGTCAACCGCTGCGCGCACGGGTGCGACCAATCGGGGCGCATGTGCCTCGAAGGCGGCAAGCGCGGCCTTGACGGACATCAGAAAGATCCCGGCATTCCAAAGGTAGCGGCCTTCTGCCAGCATCTCGGCGGCACGCGCGGGATCGGGCTTTTCGACAAAGCGGCGCAGAGGCACCGTGTGGGGCGCGCCGGCGGCTGGCACCTGCGCAAGCTCCAGCCAGCCATAGCCGGTTTCCGCCCGATCCGGCTTGATGCCAAAGGTCACGATCTGCCCGGCCTCGGCGGCAGCAACGCCGGCCCGCACTGCGACACCAAAAGCGGCCGTGTCAGGCACTACGCCGTCCGAGGGCATCACCAGCATCAGCGCGTCGGGATCACGCGTCGCCAGATACAGAACAGCGGCAAGGATGGCGGGTGCAGTATTGCGCGCGGAAGGTTCGATCAGGATCGGCCCCGGATCTATCCCAGCCTCGGCCAATTGCTCGGTCACGATGAACCGGAAATCGGAACTGGTGATGACCGTCGGCGGCGCCACATCCGGCCCGGCAAGCCGTCGCGCTGCTGCCTGAAACAGCGTCTCATCGCCTGTCAGGGGGGCGAACTGCTTCGGAAAACTCTTGCGCGACAGCGGCCACAACCGCGTGCCGGACCCGCCGCAGAGAAGGATCGGATGAATGACCGCCATGCTTGTATCGACTGCCTTTGTCTTGCCTGGTTGTGCGGCGCAGTCTGGCCCCTGCGCCAGACCGAAACAAGGTGCGATGCACCACACGGCTTGACGGCTCGTCCGTTCCGTGGTCCGTCCGACACGATCAAAGGGAACCTGTGGCATGCCAGAACTCACCTGTTTCAAGGCCTATGACATCCGCGGCCGTCTGGGCGTCGATCTTGACGAAGCCATCGCCCATCGGATCGGCTCTGCCTTTGCCCGAGCCTTGTCCGCGCGTCGCGTGGTTGTGGGGCGCGATTGCCGTGCCTCGTCGGACTCGCTGATGACGGCTGTCGTCAACGGTCTTGTCGAGGCAGGGGCAGAGGTGCTCGATCTGGGCCTTTGCGGAACCGAAGAGATGTACTTTGCAACAACTCACTTCGATGCCGATGGGGGGATCGAGGTGACGGCCTCTCACAATCCGATGGATTACAACGGCATGAAGCTGGTGCGGGCCGGGTCGGCACCGCTTGATACCAGGACGGGTCTTGCCGCGATCAAGGCGCTCGCCGAGACCGAGGCGCCAGGTGCCAGCGTGCCACCTGGTCGGGTGCGTCCCGCCACCGGTGCCCGCGCGGCCTATGTCGCGCGCGTTCTGTCCTTCGTCGATGCCGCGCTGCTGCCGGACATGACGATCCTTGTGAACGCAGGCAATGGCACCGCCGGCCCGGCCTTCGATGCGATCGCCGAGGCGCTTGCGGCAAAGGGCGCGCGGCTCAACTTCGTGCGGATGCACCATGAACCCGACGGGCGTTTTCCCAACGGTATCCCAAACCCGCTTTTGCCCGAGAATCAGCCCGTCACCGGTCAGGCCGTCGTTCGGCATGGCGCCCAGATGGGCGTGGCCTGGGATGGCGATTTTGATCGCTGTTTCCTGTTCGACAGCACCGGACGCTTCATTCCCGGGGAATACATCGTCGGTTTGCTGGCCGCCGCGTTCCTTGCAAAAGAGCCGGGCGCAACGATCGTTCATGATCCGCGCGTTATCTGGAACACGCAGGATATCGTCGCTCGGGCCGGCGGCCATGCGGTTCAGGCTCGCACCGGGCACGCCTTCCTGAAACAGGCACTCCGCGATACCGGCGCCATCTATGGTGGCGAGATGTCCGCGCATCACTATTTTCGTGACTTCATGGCCTGTGATTCAGGAATGATCCCTTGGCTTCTGGTGGCCGAACTGATCGGGCGTTCCGGCCGTTCCCTGTCCGATCTGGTGTCGGATCGCATGGTTGCCTTCCCGTCATCCGGCGAGATCAACTTCACCTGTGCCGATCCGGATGCCGCGATTGCGCGGGTCGAGACAGCCTTTGCCCCCCTGTCGCCCGAGCGCGACGAAACCGATGGTCTCAGCCTTGCCTTCTCCACATGGCGGTTGAACCTGCGCCGCTCAAACACCGAGCCGCTGCTTCGACTGAACGTCGAAGCGAAAGGGCAAGGGGTGGACATCGGATCGACTGTGGAAAAGCTGCGGGCGCTGATCGAGCCGCAGTAGCAGACCCTCGCCTCAACCCAGATAGTCCCGCAGGGCTTTCGGCGAGTCGCGAAACAATGCTTCGGTCTCCACAGGTGCCGCAGCCAGGCCATCGGCCACCAGAATCACCTGACCGGCAAACTGACGCACATCGTCGGGATCGTGTGTCACCATCAGCACAAGCGCGCCCGTCACCGCCGCAATCTCGTCCACCAACCGGATCATCTCGGCCTTCAGCGCCGGTCCCAGCGCCGCGAAGGGCTCGTCGAGCAGCAGGATCGGTCGCGCCCGCAACAAGGCACGCGCCAGCGCCGCGCGGCCTTGCTGACCACCCGACAATTCGGCCGGCCTTCGCGTGTCCATGCCTGCCAGCCCGACCCGATCCAACGCCGCATCGATCCGCGCCAGATCCTCGGCGCCAAGGCGCAGGCGCGGCGACAGGCCAAGGCCAAGGTTCTGCAGCACTGTCAGATGCGGAAACAGGTTCTGGTCCTGAAACAGGATGCTGATCGGGCGGTCTCCAGGCGCGCAGGACGCAAGGTCTTGCCCTTGCCACAGAATCCGCCCCTGCAAAGGCACAAGGAACCCCGCAATCCCCATAAGCAGGGTCGATTTTCCACCGCCGGACGGGCCGATCACCGCCACCCGGGCGCCGGCCTCCAAGGCCCAATTGGCCGCCAGGCGAAACTTGCCTTGGCCCAGCACGATGTCGTCAAGCCGCAGCATCCCGCCCCCCTCGATCGAACAGCCAGAACAGACCAAAGCTTAGCCCAACCAGCACCAGCGCCGCTCCCGCCGCCGCCTCCATTTGGTAGGCGCCCATCAGGCGATGCACCAGCAGGGGCAGCGTGGCATTTGCCTCACCGGCGAAAAGCGCGATCACACCCAGATCGCCCATCGACAAGGCGGCGACCACGCCCGCCGCAAAACCCAGCGCGCGACGCAGGCGTGGCAGGATCAGCCAGCGCAACCGGGTCCAGCCCGTTAGCCCCAGTGCATCGGCCAGCCGACCATGCGCTGCCTCGATCTGTCGCAGCGAGGGCAGGATCAGACGTAACGCAAAGGGCAGGGCCATCGCCGCATTGACAAGGGCGGTCACCGGCAAGGCCAGCCGTTCGGGCGCGATCCAGGGATGCACGATCAGGAACAGACCCGTCCCCAGGACCAGCGATGATGCGGCAAGCGGCAGCATCCCCACCGCCTCCAGCACCCGCGCACCGCGCCCGCCCACAATCGCGATTGCCAGCACCAGCGTTGCCGTTAGGCACAGTGCGGTGGATGTCAGTGAAACGACAATCGAGCGCCCCGCGGCTGCCCACAGACCGGCCGGCAGGGCCAGCATCCCCGGCGCCCCGCGCGCCAGGATCATCGCCAGCGGCACCAGCAGGAACAGCGCCGCGCCCGTTATGATCACCGAATCCTGCAATCGCAGAGCCGTTCCGGCGGCATCCCAGCGCCGAACGGGCCGGTCCAGGCCCGCCCCGAAACCCGAGGGAATCGCAACTACCCCCGCGATCAGCACAGCCGCGCCGCACAGTGCGAACTGAACGGCCGCCAGAAAGGCCGCCCCGCCCAGATCAAACTCAAAGCGCAGGGCCTGATAAATCGCCAGCTCCACGGTCGTGGCGCCAGGCCCACCCCCCAGCGTCAGCGCCACCGCGAAACTGGTCAGGCAGATCAGGAAAACCGCAACCAGTGCGCCCGGTACAACCTCGCGCAGCATCGGCCACTCCAGGTGCCGCTGCACATCGCGCGGCCCGAACCCCAGCGCCGCCGCCAGCCGAAAGCGTTCCGCCGGGATGTCCTGCCACCCCGACAGGATCATCCGCACCGCAAGAGGCAGGTTGAAAAACACATGCGCCAGCACCACCCCATGCAGCCCGTAGATCGAAACCGCAGGCAGCCCAAGCGCAACCAGTGCCTGGTTCAGAACGCCCGCGCGGCCGAAAGCCGCCAGCAACCCCAGAACTGCCACGATGACCGGCAGCAGGAACGGCGCGTCCATCAGCGCAATCAGCATCCGCCGACCGCGAAAGTGCCGCCGCGCCAGCGCGCGCGCC
>JBGSQL010000032.1:0-5779 GCA_041738105.1 Rhodobacter sp. | reverse complement strand
GCGTTGAAGCTGTCACCCGCCCCGGTCGTGTCGGTCACCCGCGCGGCAGCGGCCAGCCCGGGGCGCAGCATTTGCCCGGCGGCGCGGATCAGCACCCCTGCGGCGCCGGTCTTCAGCACCGTCTCTGGCACGCCCAATGCGGTGATCCGTTCCACCGTTGCCTCTGGCGTCTCGCCGGGAAAAAGCCGGGCCTCGTCGTCTTGCGAAGGCAGGCCGAGGCTGCTTGCCCGCCACATTGCCGCAAAGCTGTTGCGCGCCGTTTTTGTATCTGGCCAGAGGCGCGGCCGGAAATTCGTGTCGAACACGATCTGTCGTCCCGCCCCGCGTAACTGCCCCAGCCGCTTGATCAGCGCCACGCGCACATCCTCGGGCAGGATCGCCAGCGTGATCCCCGACAGGTAGATCACGTCGAACGATGCAAGGTCGTCCAGCGTCGCGCCGGGGCCGGCAAACAGGGTCCGCGCCGCTGACGTGTCACGCCAGTAACTGAAGGACCGTTCGCCCGCCGGATCCGTCTCGATCGAATAAAGGCCGGGAAGCCGCGTTGGATGCCGCCCGATCAGCGTCGTGTCCAGGCCCTCTTGTGTCAGAATATCCAGGATGCGTGCCGAAAACCCATCCTCGCCAAGGCTGGTGACGTAGCTGACCCGGGCCACATCCGGCAGCAACCGTGACAGATAGACCGCCGTGTTGAACGTATCTCCAGCAAAGCCCAGACGCGCCTCGCCTGCCGTCAGATTGATCTGGCTCAACTCGATCATGCATTCGCCGATGCAGGCAATCCGGATCATTGCGCGTTGCACGGTTGGCGGGCAGTCATGGCAACTCTCCTCTCGGGTTCAAGTCCCGTAGTGATGCTCGGTCGGGTCCGAAATACCCGAGCAAAGACAAACCTATCGTGGACGCCGCCACCTTGCCAGACCGTCTGAGCGATCAGCGTGCTTGTGCGCGATCCGGCCTTCGCCATAGACACGAGGGGCGAGCCGGTCGCGACCACGCCTGCGCGGCGCGCTTCTTGCCGGCACCCCGCGACAGCCTGGCACAGGGCGTTCCGCCGTCACATCGGCGACAGTCGCACCGATGCGAATATGTTTGCTGCGAAAAGACGACCTGCCCCACCTGTGGGGCAGGTCGTGACGCGGCAGGCGACGGAAACGATCAGGCCGCGCGTTGAAACGGTAAAGCGGATCTCTTGCCGCAAGACAGACAGGACAGACTGGCGATGTCACTCGACGCTGAAGACATAACTCGCACTCTGGCCAAGGGACGTCCCTCACGCCGGGGCGCACGCTGGTTGATCGCGCTGCTGCTAGTTCTGGCCGCTGGCGGCGCGCTTTGGGTCTGGCAGGCGCGGCAATCCGCCGACGCCGGCGTCGTCTATGTCACCGAGGCCGCAATCCGTGGCCCGCTGGTCGTCACCGTCACCGCGACAGGCACGGTCCAGCCTACCACGCAGGTCGAAGTCTCGTCTGAGCTGTCCGGTACGCTGACGACGGTCGAGGCCGACTTCAATGATCAGGTCGAGGTCGGTCAGGTGCTTGCGCGTCTCGACGACATCAAGCCGACGGCGCAGGTTGCGAATGCCGAGGCCGCGCTCCTGGCGGCCCGCGCGCGCGTCACCCAGGCCGAGGCCACGATGCGCATGGCCAAGGAAAACTACGAGGCGCAGTCCGCCCTAGATCAGCGCGGCGTCTCGACGCGGCGCGATTTCGTCAGCTACGAAGTCACCTATGCCCGCGCCACCGCCGAGATCGAGATCGCCCGCGCCGAAGAATCAACCGCGCGCGCCAATCTGACCCTGCAGCAAAGCGATCTTGCAAAGACGGTGATCCGATCGCCGATCAAGGGCGTCGTGCTCGACCGCGCCGCCGAAGTTGGCCAGATCGTTGCCTCATCCCTCAACACGCCCACCCTTTTCACGCTGGCCGAAGACCTCAGCCGGATGGAGTTGCGCGTCGATATAGACGAGGCCGATATCGGGCGCGTAGCGGTGGGCAATCCCGCGACCTTCACGGTTGATGCCTACGACGGCCGCACCTTTCCGGCGACCATCACGCAGGTCCGCTTTGCGCCCGAGACAACCGAAGGCGTCGTCACCTACAAGGCAGTGCTGACCGTCGACAACACCGATTTCGCGCTGCGCCCGGGCATGACGGCGACGGCGCGCATCACGGTCACCCAGATGGACGACGTGCTTCAGGTGCCAAACGCCGCGCTGCGCTACGCCCCGCCGCAAGAGGCCATAGCCAGCGGCCAGTCTGGCGGCGGCCTGCTGGGCCTGATCCTGCCGCGCCCGCCCGCCGGGTCCGGCGATGCGGCAGGCGGGCTTGCCCATTCTCTCTGGGTGGTGCGTGGCGGAAGCCCCGTCGAAGTCGAGATCACCCCCGGCGACACGGATGGGCTTTTCACCGCCATCCTTTCTGGCGACCTGGCGGAAGGCGATGCGGTGATCACTGATCAGGTCGAGGCGCGCTGACATGACCGCGTCGCCCCCACCCCTGATCGAGTTGAAGGGCATCAGTCGGGTCTACGGGGCGGGCGAGGCCGAGGTGCGAGCCCTCGACCGCGTTGATCTGACGATCCGTGCGGGCGAGTTCGTGGCGATCATGGGGCCGTCCGGTTCCGGGAAATCGACCGCGATGAACATCATTGGTTGTCTCGACAGCCCCACAGCGGGTGAATATCTGTTCAACACCGTTCCCGTGGCCGGCCTCACCCGCGATCAGCGCGCCCTGTTGCGGCGTGAATACCTCGGCTTCATCTTCCAGGGCTTCAACCTGCTGGCGCGCACGACGGCGCTTGAGAATGTGGAACTGCCGCTGATCTACAAGGGCGTGCCGCACACTGATCGTCTTGCGCGCGCCAGGGCGGCCCTGGCCAAGGTCGGCCTGCAGGGCCGCGAGGGGCATGACCCGTCGCAACTGTCGGGCGGCCAGCAGCAGCGTGTTGCCATCGCCCGCGCCCTTGTTGGCGAACCGGCCGTCATCCTTGCCGATGAACCCACCGGAAACCTCGATACCCAGCGTTCGCACGAAATCATGGAGGTGCTGACCGCCCTGAACCGCGACGAGGGGATGACCATCGTCATGGTCACGCATGAAGACGCGATGGCCGCCTATGCCGGGCGGCTGGTCACCTTTGTCGATGGCCGCGTTGCGCGCGATGAGGCGGTGCGGGAACGGAGCGGCTGAGATGATCTGGGAAACGCTCCGTCTGGCGATCCGCGCGATCCGCCGCAACCTGTTGCGCTCGTTCCTGACGGTCCTGGGTGTGGTGATCGGCGTGGCTGCGGTCATTGCGATGGTCACGGTCGGCCAGGGCTCGTCCGACCGGGTGGCGGCCGATGTGCAAAGCCTGGGAACCAATGTGCTGGTGCTGCGGCCTGGCAAGCAGGTGATGGGCCCCGGCACCCGCGATACCGCGCCCGCCTTCGATCTGCGCGATGTGCAGGCGCTGGCGCAACTTTCCAGCGTGGCGGCGGTTGCGCCCGTCACCTCGACCAGCCAGACGGCCGTGTTCGGCAACACCAATACCACCACCTCGATCACCGGCACGTCGAACGCCTATCTCGAAGTGGCGAACTGGCCGCTGGTGCAGGGGCGTGCCTTTACCGAAGCCGAGGATCGGGGCGGTGCGGCTGTCTGCCTGCTGGGGCAAACGGTGCGTCGCGATCTGTTCGGGTCGACCGATCCGATGGGCGAGACGGTGCGGATCAAGTCGATCTCGTGCAAGGTCATCGGCACGCTTGCGGAAAAGGGCGCCTCGTCTTTCGGGCAGGATCAGGACGACATCATCCTGATGCCGATCCGCACGGTGCAGCGCCGGTTGATGGGCAACCGGGATGTCGCGCATATCCGTATCGCGCTGGCGGGCAGCGTCTCGACGACGCGCGGCATCCGCGAGATCGAGGCCATGATGCGCCAGCAGCGCCGGATCGGGGGGCAAGACGAGGATGATTTCAGCGTGACCGACATGCGCGAAATCGCCTCGATGCTGTCGGGCATCAACACCGTGCTGACCGGCCTTCTGTCTTCGGTCGCCGCCGTCAGCCTGCTGGTGGGCGGGATCGGCATCATGAACATCATGCTGGTGTCGGTGACAGAACGTACCCGCGAAATCGGGATCCGCCTGGCAGTCGGCGCGCAGGCCAGCCAGGTGCTGCAACAATTCCTGGTCGAGTCGATGGTGCTGTCGATCCTTGGCGGCGTGATCGGCATTGGGCTTGGCCTTGGCCTTGCCGCCATCGCCTCGTCCCTCATGGCAATCCCGTTTTCGCCAGACCTGCGTATCGTCGCGCTTGCCTTCGGCTTTTCCGGCCTGGTGGGTATCGTGTTCGGCTATTTCCCGGCGCGCCGCGCCGCCCGTCTCGATCCGATCGAGGCGCTACGCTATCAGTAGGGCAGGGGCCATTCCCCCGGTTACAGCAGCCCCCGACCTGCAAGATTGCGCATCAGCGCACCTGTGCCAAAGGTCCATTCCGGCGCCTCGGTCGAAAGCCGCACCGTGTTGACCAGCGCACCCAAGGCAGGCGTTTCAATCGTCACCACATCCCCCAGATGATGTGTAAAGCCCTGGCCGGGCGCATCCCTGTCCTGAACCGGCGCAAAGAGAGTCCCAAGATACAGCAAGAACCCATCCGGATACTGGTGATGCCGGCCGCAGGTCTGCGCCACCAGATCGGCCGGATCGCGGCTGATCTCGGCCATGGAAGAGTGGCCCGTCATCACGAACCCGTCCGCCCCCTCGACCGTAAGCGACAGGTCCATCCGGCGCACGTCATCCAGCCCGAAGCTGGCATCGAACACCCGTAGAAACGGACCAATGCTGGCCGAGGCGTTGTTGTCCTTGGCCTTGCCCAGCAGCAGGGCCGACCGCCCCTCGACATCGCGCAGGTTCACGTCATTGCCCAGCGTCACGCCTACGATCCGCCCGGCAGAGTTCACCGCCAGCACCACCTCCGGCTCGGGGTTGTTCCAGCGCGAGATCGGGTGCAGACCCACACTTGCGCCCCAGCCGACGGCACTCATCGGTTGCGCCTTGCTGAAAACTTCTGCGTCCGGACCGATCCCGACCTCCAGATAGGCGCTCCACAAGCCTTCGCCGATCAGGACCCGCTTCACCTCGCGGGCCTTGTCTGATCCGGGCACAAGCCCGCGCAGGCTGTCGCCGATCACCGCCGCCACCCGGTCGCGGATCGCCTTGGCCCGTGCCGGATCGCCCGCTGCGCGTTCCTCGATCACGCGTTCCACCATCGACCCGGCGAAGGTCACGCCACAGGCCTTCACCGCCTGCAGATCGCAAGGTGCAAGCAACCGCGTGGCATCGCCTGCCGGCTCGACGCTCGCTGCGGCGAGGTCCGCCAATGCCCCCAGATCCTCTCCCGCACTGGCACGGATCACCGCCGCCACGTCCGGCGCCTCCAGCAGCGCGCTCATCGTCGGATGCGCGCGCGACGTGATGTCGATCACCCGCCCGCCCCGCACCGTTACCACCGAAGGCCCAACGGCCGCGCGCCAGACGCGGCCCACGAACATGCCCTCCGGAGGGAGATCAATCATTGCGGCTGCGCCCTTCTGCTATGCAGGAAACGCTCGGATCCTGCCGAACGTTGCCGCTTTTGTACAGGTCAGGGCCCACCTGCCAACGGAAGCACCTGCAGATGGCATGGCCTCGCGGCAGCTACGCGGGTCAGTGCGCCCTGTTCGGAAGCCCTGTCAGGGTGTCGCTGTGCCGCCGCCACCATCGGTCGCGCCGCCGCCACCATCGGTCGCACCGCCGC
>JBGSQL010000449.1:0-1864 GCA_041738105.1 Rhodobacter sp. | reverse complement strand
GATCTCTTCAGCCCGGCCTGCGCCAGCGCCACCGCCTCGCGCGCAAGATCGTGCAGCTTCACGCCGCCAGCCTCGCCTTGCAGCGCCGACACGCTGGCGGCCACCCGCAACCCTTCGCGCGTCTCCGTCGAGAACCCCTTGACCAGATCCCAGGCCGCATCCAGCGCGCCCTGATCATACATCAGCCCGATCCAGAACGCGGGCAGCGCCGTCAGATGGGCGGCATCACCGGCATCCGCGCCCCGCATCTCGATGTATTTCTTGACCCGCGCCTCGGGGAACACCGTGGTCATGTGATCCGCCCAGTCGCTGAATGTCGGCTTCTCGCCGGGCAGGGCCGGCAGCTCGCCTTTCAGGAAATCGCGAAAGCTTTGCCCAAGCGCGTTGATGTAGACGCCATCGCGGTAGACGAAGTACATCGGCACATCCAGCACCCAATCCACATAGCGCTGAAATCCCATGCCCTCGTCGAAAACGAAGGGCAGCATCCCGGTGCGCGCGTCATCCAGCCCCCGCCAGATCCGCGACCGCCAGGATTTGTGCCCGTTCGGCTTGCCCTCGAAGAACGGGGACGAGGCGAAGAGCGCCGTCGCCACCGGCTGCAAGGCCAGCGCCACGCGCAACTTCTGCACCATGTCGGCCTCGGACGCATAGTCGAGGTTCACCTGCACGGTGCAGGTGCGGTACATCATCTGCGTGCCATGCGTGCCGACCCGCCCCATGTAATCGGTCATCAAGCGGTAGCGGCCCTTGGGCATCACCGGCATCTGATCGTGCCGCCACTCCGGCGCCGCCCCGATCCCCATGAAACGGATCCCAAGCGGGGTGGCGATCTCGGCTACCTCGCGCAGGTGCAGCGCGGTTTCCGCATCGGTCTCGTGCAGCGTCTCCACCGCAGCGCCCGACAACTCGAACTGCCCGCCCGGCTCCAGACTGATGTTCGCGCCGTCGCGCGTCATCCCGATCACGCTCTCGCCCTCAAGCACCGGGGTCCAGCCAAACCGCGCCTCCAGCCCGGCAAACAGCGCACTGATCGACCGCGCACCGCCATAGGGCAGCGGCAGGCGCGAGTCGGTCAGCCAGCCGAATTTCTCGTGCTCGGTCCCGATCCGCCACTCTGCTGCCGGTTTTGCGCCGGACGCCATATACTCGGCCAACTGGTCAAGATGTTCGATCGGCCCGCCGCCGGATTGTGGGATGGACATGGGGGCGCTCCGATCTGCTCAGCCGATTACGGCTGCAACAGGTGCTGCGTCAAAGGGGGCAAGTCAAGGGCGGCCAGACGGATGGGTTCACTTCCCGATCCTGCGCAGCGCCACAGTATCCGTGCCCCGCCGCCAGACCACGCGCGCCCCCGCCCCCTCTGCCAAGGCGGCAACCAGCGCCTGGCTGTCCAAGCCGGGCAGCGTCGCAAAGGCATCGAACAATCGCTCTGCCCCGGTCGCCGAAACCGGGATCAGCAGCGCCTGCCCATCCTCCTGCCGCAGCCGCCACAGCCGCTTGCCATGGATCACGATCAGACGCAGTTCCACCAGGTCGGGCAACGCCACATAGCCGCCAAAGCTCGGCCCCAGATAGCCGACCTGCCCCTCGTCCACTTCGACCACACCCGGCGCGTCCACATCCTGCACAAAGCGCATCCTCCGCAGCGCCTGCACCGCCCAGAGGACGGCCAGCACCGCCAGCATCCCCCCCAGCGGCAGCAGCACATAGCCACCCAGCGCCATAAGCCACAGCCCGAACAGACCCAGCCCGCCGGCCGCGATCGCCTCGCGGGCACGCCATAGTGCCGCCCTCACGTCGGCGCGGATCATCGCCAATCCCCCAACGCCGCCTGCCAAAGCGTCAGCGCCGCAACCGCCGC
>JBGSQL010000173.1:0-10896 GCA_041738105.1 Rhodobacter sp. | reverse complement strand
GGGCGATCACCGCGTCGCCCTGCGCGCTGAAGTGTCGGGCCAGCGCCTCGCCGATCGCGCCCGAGGCGCCGGTGATGACAAGGCGCCGGGTCATTCAGCCGCCTTCACGGCACCCGGGTTATTGGGGTGGGTTGTCCAGTTCGCGTATTCGGTGACCTTGCGCCCCGTGCGCGGATCCACCGTGCCAAGCGGCATCTCGACCATGGTGATGCAGTTCTCGACCGGGCAGACGTTGACGCAAAGGTTGCAGGCCACGCATTCGTCATCCAGCACCTCGAACACCCGCCCCGGTTTCATCGCGATGGCCTGATGGCTGGTATCTTCGCAGGCGGCGTAGCAGCGGCCGCACTTGATGCAGAGGTCAGGGTCGATGCGGGCTTTGGTGACGTAGTTCAGGTTCAGGTCCTGCCATTCAACGAAGTTCGGCACGGCGCGACCCACCAGATCGGACAGGCCCATCTCCTTTTCATCGAGATATTGCGACAGGCCCGAGATCATTTCCTGCACGATCTTGAAGCCATAGGTCATCGCGGCGGTGCAGACCTGCACATTTCCCGCCCCAAGCGCCAGGAATTCAGCCGCATCGCGCCAGGTCGTGACGCCGCCGATGCCGCTGATCGGAAGGCCGCGTGTTTCTTGATGCCGCGCGATCTCTGCCACCATGTTCAGCGCGATGGGCTTCACCGCCGGGCCGCAATAACCGCCATGGCTGCCCTTGCCGTCGATCATCGGGAAGGGTGAGAAGTGGTCCAGATCGACGTTGGTGATCGACTTGACCGTGTTGATCAGCGACACGGCATCCGCCCCGCCCCGATGAGCCGCAGTGGCGGGCGGCAGGATCGAGGTGACGTTGGGCGTCAGCTTCACGATGCAGGGCATGCGGCTGTACTGCTTCACCCACCGCGTCACCATCTCGATATACTCAGGCACCTGCCCCACCGCCGAACCCATGCCACGCTCGGCCATGCCGTGCGGGCAGCCGAAGTTCAGCTCCACCCCGTCGGCCTCGGTATCCTCGATGCGGGCGAGAATGTCTTTCCAGCTTTCCTCGTCGCACGGCACCATCAGGCTGATGACCATTGCGCGGTCAGGGTAGTCGCGCTTGACCTGCTTGATTTCGCGCAGGTTCACCTCGAGCGAGCGGTCGGTAATCAACTCGATATTGTTCAGCCCCAGAAGGCGGCGGTCCGCCCCCCAGATCGCACCGTAGCGCGGGCCGTTGACGTTGACGATGGGCGGCCCTTCCGACCCAAGGGTCTTCCACACGACACCGCCCCAGCCCGCCTCAAATGCGCGGCGGACATTGTATTCCTTGTCGGTCGGCGGGGCCGAGGCGAGCCAGAAGGGGTTGGGCGACTTGATACCGACGAAGTTCGAGCGCAGGTCAGCCATGGTGTCCTCCTAAAGCGGATGGCGGGCGGGCAGCCGGATGCTGCCGCTGGCGCGGTTCAGGGATTCAAACGAAAGCGGTGGTGTCAGGCTCCGGTGAAGAAGCGCCAGATCCAGCCGATCAGAAGGCCGCCGACCTCGCCGAATTTCGGAACGAAGAACGCCCAACCGATCGCGCCGATCACGTTGTAGATCTGGAATTTCCAGAACGGCATGAACGACATGCCGCAAAGCAAGAAGGCGACGGGACGCAGCGGGCCGAAGAAATGGCCCAGGATGATGGCCAGCGGCCCCCACTTCTCGAAGGTCTGCCGCCCGCGCTGGACCAGTTCGGGATAGTCGCGCAGCGGCCAGAGCCTGAGGATCTGATCGCCGAACACGAGACCCAGGAACCACGAGACGGTCGCGCCCAGGATCGCGCCGATCGACGCCCCGATGAACAGCGGCGTAAAGGCGATCTCGCCTGTCGCAACCAGTGCGCCGACCCCCACGAGGATCGCCGTCGACGGAATAGCGATGGACAGGAAGGCAAGGTTCTCGGCAAAGGCAAAGATCAGCGCGATCCAGAAGGCCCAGGCGCTGTGCGCCCCGATGAAGGCGATCACGCTGTCGATGAATGCATCCATGCCCGGTCCCCGGTTTCGCCGTGCCGCTGCCTAGCGGGAAGCCGGACATGCTGCAAGCCGGGGGTTTCATGACATTGCCGCGAGCGTGGCGTGGATGTCCTCTGCAGCGTCGCGCCCTTCAGCCACCGCCGTTACGGTCAGGTCGTCGCCCCCCGCCGCGCAGTCCCCCCCGGCCCACACCCCGGGCAAGGATGTGCGGCCGGTCGCGCTGACCGCGATCTTTCGCCCGGCAAGTTCAAGCCCCTGCGGTGCGCCTTCGAGCGTCTGTCCGATGGCCTTGAAAACCTGATCGGCCTTCAGCGTGAAGGTCTCTTCCGCAAGGCCAAGTCCGTCCGGTGTTTCGAGCGTATAGGCGAACTCCACCGCCTCGACCTTGCCGTTGCCCAGCACACGGACCGGGGCCGCGCCGGTGACGATCCGCACGCCCTTCGCGGCGGCATGATCCTGTTCGTAGCCCGACGCGCTCATCTTGTCCTGTCCGCGCCGGTAGACGATGGTCACCGTCTCGGCCCCGAGAAGCTTGGATTGCACGGCCGCATCAACCGCCGTCATGCCACCTCCGATCACCACCACATCGCGCCCTACGGGAAGCGAGGACTTGTCCGGGGTCTGACGAAGCGTCGCGATGAAGTCGACTGCATCGTGGACGTTGGCGCGCCCCTCACCTTCGGCATTCAGCGCATTGACCCCGGCAAGACCGATGCCCAGGAACACCGCGTCGAAATCGCGTTGCAACGCGTCGAGCGACAGGTCGCGGCCAAGGGCGCGGCCGGTTTCGACAACAATTCCCCCGATCCGAAGCAGCCAGTCGACCTCGGCCTGTGCAAAATCGCCGGGCGCCTTGTAGGCAGCGATTCCGTATTCGTTGAGACCGCCGATCTTGGGCCGCGCGTCGAACAGCGTCACCGCATGACCAAGCATCGCAAGACGATGCGCGCAGGCAAGCCCGGCAGGGCCAGCCCCGACAACCGCAATCCGGCGCCCGGTGGGCACTGCGCGGGTGAAGGGATGGATGTCCTGCGCCATCACCGTGTCGGTCGCATAGCGCTGAAGGCGTCCGATCTCGACCGGTTTGCCCTCGGCGGCCTCGCGCACGCAAGCCTCTTCGCACAATTGCTCGGTCGGGCAGACGCGGGCACACATGCCGCCAAGGATGTTCTGATCCCAGATCGTGCGGGCGGCGGCCTCGGGCGTGCCGGTCGCGATCTGCCGGATGAACAGGGGGATGTCGATCGCGGTGGGACAGGCTGTGACGCAGGGCGCGTCGAAGCAGAAGTAGCAGCGATCGGCGGCCACATGCGCCTCGTGCGGATCGAAGGGCGGCTCCTTGTCGGCGAAGTTGCTGCGATAGGCCGTCTCGGGCAGGCGGCCCGGCACGACGCCGGGGGTCAGCGGGCTGGCGGTCAAGGTGCGAAACCTCCCATGGCTTGGCGCTTTGGAGAAACGCTGCCACAGCCTGTATTTTTAATCAAACGGTAAAAATCCCGCGCCGGACCTTTCCCGTGTCAGGCGCCCCGGCTGCCCGGAAATTGGGCGTGAGGGAACCTTCGCCATCTGTGCAACTGGTGCTTTTCACCCAAGGCCCCCTCGCGTATAAGCGCTCAATCCCTGGCTCTGGCACCGCCCTGTCGTGTGTCTGGCAGCCAAAAGAGGACCACCGCAGAGGACGGCATGAGCAAACAATCCCCCGACAGCGACGTAGCCTTCATTCAGGCGCTGGCAGAACTTCTGAACAAGAACGACCTGACCGAATTGTCGGTGAAGCGCGAATACGGCGCGGATGACAGCCTGGACGTGCGCGTGGTCAAGCAAGCCAACATCGTCACCAGCGCGGCGGCACCCGTCAGCTTTGCGCCTGCCCTGCCGGTGCCGGCGCCCGTCGTGGCGCTGCCGGCCAGCGACGATCCGGCCCAGCACCCCGGGGCTGTGACCTCGCCGATGGTGGGAACGGTCTATCTGGCGGCCGAACCGGGGGCTGTGCCCTTTGTGACGGTCGGCGCGACGGTGGCCGAGGGCCAGACCGTTCTGATCATCGAGGCGATGAAGACGATGAACCATATCCCGGCGCCGCGCGCGGGCACGGTCAAGCGGATCGTCGTCGAGGATGGCAGCCCGGTCGAATACGGTGCGCCCCTGATGATCATCGAATGAGTGCGGCAAAGGAAACGCAGCCGATGTTCGACAAGATCCTGATCGCCAACCGTGGCGAGATTGCCCTGCGCGTCATTCGGGCGTGCCGCGAAATGGGCATCACCTCGGTCGCGGTGCATTCGACAGCGGATGCGGACGCGATGCACGTGCGCATGGCGGATGAAAGCGTGTGCATCGGTCCCGCGCCTTCGTCGAGCAGCTATCTGAACAAGGCGGCGATCATCTCGGCGTGCGAGATCACGGGGGCGCAGGCCGTTCACCCCGGCTATGGCTTTCTGAGCGAGAACGCCGCCTTTGTGCAGGCGCTCGAGGATCATGACATCGTGTTCATCGGCCCCTCGGCCGAACACATCCGCATCATGGGCGACAAGATCACCGCCAAGGAAACCGCAAAAGCGCTGGGGATCCCTGTCGTGCCCGGATCGGACGGCGGAGTCAGCGATTTCGAGACGGCGATCGGGGTTGCGGCCGCGATCGGGTTTCCGGTGATCATCAAGGCAACGGCGGGCGGCGGCGGGCGCGGCATGAAAGTGGCCAATACGCCGGAAGAGCTGGAGATTGCCTTTCGTACCGCCCGTGCCGAGGCAAAGGCGGCCTTCGGCAATGATGAAGTGTATATCGAGAAGTATCTGCAAAAACCGCGGCACATCGAGATTCAGGTGTTTGGCGACGGCAAGGGCAAGGCCGTGCATCTGGGCGAACGCGACTGCTCGCTACAGCGCCGCCATCAGAAGGTGTTTGAAGAGGCGCCCGGCCCGGTCATCACACCCGCCCTGCGCGACCGGATCGGCACGGTCTGCGCGGAAGCGATGGCCAAGATCAGCTACATCGGTGCCGGCACCATCGAGTTCCTCTACGAGGACGGCGAGTTCTTCTTCATCGAGATGAACACCCGCCTTCAGGTCGAGCACCCCGTGACCGAGGCAATCTTTGGCGTCGATCTGGTGCGCGAGCAGATCCGGGTGGCGGCCGGTCTGGGCATGTCGTTCAGCCAGCACGAGCTGGAGATCAACGGCCATGCGATCGAAGTTCGGATCAACGCCGAAAAGCTGCCCAACTTTGCCCCCTGCCCTGGCAAGGTGAAGGTGTTCCACGCCCCCGGCGGCCTGGGGGTGCGGATGGATTCGGCGCTTTACGGCGGGTATTCCATTCCGCCCTATTACGACAGCCTGATCGGAAAGCTGATCGTGCATGGACGCGACAGGCCCGAGGCGCTGGCGCGCTTGCGCCGGGCGTTGGGGGAACTGATCGTGGACGGAATCGACACGACCGTGCCGCTGTTCCACGCCCTGCTGGCCGAGCCGGACATCCAGAATGGCGACTACAACATCCATTGGCTGGAACAATGGCTGGCCAAGCAGTTCGCCTGATCCGGACGACCGGGTGCGGCACGGCACCCGGCGCATTTCGGACCCGATGATGCCGGATCGGCTGCCGACCCCCGAGATGCTGCTGCACGCCTATGCTGTGGGCATCTTCCCGATGGCGGAACGCCGCGACTCGCCCAAGATCCACTGGATAGACCCGCGAAGGCGCGGGATCCTGCCCTTGCATGATTTCCACATTTCGCGCTCTTTGCGGCACCGCCTGCGGCATTGGAATTACACAATTCGAACAGATACCGATTTCTCGGGTGTTGTTCAGGGTTGCGCCGAGCGGGACGAGACCTGGATCAGCGCACCGATCTTCGCGTTGTACCAGCACTTGCACGAGACCGGGTTTGCCCATTCCCTTGAGGTCTGGGAAGACGATGCGCTGGTCGGCGGCGTCTATGGGGTGGTGCTTGGCAGCGCATTTTTCGGGGAAAGCATGTTCTCGCGGCGCACCGATGCGTCAAAGGTCGCGCTGGCCTGGCTGGTGGACCGGCTGATCGCGGGGGGCTTCACGCTGTTCGATACACAGTTCCTGACCCCGCACCTGGCCTCGCTGGGCGGCGTCGAGATTGACCGGGCCGACTATCACCAGCGCCTTGCCGGTGCCCTGAACCGGGTCGCGACCTTTGATCCGCCGGGATATGCCCCGACGCCCTACTCGGTGTCGCAGCGCAGGATCCAGACATCGTAGCGCGGATGGTCAAGCGCGCTAAGCGCCGGGCTTGACGCGACCATCCATCCCGAAAACACGGGGGCCGCCTGAAGATTATCGACGATCGTGAGATGGGCATAGGCGTTCGATGACGGGTCTGCGACGGGATAGCGGCATTCGTCGAGTTGGATCGTCAGCCGTCCCTTGACGACGCTCTGGCCGCGCGGCAGGTCAATGTCCACAACCTCGCCGGTCAGTTTGTCGAGCCAGCGCACGACCCCGCCGCGCGCCTCGGCCGCCTCTTGCGCCATGGCCGCCGAGGACAGCACCAGGGCCACCGTCAAAGCGCGGATCATTCGACCTGCGCGGGGTCTTCCCCCCCAGATCCACCGACGAACTTCATCAACAGCGAAATCACGCTGACCGCGCCTTGCGTATTCTCGATCTCGGCGCCGGGGTTCAGATTTTCCAGCGAACCGCCCGGCTGCAACTCGACGAAGTTGCCGCCAAGCAGACCCTCCGAGGATATCAGGATCGCGCTGTCGTCCGGCAGGGCGATGCCGTCACGCACAGAGATCGTCGCATCGGCGAAGAAGGTCTGCGGGTTCAACGACAGCGACGTCACGGTGCCGACCTTGACACCGGCAAGGCGAACATCGGTCCCGACCGTGACGCCCTCGACCGACCGGAAGCTGGCCGTCAGGGGATAGCTGCCCGGATCGCGACTGAGCCCCGACCCCTGCGCCGCATAGATCACAAAGCCGATCGCGGCCGCCAGAACGGCCCCGCCCGCGATAATCTCTCCAACATTCTCGGCCATTACTCGGGCTGCCACGCCTCATAGTCGCGCCGGGCGACGGGTTCTGCCTTGCGGATGGATCCGGGCGGCGCATAGGCCGCCAGCGTGCCGGTCAGGTTTTCCTGATGCGGCTTTTCCCACGACTTGCGTTTCAGGGGCGCCTCAGTGGGCGGCTTGTCCCAGGTGAAATGCAGCCAACCGTGCCAATCGGGGGAAACCCTGCTGGCCTCCATCTCGCCATTGTAGATCACCCAGCGGCGCTTGGTATCGGCGGTCTGATAATACACGTTGCCCTGATCATCCTCGCCCACCTTGACGCCGCGCCGCGCGGTGAAGATCTGGGTGCCAAGCGTCTGGCTGTTCCACCAGGTCAGCATGCGTTTCAGGAAGTACATCATGGCACCCTCCGCCTCTGTCCGCCCTGATATGGCGGAAGGCGCTCGCAAGGTCCAGTGTCAACCGGCACGGTCGGCGCCCAAAAGAAAAGGGCGGGCCAAGGCCCGCCTATCATCCGCGCTGTGCGGCCCTTAGCCTGCCGACGCGCTTTCCTTCTTCTTTGGGGCTTCGGTAAAGATCAGCAGCGGTTTCGCGCCGCTCTTTACAGCCTCTTCATTCACCACGACTTCTTCCACACCCTCCATGCCCGGCAGTTCGAACATGGTGTCGAGCAGGATATCCTCCATGATCGAACGCAGGCCGCGCGCGCCGGTCTTGCGCTTGATCGCCCGCTTGGCGATGGCCGTCAGCGCATCAGGGGCGAAGGTCAGCTTCACGCCTTCGATCTCGAACAGCCGCTGGTATTGCTTCACCAGCGCGTTCTTCGGCTCGGTCAGGATCGTCACCAGTGCCGCCTCGTCAAGGTCGGTCAGCGTCGCGATGACCGGCAGGCGGCCGACAAACTCGGGGATCAGGCCGAACTTGAGCAGGTCTTCCGGCTCCAGTTCCATGAACAACTCGCCCGCGCCGCGGGCATCGGGATCCTTCACGTCGGCGCCAAAACCGATGCCCGACCCCTTGTTGCGCTGCGCGATGATCTTTTCCAGGCCAGCAAAGGCGCCGCCGCAGATGAACAGGATATTCGTCGTATCCACCTGCAGGAATTCCTGCTGCGGGTGCTTGCGCCCGCCCTGCGGTGGCACGCTGGCAACCGTGCCTTCCATGATCTTGAGAAGGGCCTGCTGCACCCCCTCGCCCGACACATCGCGCGTGATCGACGGATTGTCGGACTTGCGGGTGATCTTGTCGACCTCGTCGATGTAGACGATCCCGCGCTGCGCCCGTTCGACGTTGTACTCGCTGGCCTGCAGCAGCTTGAGGATGATGTTCTCGACATCTTCGCCGACATAGCCGGCCTCGGTCAGGGTCGTGGCATCGGCCATGGTGAAGGGCACATCGAGGATCCGCGCCAGGGTCTGGGCCAGCAACGTCTTGCCGCAGCCCGTGGGGCCGATCAGCAGGATGTTGGACTTCGACAGCTCGATATCCGACTTGGACGAGTGATTCAGCCGCTTGTAGTGATTGTGAACGGCGACCGAGAGCACGCGTTTCGCATGGATCTGGCCGATCACGTAATCGTCGAGAACCTTGCAGATCTCGCGCGGGGTCGGAACCCCGTCGGACGATTTCAAGCCCGACGTCTTGGTTTCCTCACGGATGATATCCATGCACAACTCGACGCATTCATCGCAGATGAACACTGTCGGGCCGGCGATCAGCTTGCGGACCTCATGCTGGCTCTTGCCGCAAAACGAGCAATACAAGGTGTTCTTGCTGTCGCTGCCGGAATTGTTCGCCATCGTCACCTCTGCCAAGGGGGGATAGCCACGGGGGCGTCCCATCCCGTTCCTGATGAAAGCTTAGGCCAGACCCCGCGCCTCCACAATGTCAAATCATGCCCCGTTGCGCGAGCGCAACAGGGCACGCCGGTCACTTCGACGTGTCATCGGCCTTGCCGCGATTCTCGAGGATCTCGTCGATCAGGCCCCAGGCCTTGGCATCCTCGGCCGACATGAAGTTGTCCCGCTCCAGCGCCGCCTCGACGGCCTCGATCGGCTGGCCGGTGTGACGCACGTAGATCTCGTTCAACCGATCCTTCAGCTTTTGCGTCTCGCGCGCGTGGATCATGATGTCGGTCGCCTGCCCCTGATAGCCGCCCGAGGGCTGGTGGACCATCACGCGCGAATTGGGCAGCGAGAAGCGCATCCCCTTTTCGCCTGCCGTCAGCAAGAGCGAGCCCATCGAGGCCGCCTGCCCGATCACCAGCGTCGAAACCTTCGGCTTGATGTAAAGCATCGTGTCATAGATCGACAGGCCCGCGGTCACGACGCCGCCGGGGCTGTTGATGTACATCGAGATTTCCTTGGACGGATTCTCGGATTCAAGGAACAGAAGCTGGGCGCAGATCAGCGAAGACATGCCGTCATGCACCGGGCCGGACAGAAAGATGATCCGTTCCTTGAGCATCCGGGAATAGATGTCATAGGCCCGTTCGCCCCGGCTGGTCTGTTCAACCACCATGGGCACGAGCGTATTCATGTAGGTGTCGATGGGGTCTCTCATGTCTGCCTGCCTCTGGTCTGTCGGATCATTACGGGGGCGATGTTGCGAGAGTCTTAGTTGCGCGTGCCGGGGGCTGCAAGGGGCGGGCCTCCAGATATCGGGGCTTGATCCCCGATGCCATCGGTCTAGGCCGCGTCCGCGGAAACGAAGGCTCAGTTGGACCAAAGGTCTTGCCCTGCGGGCGACATGGATTTCCCTGCACCCGGCAAGGCATCCCGTGCCGCCACGACTCAGGTTCCGCAATATGTCCGAAAGCCTTCGGAGAATCCGGCGGGCGGCGGCAAGGCAAAGGCCTCGCGCCCCGGCACGACAGAGAACGGATCGGTGATCGCAGCCAGCAGCGCCTCGAACGGGGCCAGGTCGCCGGTATGGACCGCCGCATCCAGCGCCTGCTCGACCATGTGATTGCGCGGAATGATCAGCGGGTTGGTCTGATCCATCGCGCGCGCCCGCGCGCCCGGTTCCATCGGGTCGCGGTCGAGCCGGGCGTGCCAGCGTTCGAGCCAGGGCGTGACCGCCGCCGGATCGGCAAACCGGGCGCGAAACCCGGCCCCATCGCCCACAAGCACAGGGGACAGCCACCGGAAGGTCAGGGTCCAGTCGGCCCCCTGCCCCTGCATCACCTCCAAGAGGCTAGAAACGAGATCCGCATCGCCCGGCTCTTCGCTGATGAGCCCAAGTTTGGCGCGCATCCGGGCCAGCCAGTCGGCCTGATACAGCGCCGGATAGCCCCGCAGCACGTCGGTCGCCAGCGCCACAGCCCGGTCGCCGTCGGGGTCGATCAGCGGCAGCAGCGCCTCGGCCAGACGGGCGAGGTTCCACTGCGCGATCGTCGGCTGGTTGCCGTAGGCATAGCGCCCGGTCTGGTCGATCGAACTGAACACCGTTGCGGGATCATAGGCATCGAGGAAGGCACAAGGCCCGTAGTCTATCGTCTCGCCGGACAGGGTCATGTTGTCGGTATTCATCACGCCGTGGATGAACCCGATCGACATCCAGCCGGCGATCAGGCTCGCCTGTGCATGGACGACCGCCCGCAACAGCGCCAGCGCCGGGTTTTCCGCGTCCGCAAGCACCGGATAGTGCCGCGCGATGGTGTAATCGGTCAGTTGCCGCAGCCTGTCCGTTTCGCCGCGCGCGGCAAAGAACTGGAATGTGCCAACCCGGATGTGGCTGGCGGCCACGCGGGTCAGAACCGCGCCGGGCACCGCGCCTTCACGCAAGATCTGCTCGCCCGTCACGACGGCGGCCAGGGCACGGGTCGTGGGAATGTGCAGCGCGTGCATCGCTTCGGCGATCAGGTATTCGCGCAGGACGGGCCCGAGGGCGGCCTTGCCGTCGCCCCGG
>JBGSQL010000398.1:0-3413 GCA_041738105.1 Rhodobacter sp. | reverse complement strand
TCGTCGGGCGGCGCGGCTTTGGGCGGCCGCAACCCGTGCCGAGCGGCGCGCCGCAAGCCCCCGCCCGAAAAGGTGCGTCGCAAGCGCAAGAAGCGCGAACACCATGGCGAAGACGAGGGCCGCCGCTGGAAAGCCGATCTCCTGGGCCAGCGCGACCAGGCCGGCCGCAAAGAGCAGAACTGCGGCCACCACCGCAAGAAGCACCGTTGCAAGGACGATCAACGCTCGCCCCGCCGCATCATCGGCCCGAGCGCGGAGAAGATCACGAACTGCGCCCAACACCGGCAAGCCCATGATGACTCAGCCTTTCCGCAAGATCAACCCAAGCAACAGCCCGATGCCCGCAGCAATCCCGACAGCGGCCAGAGGATGGTCGAGCACGGTGTCGGTGGCAGTCGCACGGGCATCGCGGGCCGTCGCGGCGATCTGCTTTTCGGCCCGTCCGATTCCCTCTGACATGTCGTCCGTCATCGTTGCGGCCAGCTTCTTCAAGTCTGCCCGCAAGGCCTCGATCTGCTGGCCGAGATCGTCGGTTGAAGGCGCGGCTTTCGTGGTAGCGTTTGCATTGGCATTCATTGGGACTCTCCAGTCATGAGTGTTGCACCGGAATGTACCGGCGCGCACAGCGGCTCTGACCCGTCGCAGTCAATTGGCCTCGGCCACTTTCGGAACCGTCCACGTCATTGTGGACCGCATTTTGGTGCCGCAATCACCGCAGGCCGAAAAAGCCCAGAATGAACAGGACGATCACGACAAGGCCGACAAGATAGATGATCCGGTTCATGGGGCCCCCTCTTCGATGATGGGTCAAACACCACCTATCTGCACAGAAGGATAGCGCTTCGTCGCCGGGGCGACACAACATGGATCAGTCTCCCGCCGATCGGTTATGCAACGCGAATGTCGTGGGGAACCTGTCACAGCAGCCCTCCGGCAAACCCGGACAGGACTGTCGGTCAGCTCTGATCTTGCAGAGGGTCCGCGCATCGGTCGCGTTCAGTGCGAGGGGCCTTTGTCAACCTCGGCGCCGCGGGCCATTCAGGAGATACGGCAAATTTCGGCTGGCGTCATACCGCAGGTTCAGGCGATCATCTTGCCCAGGCCGCAGGCCCGTGCTGGCTGGCCAGCGGCGGCGATAGGGAGCATGTCAAATGAAGTACCTGACGCATGCATTGATTTTTCTCACTCTCGCGGCGATGCCGGCTGCATCGCAGACCGTGGCGGACACGCTTGCACCTGAAGGCGCGACACCCCTCGCGACCGGCTCTGTGTCGAGCGAGGTCTCCGACTCGCTCGTGGCAAAGGCAGAGGGCCGGCCCGTCGCCGCAACGGACTGGATGGTGGTGGCGGCAAATCCCCTCGCAGTCGAAGCCGGTGCAAAGGTGCTGCGTATTGGCGGAACAGCCGCCGATGCCATGGTGGCGGTGCAGGCCGTGCTCGGTCTGGTCGAACCGCAGTCCTCGGGCCTGGGCGGAGGAGCGTTTCTCGTCTGGTTCGATGCGGCTTCCCAAAGTCTGACCACGCTGGACGGTCGTGAGACGGCGCCCCTGGCGGCGCGGCCCAAGCTGTTCCTTGACGAGACAGGAGAACCCCTGGAGTTCTTCGATGCCGTCGTGGGCGGTCTTTCGGTCGGGACGCCAGGTGTCCCACGCTTGCTGGAAGAGGCACATCGGCGCTGGGGCAAGTCGAATTGGAGGGGATTGTTCGACGACGCGATCACGCTCGCCGAAACCGGTTTCAACGTGTCACCGCGCCTGGCCGGTCTGGTTGCCGAGGATGCCGAACGCCTCGCCCGTCATCCGGCCACGGCCGCCTATTTCCTGCCCGCGGGTCAACCTCTGCAAGCGGGGGCCGTGCTGCGCAATCCGGCCTACGCGAACACCCTCCGGACGCTGGCGGCGAAGGGGGCCACGGCCTTTTACTCGGGCCGCATCGCAGAGAATATCGTCGATACCGTCCGGCAGGCCGAAGGCAACCCCGGCTTGCTCGATCCCATCGACCTCGCGCTTTACCGGATCGTAGAGCGCCCGCCGGTCTGCCTCACTTACCGTGCACGGGACGTCTGCGGCATGGGTCCGCCCTCGTCAGGTGGGATCGCGGTCGGCCAGATCCTCGGCATGTTGCGCAGCTACGATCTCGCAGCGCTTGGTCCGGATAGTCCCGCTGCCTGGAGGTTGATCGGCGACGCCTCCCGCCTTGCCTTCGCGGATCGCGGCCGATACCTCGCCGACACCGATTTCGTGCCGGTGCCCGCCGGACTGCTCGACGAAGGCTATCTTCGCGACCGCGCCGCGTTGCTCGACAGGCCGACCGCGCTGCCTGAGGCAATGCCCGGAAACCCGGTCTGGGATCACGCCTGGCTGCAAGGGGACGATGTTTCGATCGAACTGCCCTCGACCAGTCAGATCTCGATCGTCGATCGTTTCGGGAACGCGCTGTCGATGACGACAACGATCGAGAACGTATTTGGCAGCCGGCTGATGACCCCGGATGGTTTTCTTCTGAACAACCAGCTGACCGATTTTTCCTTCGCCACGCATGACGACGCCGGCCATCTGATTGCAAACCGGGTCGAGCCCGGCAAACGCCCACGTTCCTCGATGTCGCCAACGATTGTCCTGCGCGACGGAAAACCCGAACTGGTGATCGGCTCACCCGGGGGAAGCAGCATCATCGGCTACGTCGCGCAAGCGATCATCGCGCATGTCGACTGGGGCATGGACGTGCAGCAGGCGGTTGCGATGCCGCACCTCCTGAACCGCTTCGGTCGGTTCGACATCGAGGCCGGGACAAGCGCCGAAGCGCTCGCCGCCCCGCTTGTCGCACTTGGGTTCGAGGTTGATGTCAGCGCCCAGACCTCCGGCCTGCACGCGATCGCCATCAAGGGTGGATTGACGGGTGGCGCAGACCCGCGCCGGGAAGGTGTCGCGCTGGGCGAGTAGGGGCGCAGCCGTCACACGGCAAACCACCCAAGCGCTCAGTCCGGCGCGGCGTGGCTTGACTCCTCTCGAACGACCTCTTGGGTCGACCGGACCGGCGAGCGTCGGCCGCCAAGGCGAACTTCACGCACCCCGGCGCCATCTCGCGGCTGCATGGTGCGTGTGATTGGCCCCCGGACCAGACTACTCGGCCACGTGCAGGGCCGTCGCGCCACGTCGGCCCGCAACACCCTCTTCCAGACTGCCGATCCGCGCCTCCAGCGCCGCGATCTCGGCACGTCTGGCGCCGATCTGCGCGGCAAGCGCCGTTGCATCCGGACTTTCGTCCTCTGCGTCCTTCCTGCCGACAAACCGGCCGAAGATCCAGGACAGCAGGCGCGAGAGATCGTCCATGATCAGGAAGAACGACGGTACGATCACCAGACTCAACACAGTCGAGACGATGATGCCGCCGATCACCGCCGTCGCCATCGG
>JBGSQL010000324.1:0-6264 GCA_041738105.1 Rhodobacter sp. | reverse complement strand
TCTGCCTGCGCCGTTGGGCGCGGCCCCGGGAAGGCTGGTCAGGGGGATGGACCAGCCCGGCTGCGACACGGGCTGCGGCTTCTGGGCCGGTATCCTGCCACTGCCGCCGTCGAACACGGCCCAGAGCAGGTTCCTGTCGCTGATGCCCTTGTCCTGCCACGGGGAGGGGGCACCGCAGACCCTGGACATCCGGCCGCGATAATCGGCGTAGAGCGCATCGTCCTGAAAGCCGGAATAGCTGGCAAGCGTCAGTTCCGTGAAGGTCTGTTCGCAGGGCTCCGGAATACAGGTCTGCGGGATCCGCGTTCCCTTGCCGCCGATCGCAAAGGCGGCTTCTAGCTTTTCCTCGGGAACGCATTCGTAGCCGAGCGGATCCGTCGTGAGGATCGCGGCGAGGGTAAAGGGAACCAGCAGACTCATGACTCGGACTCGGGCACGCCAAGGTTGAGCCGACCCCAGCGGGCCGACCCGATTGATGTTCAGGGAAATGCGTCGGTAGGGGGGGCCCCTCGTCCGCAGCAACAGGCCCGTTCGGGGCCGTTTTTTCCGACTGCCGTTCAACGGAGACGCGACCGGGATGCCCGCTTTGAAAGCATCGAAGGTTCAGGTGCCCGAAAATCAGAATGTTTATGTAAATGTTCTGTAACGGGATGCAATTGCTGTTTCGGCCCGCGCGCCTGTCCTTTTGGACAGGAAACGGCCCGGCCGCCCTGTGCGGGGTTGATTGCCGGGCCAGAAAGAGACCGCTCGCAGCTTTTCGGGCATGATCAAACCGCCGAATCGCCTGCGGCTTCGCTCAGGCGTGCATGCCTGTGATGACGCTTTCGACCTCGGCCACCGAGCTTCGGCCCGGAATGATATCGTCGGCCACCACCGTGCCACGGCGCATCACCACGATCCGGTCCACCACCTGAAACACGTGGTGGATGTTGTGGGCGATGAAGACGCAGGAGTGACCCGAGTCGCGTGCGTTGCGCACGAATTGCAGCACGCCTTGCGTTTCCGCGACGCCGAGATTGTTGGTCGGCTCGTCCAGGATGATCAGATCGCTGTCGAAGTGCATCGCCCGCGCGATGGCCACCGCCTGACGCTCGCCCCCCGACAGCGCCCCGATGGGGGTCGAAGGGGGAATGTTCTTGCTGATGCCCACCTGTTTCAGCAGCGCCGAGGCCACACGTTCCATCTCGGGCAGGTCCAGGCGATTGAAGAGACGCGGGCCGCGCAGGGGCTCCCGGCCCAGGAACAGGTTGCGCGCGATCGACAGTTGCGTGACCAGCGCCGAGTCCTGATAGATCGTCTCGATCCCGTTGGCGATGGCGTCGGGCGTGCCGCGCATCTGGACCCTGGCGCCCTTGATGAAGATGTCGCCCGAGGTGGCCGGAACGGCGCCCGACAGCACCTTGATGAGGGTGGACTTGCCTGCCCCGTTGTCGCCCAGAAGGCCCACGACCTCGCCCCGGTTGACGGTGAGGTTGACGCCTTCCAGCGCCTTCACCCGGCCGTAGAACTTGGTGATGTTCACCATGCGGACGAGCTCTTCGGTCATCACACCCTCAGGACTGGTGGCGGCGGTCAAGCCACGAATGCAGCGCCATCATGCCGAGGATGATCGCGCCGATGAAGATGTTGTAGGCAAGGCCCGGCACGCCGATCATGACGATCCCGTTGCGCATCAGCCGCAGGATGAAGATGCCCAGCACCGTGCCGATGATCGTCCCGCGTCCGCCCGACAGGGCCGTGCCGCCGATCACCACCATCGCGATCACTTCAAGCTCGTAGCCGGTTCCCGAGTTGGGGTTCGCGGCCGAGGTGCGGATCGACGAGATGATGCCGGCGAACCCCGCGAGCATGGATGACAGCACGAAGAGCCCGATCTTGACCCGTGCGACCGGAACGCCCCGGGCTGCGGCAGCGTTCGGGTTGCCGCCCGACGCCAGAATCCAGTTGCCGACCCGGCTGCCGGTCAGCACATAGTGCAGAAGCACCGCGAAGAACACGAACCAGACCAGCGACATGTAAAGCCGCAGGTCGCCCAGTTGGAAGCTTCCTACCAGAACCTCGGCCACCCATTGCCCTTCGGCATTCCAGGTCCGCTGCGGAAAACCGTCGGTGACGTAGAGCGCCGTGCCGCGCGCCACCAGAAGCATCCCGAGCGTCACGAGGAACGAGGGGATTTTCAGCGCGGTGACGAACCAGCCATTGACCAGACCGATCATTGCCGCGACCGCAAGGGCCACAAGGAAGGCCACGCTCAAGGGCGCGAGACCGGCATTGAAGATCGACCACATCAGGACCGGCGTGAGACCGAACAGGGAACCCACCGACAGGTCGAACTCTCCCGACGTCATCAGAAGCGTCATGGCCAGCGCGATCAGGCCAAGCTCCACCGTGAAGGCCAGCGTGTTCGAGATGTTGAGGACGGACAGGAAGTTCGGGTTGATCGAGGTGAAGACCACGATCAGCAGCGCGAGAAGGATGGCCGGACCGGCTTCGGGGCGTGCGAACAGCCGCCGGACAAGGGATTGCATCTGCGACTGGTGCCCCGGGTGCGGAAAGGAAACTCCGCGCGGGACCAGACCGGCCCCGCGCAGCGATCGGCGACGGCTTACTTGCCGCTCAGAACGTCGTCATAGACCTGCGCTGTATCGGCCTCGTAGAGCGCACCCGTAATCACGTCGAACCCCGGAGGAATACCCGAACCCGCCATCGCCGCCAGCGACAGCGCCACATAGCTTGTGGCTTGCGGATCCTGCCATTGCGCAGCATTCACGTAGCCCGCCAGAACCGACTGCGTGGTGTCGAGCGAGTTGCCCCAGCCGACCACCGGAATGTCGCCTGCTGCGACGCCCACCTGATCGAACACCCGGCGGACAGATCCGGTCACCAGATCGCCGAGGCCGATGATCGCGTCGATCCGCTCGCGGTTGGCGGTCAGATAGTCCGACATGCGGGTGATGATCTCGGCCTGGTCGAGCGTGGCATCGGTCACTTCCCAGGTGATGTTCAGGGGCGTGAAGACCGAGGCGATGCCCTGTTCTTCCTGGACGCCATAGGTCGCGCCCGGCACCTCGACCGGCATCCAGACAAAATCGCCTTCTTTCACCAGGCCCTTGTCAACGAGGTATTGTGCCCAGTTCCGGCCGTAGGTCACCAGATCACCGCCGACATAGGCGTCGAAAGGGGCGGTCGGATCGGGAGTGTTCATGTTGATGATCGGGATGCCGGCCGCATTGGCCTCGCCCGCGACCTCGACCAGACTGCCGGGATCAGGGCTGGAGGTGACGATGCCTGCCGCGCCCGAAGCGATGGCAGCACGGATCGCTTCCTGATGCGAGGGCACATCGCCGGAATGGAAAGAGGTATTGACGGTGTTGCCGGTATCCTCGCCCCATTGCTTTGCGCCATCGAGGAAGTAGGTCCAGACCGGATCGGCCGGCGAGCCATGCGAAACCCAGTAAAAGGTCTTGCCCTGCGCCATCGCCATTGGCGCTGTCGCCAAAACGAGCGCGGCAGCGCTTAGGGCCTTGATCGTCCTCAGCATGAAAATTCTCCTCCCCTTGGTGATCTTGTTGGTGCCAACGACAGAACCCCGTCCCCTCCGGACATGGTTCTGGCCAGACACTCGCAAAGATGATGCAAGAAAAATTCCAACGGTGCAACTGGCGCAAATCCAGTTCCAACAAACTTGCCGATCCCTGACGTGCTGCATTTCTGGGGCTACTCGCGCCCCGCGATAGAGGGTAAAGTAAGTGGTCTTGAAATGTGCGCCATACTTTTGCCTGAGTCGTGTGAGGCGCTTTTCGAGACTCAGTTTGGTCGGGGGGCCGTACTTATGGATGACGCGACCGGCGCGGGAACGGCGACGGGTAATCCGGACGATCGCTCGGATGTGCTGCGTCTGCTGAACTCGGACGATTGGCAAAAACGGCTGGAGGAAGCCAGGCGGGCCCGTGAGAAGGTGCTTTCGGCCCGAACCGGCAAATCGGCGCTGGCGGGGAATGTGACACGGCTGGATCGCGCCGCCCCAGTTCGACCTGAACCGCACGTCCTTGCCGATCTGGAGGAACTGCCCGATTGGGATGAGCTGCTTGATCCCGATCCGGCACCATCTGCACCCTTCGAGCGCGATGGAGTTGCAGATGCGTCCAGCCTGCAGCCCAGTGCGCTGGAACGGATCGTCCCGCTTCGGGTTGCCCTGCAGCGGCCGATGCCGATTGAACCCCAAGTCTATCTCGAACCGCAGGTCGCGCCGACCCCGGCCCCAGCCCCGGCGCTTGCCCCAAACCCCGCACCCGCTGCGCCGCCGCGCAGTCTGGCGCTGCGACTTTTGACCGGATTTGCGATCGGCGTCAGCGTGGGTGCCGGGCTGGCCTCGGTCCTTTGGCTTCGGGACATGATGAGCCTGCCGCAGGATCAGGCCGCTGCAACCGGGCAGGCCATCGTATCGACACCGATCGCCCCCGAGACACCCGCGCCCTTGCCACCCATCGTGATCGCCAGTGCGCCAGACCCGGCAGTCGTGCCGGTGGTGCCTGCGACGGCGGCTGCGCCGCCTCTGCAATCGGCGATCGCCCCTGTCGCAGCACTGCTGGTCCCTGTGGGGCTTGGCACCCCGGCAGCGGATCCGGACCCCGTCGATCTTGGCGGATCGGGCCGGCTCTCTGGCCCTATCGCGACACTTCGCCCGCCTTTGCTGGTTGCGGTCGCGGCACCAATCGGGCGGTTCGATGACACGATGGCGCTGCCGTCGGCGCAGCCTGCGGTGGGTCTGGCCGAGGCCCCTGCCCTTGCCCGGTCAACCCCCGAGGATGTCGCCCTGCCCCGCCCGGAAATGCTGACTGTGGCGCCGAACAGCGCACCGCCCGGCCTTTCCGCCAGCCTTGAAACAGATGCCACGCCAGACGCGAGTGCCGCCCCACCCGCCCCGCCAATTGCCCCCTTGCAGAGCCGTATCCCCCTGCGCTCGCCCCTTGTTTTGCAAGAAGAAGCGGCGAAGCGGGCCGTTTACGCCGGAACGCAGGTCAAGCTGCTGGCCCCGGCCAACCTTGACGATGATGCGATCGGAACAACCGTGACCGCGCTGCGTGTGGACGGGTTCGCGGTGGCCGATCCCAGCCGCGTTTCGGTCACGATCAGTGCGGACCACGTGCGCTACTATCATCCGGGCGATGCCGCAGCGGCCGAAGTGCTGGCCGCACGGATCGGTGGCGAGGCCCGCGATTTCATCGGAGCGTCGGATCAGGCGCCGGAAGGCACGATCGAGCTTTGGCTGCGCGGCGGGGCGCCCAAGGCGAAAGTCGCGCAGAAAAATGCGGGCGCGGCGAAGAAGGCGGCCCGCAAGGCGCCAGCGCCGCAAGTCAAGCAGGAAGATCCGCAGGTCAGATCGCTGCGAGAGCGGCTCGTGAAGCAACTCAAGGACGTGAACAAGTCATAATCGGCGGGGGCAGTTCGCCCGCAAGAAAAGGTTAGCCAGCGGACTGGGGGCGCGCGACGCGTTTCCCTCGACCGATTGGGCAAGAAGGAGGACGGGATTTGAGAATGATACTTCCTGAACTGCGCCGCGCGGCGCTTCTGGCGGTCGTGATTGCGACGGCTGCGATGGCGGGCGCGTCAGGCGCCCGCGCAGATTATTCGCTTGAACAACTGCAGACCATCGACCGGCTGATCGCGGAAAAGAAGTACAACGCGCTTGTCGTCTTTCTGAAGGACAACCCGCACCTGATGCAGGGCGAGGATCCGTTGGCACGCGAGTTGCGCATCCTGGTCGTGAGTGCGGAAAAGAAGCGGGCCTGGTATGATTCGCGCGCCCCGCTGATCCGGCGCAAGTCGCGGGATGCCCAGGCACAGATCCAGCAGACCTTGGCGGCTGGCACGACGCAGGCCCCGGCGGCATCGGCGCCTGCGCCGGTTGTGGCGCAGAAGCCAAAGCCCGCCGCACCCGCGACCCCTTCCGTCTCGACCTCGGGTCCTGAATCCGGCGAACCGGAACCCGACACGTCAGCAGGCGGCGCGGATCCGGAAGAACCCGGAACTTCATTCGGTGGCGGAGCAGAGTCTGAAGGCAGCGGGACGCCGGAAACGGACCCTGAGACGACGGGCACCGGGACGACTGACCCCGGCACGGGCGATGGCACGACGGCTGGTGAGAGTGGCACGTCAGGAGGGGGCACGTCGGACGGGGGAACGTCGTTCGGTGGCGGCACAGACGGCGGCACGGGCGGCGCGACCGATGGTGGCACAGGCGGCGCGACTGATGGCGGTGGC
>JBGSQL010000154.1:0-18469 GCA_041738105.1 Rhodobacter sp. | reverse complement strand
ATGTCGATCCCGATGACGGCAAGCCCTTCAACGCTTCCTTTCTTCTTCGCATACATGGCAGCTTCTCCTGCTGGTGAGGGGTCATCCCGCTTCAGGATAACCCAACGTCGGGGAAGCAGCCGACACATCCCATTAGCCGCCGTCGGGTGGGCACCTTCTGAACGGCGGCTATGAGCATAGGGGGCATCATGAGAAATGAGTCCAATCCAGTCTTTGACTACGCCGCAGCAATGCCGGTTAGCCGGAACACTTCTACTGGCTCGCGGATACCTTTCAACGTTAACTCGCCTCGCAGTTCGACAGGGAATCGGTCCTCCACCGCCGTCCGAGCACGCGGGCTGAGAAGGATTTCTCCATCCTGCGCCTCGTCGGCCAGCCGCGATGCGAGGTTGATCGCGGTGCCCGAGGCAGTGTAGTCGAACCGCCCGCCGGACCCGACCATGCCCACCGTCGCATAGCCCAGCGAGATGCCAACGCCGAACCCGAGCCGATGGCCCATGCGTTTCCACCCCGCGCAGAGGTCGGCCATCCGGTCGCGCATGGCCAGCGCCAGCCGCACCGCCGTTCCCGCCGGGTCGTCGCAAGGCAAGGGATCGTTAAACAGCACCATAATTCCGTCACCTATGCGATGATCGACGCCCGCGCCGTGGGCGTTGATCAGCTTGCCCATCTCCTCGTGATAGGTCTGCAAGACCTCTATGGTTTCCTCAGGCTCCGCCGTTTCACAAAAGGCGGTGAAACCTCGGATGTCACAGAAGAGCACCCCCAGAAGGGCGCGGTGGCTGGACAGCAGTTTCTCGGAGCCGGAGGAAATCACCGTGTCGGCCACAGCGGCGGGCAGGAACCGCTTTAGCCGCCCCATCCGCTCGATCTCGCCCACCTGCGCCTGCACCCGGTCGCCAAGTTCGGCGTTCAGCGCCTCCAGCGCCTTGAACTGGCGGACGTTCTCGATGGCGATGACGGCGTGCGAGGCAAAAGTCTCCATCAACCCGATCTGATCGGCGGTGAAGGGTGCAACCTCCTTCTTCCAAAGCATTAAGCAGCCGATGCCTCCCTCGGGGCCCAGAAGCGGAACGAAGAGGTTAGTCCGCAGGTCCAGACGGTCGACCACCAGCCGGAACCGCTCGTGCCCGGCGCGATACTGGTCGGTGTCGGCCATGTCCGGCACTTGGATGGTCCTTGCCTCGAGGATGGCGCGGGCGGCGATGGAATCCTCGGGATCCATCGGCACTTTGCCTTCGCGAAATAGCGCCAGGGTCTCGGCCGTGTCCGCGCGATGCGCGACCATTCTTTGCGACGCATCCCCTCTGCGCCCGAGAACAATTGAGGCGTACTGGGTGCCGCAGAGCCGTGTGGCGCTGTCAAGGATCGCCTCGAAGGTCGGCTGTTCGTCGTCGGGGTACTCCGAGATGACGCGGAGGATGTTCCTCGTGGCCGCCTCCCGTTCCAGACGGTCCTGCAACTCGCGGAATTGTCGGACGCTGTCTATCGCGATGACGGCTTGCGCGGCAAAGGTTTCGAGCAGGGTGATCTCGTCGGGGGAAAACGGTTTGACCTCATGGCGGTACACCGAAATGCACCCAACCGCATGATCGCCATCGAACAGGGGCACGGCCAGAAACGTACGAATGCCCAAGCCATCCACCGCCGCGACCCGCTGTGCGTCGCCGGATCGGTAAAGGTCCGTATTCGCCATGTCATGCAGATGCTCGATCCGGCATTCGCGAATACAGACGGCTGGCGCGTTGCCGGCATCCATCGCCCACGCCGTCATGCCCGGTGCAAGTTGATCGGATGCCTGATCGCCCCATTCCGCCACCTTCAAGATGCGGCTATGATCCATGTCTACAAGGTTGAGACTGGCCATGGACGCACCGCAGAGATTTGCAGACTTGCGAAGGACAAGATCGAAGACCGGGCGTTCATCATCACGGCTCTGGCTTATGACCTCGAGTATCTCCCGCGTCGCGGCCTCGCGAGAGAGCCGCGACTGCAGTTCGGCATTGGCGGCTTGTATGGCGCGGAACTGTCGAACGTTCTCGATGGCGATGACGGCCTGCGCGGCGAAGGTCTTGACCAACTCGATGTCGGCATCGGAAAACGGCGCCACCTCGGTTCGGACCAGAGCGATGCAGCCTATCCCGACGCCTCCGTCCATCAAAGGGATGGTTAGGAAAGTGCGATAGCCTTCCTGCTCAACCTGGACCGTCCGACCGAGTTCGCGCGTCCGGTAGCTCTCCGTTTCGGCCAAGTCCGGAACATGATGGAAACGACCCTCACGAATCGTCGTCGGTATGATCCGCGGCTTGTCCAGCGGAAACTCGTCTCCAATCTTGTAGACCTTGTAGGGCTGACCCCAGGCCGCCGCAATTTGGTAGTGGGTACGGGCATCGTTTGCCAAATAAAGACGCGACAGGGTTGCATTGCACAGCTTGGCCGCTTGTTCGAGGATCGAGTCGAACACTGGACGGTCATCATCGCGCGACCGGCTGATAACTTCGAGAATCTCTCGCGTCGCCGCCTCGCGAGCGCGAGCCTTTGCAAGTTCTTCGTTCATGCCGCCGTGGCCTGCCCCGATCGAGTGGTCCGGTTTCAGTCTTAGTGCATGACGGGTCTTGGCGCTACGGCTGGGGTGGCCGACAGCCTCAGGCTCAACGATCAAGGCGAGGTCGTCATCTACATCCAGCACGAAAGCCTAGGTGCCGAGCATGAATCCAACTGGCTACCAGCCCCGGCTGAACCGTTCAACACCGTGATGCGGGTCTACCTGCCGAGGCCGGAAGCGCTCGATGGTAGCTGGGCCCCACCTACAGTTGAGAAGGCCTGAAGGACCTAACCGTGTTGCAGCCGAGCGAGCAGGCTGTGTGTCAATTGCTCTTCTGCACGCAGAAGCGACTGACAGGATGCGCCTTCTATGCAAGCATCAACGCAAGTTTTAGTGGGGCTCAACATCGCAACATGTGACAAGAATCGAGCCAAAGGTTGCGCCTAGACCGGAGAGTAAAATGACAGAGCTTGAACTAGATCGCCGCACGCTTCTTTCCATTGGAGCAGCTAGCGCCATGATCTTGCCTGCCGCCGCTCGTGCCCAGCAGATCATGATGCGACCGAACGAAGACGGACCCTATGACCTTGTCCTTCTCAATGGGAGGGTTGTCGACCCGGAAACCGGCCTTGACGCCGTCCGCAACGTTGGGATCAAGGGCGGCCGCGTCGCGGCACTTTCCGAGGCCCTGCTGGTGGGAACCGAGACCCTCGATGCCACAGGGATGATCATCGCCCCCGGCTTCATCGATCTGCATGCGCATGGTCAGCAGCTTCCTGCCGCTTGGGTGCAGGCCTTCGACGGGGTGACGACTGCACTGGAGCTGGAGTCCGGCCTTTTGCCGATCTCGCGGTTCTACGACCTGACGGCAGCAGAGGGGCGTCCGATCAACTACGGGGCCTCGGTCGCCTGGACCTATGCGCGCATCGCCGAGAAGGAGGGGATCGAGCCGGACGGCACGCTCGAATGGTTCCAGCAGGCATTTTCCTTCAACAACTGGCAAAACACGCTGGCTACCCCGGCAGAGCTTGAACGCATCCTTGACCGTGTCGAGGCTGGGCTTCGGGATGGCGGGATCGGTATCGGCGTCAACGCGGGCTATGCGCCGGGCTATGGGCGCAAGGAATACTACGCGCTGGCCCAGCTTGCAGCCCGTTACGAAGTGCCGACCTTTACGCATGTGCGCTACCTCAGTGTCATCGAGCCGCTCAGCGCCTTCGAGGCATTGGAGGAACTGGTCGCGTTGTCAGCCGCGACGGGTGCCCACATGCACGTATGCCACCTGAACAGCAGTGCCGGACGCGATGTCGAGGCCTGCGCGGAACTTTTGAAGGGAGCGCAAGCGCGGGGTCTCCCGGTCACGCTCGAGTCCTATCCCTATGGGGCCGGGTCATCTGCCGTCGGTGCCGAGCTGTACCGCGGCAACTGGCTTGAGCGTTGGGGTGCGCCGGACGCCTCCAGCCTCGAATTCAACGGCGTTCCGTTGACACAGGCGAAAATCGAAGAGCTTCAGGCGAGCGAACCCGGAGCCGTGGTCGTCATGCATTTCCTGCGCCCGGATGACAACGAAGAGGACCGCCGTCTGCTCGATGTTTCAGTCCTGTTTCCCGGTGCGGCCATCGCCTCCGACGCGATGCCCTGGGCTGTGGGTCCTTCGCTCGTTCAGGGTGACGTATGGCCGCTGCCCGAGGGGGCCTTCGCCCACCCCCGTTCGTCCGGGTGCTATGCGCGGTTCCTCGGCCAATGGGTGCGCGACCGGCAGGCTATATCCCTCTCCGAGGCGCTCGCAAAGACCAGCCTCATCCCCGCGCAAATTCTCGAGACATCAACCCCGCAGATGCAGACCAAAGGGAGGCTGCAGGTGGGGGCGGACGCCGACATTGTCGTCTTCGACCTGAACACGATCGCGGACAAGGCGACGTTCGTGGCTCCTGCACAGTTGTCGGTCGGCGTACGGCATCTGGTGGTGAACGGCACGCCGGTGATCCGGGACGGCGCGCGGCAAGGTGATGCGCGGCCGGGACGCGCGGTTCGGCGCCGAGTCTAGGCGATGGTGCCGATCACCCTCGTCACGGGCTTCCTGGGGGCCGGAAAGACCACGCTCCTGTCCCATGTCCTGCGCGACCCGCAGGGATTGAAGATCGCGGTGTTGGTCAACGACCTCGGGGCAGTGAACATCGACGCCGAACTGCTGCGAGAGGCGAGCGAAGACGTCGTCGCACTCGAAAACGGCTGCATCTGTTGCAGTCTGAGCCAGGGCCTTCTGGCGACGGTGGCCAAGGTGCTGCGCCGACCGGACCCGCCGGACCTCATCCTTATCGAAGCTTCGGGCGTCTCCGACCCGTTCGAGATAGCCGAGACACTGGCCGATCCGGAACTCGTTCCCTATGCCCCACTTGATGGGGTGGTGACGGTGGTCGATGCGGCGAGCATGGCCGAACCGGATACCGACCTTCTTCCCCTTGCAGCGCGGCAAGTCGCCTGCGCCGGTCTGGTGGTTCTGAACAAGGTCGATCTCGCCCTAGGGGTCGATGCAGTGCGCGCCTGGGTGCGGTCGGTCTCGCCATCCGTGCCGATCCTGACAGCCAAACATGCCGCGGTCCCTTTGCCCGCGATACTGGGAATTGGCCAGCGCGCCGATGCGCCCCACCACATTGGCGCGGTTCCCCGATTTGAAAGCACGGCCTACCGAACGACGGACCCCATATCCCTGCATCGCCTCCATGCCCTGCTTGCAGCCCTCCCGAGGGGTGTGGTTCGGGTAAAGGGTATCCTGAACCTTACCGACAAACCCGACCACCGCTGTCTTCTGCAGGTCTCGGGTCGGCAGGCGACCATCACGGTCGGTCGGCAGTGGGGGGATGACGTCGCTGAAACGCGCCTCGTCTTCATTGGCCTCTCTGGCAGCTTGAACTCCCGGTTGATTGAAGAGAGCCTGTCGCCAAACCCGTTCATGGTTGGACAAGGGCGACTAACTGCTGCTCCCTCCCGTTAGATGCCTCTCCTTAGTGTGAGCTGGCATTCGGCGAGACGTGAGAATCTCGGGGAACTCCGGAGGGACTGAAAAGCCGACATCCGCGCAACTGCGATGAACGGCCGCTTCCCGCCCTTCGCGACGGTCGCCGCAACTGTGCGCCGAACCTCAGCGCCCTAAGCGAAGGTTCTTTGCTATCGAGGTAGCTGCGATAAGTTACCCCCCTTGCCCTGCAGCTAAGTTGCTAACTTCGTTTGCGCGCTTGCGACCAGCAATCGCACCTCACCAAGATGTCCAATCATCGCGCCACGCCAGCTCGCAGCGCCTTGTAGACGGTCGACCGCCCGATGCCGAGCCGCCGCGCGATCTCGGTTGCCCCTAAACCGTCGCCTCTCAGCCGGGCCACCTCGCGGTCGTCGATCGTCTTTGGCCTGCCCTTGTAGATGCCCTTCGACTTCGCGCGCTCGATCCCCGCGCGCTGCCGCTCCTTGATGAAGGTCAGCTCCATCTCTGCCACCATTGCCAGCGTGGTCAGGATGATCCGCCCCTCTGGCGTTGCGGTATCGATGTTGGGCTCGAGGACGCGCAAGGCCGCGCCGCGCTCTTCCAACTCATGGACGAGGTTCAGCACATCCCGCGTACTGCGTCCGAGGCGGTCAAGCTTGACCACGGTCAGCGTGTCGCCGGCCTGGATGAACTCTAGCAGCAGCTCAAGCTCGGTGCGACCATTGCGCTTGCTGCCGGACGCGGTCTCGGTGCGCACCATCGTGCACCCCGCTGCGATCAGACGCGCCTGCTGCACGTCCGTTGACTGCGACAGGGAAGATACACGCGCGTAGCCGTACTGGGCCATGATTGTTTCCTATGGAACTAGACTTCTCGGAGAATGGCGTACACAAAGCAAAATGCAAGCCAAAGGAGACAGTCTTGAAGGGAAACAGTCTGTTCCCGTAGGGTGTACCCAAAGGAGACATCGCTCTTGCCCATACGCAAATCGAACAGGGCTTCTCGCGGAGCCTGCGACGATAGTCGCCAATCAGACCGCTGCCTTTGAGGACTTCGCTCGGCCGACCCTGCTCTACAGGTTCGACACGACAGTTTGGCGCGTCGTGCGGTGGATCGGACGGAGCGATCCGCCCCTCTGCATCGTCGCTACTGGCCACGTCCCCCGCCGTTGTGTCTGACGTGCGACCAGGGACTGAGCGGCCATAGTGTCTATCAGTCACGTCAGAATGATTTTTTCTCCAAAGCAGGTTACAAGAAAAACGGTAACACCGGTTACATGATTGGAAATAATAGATAATTGTGGTAACAAAAATGGTTACAAGGTCGTCGGTCTCGACTCCGCGAACTGCGCAGTGACTGGAGTGACAGATGTGACCGGCAGGATGAGCTTCACCGGACCGTTTCGGCGTTTGCTTCGCGGCCATTTCTGGGCACATGGGCGTATTCGGTCAAATCTCGTAGTACCATGCAGCGCGCGACTTCGAGTGGACCTCCAAGTCAGTTCTACGATCAGCGGCGTCCCGCTTTCCCGCTTGTCGGTGAAAGGACCATGACTGACAACCAGGCCGCCGGGGGAGTTGCGGAGGTTGCGGAGGATAAAACAACGAACTCTGAATTCATTTCTTGCGTGCTCCGAGAGACTGTGGCGTGACGAAATCGATTCAGGATTGACTGGTTTATCCTCCGCAACCTCCGCGACAGATGGGCCAAGACGCTTCACAGCACCGTCCGCCGTCTATCGCACACGAGGCCTCCGACGCCGTCCACACGGGGCGCGCGTTCTAGCCTTCACTTCTGAGGTCAACCAGTTTGGCCTGCCGCGTGACAATGCGCGGACCTCGAAGAGAGTTGGAACTACCTCCTCAACCATCGTCGTCGTGGCCATGACGAATGCTCGCCAGGTGACACAAAATACTCAACGACGGCCCGGAGCCCGTTCACCGACATTTGGTTCAAGCGTCGAGACATCGATAATCGTGCACGAGCGGCGACGGACGCGGCCCATACCGGCCGGTCGGGACTACCACGACGCGGCGGTGCAGCTTCCCCGAACCGGTCACTCAGGATTGCCGCAGCGATTCTTGCAGGCCAACGTCGCTGATGCGGACCATTCGGACGTTCGCTGCGGGTGCGCGATCCTTGTTCTTGGTTCCGGCACGGCTGACGTGCAGGGGACAAGATAGTCGTTTACCGTTTCACTCTTTGGCCAGAAAATCGTTGAACTCCAATATGTCTTGCCAGCCACCCATACGCGTGAAACCCTCTGTTTGTCATCGGGAAGTATCTTCTTTGCAAATGGCCTTTACCTTGGACGACCTACCGGTCTACCCCATATGCCGCTGCCGGACGGCGACACGCCGCAGTCTGTTGCCGCCCGGATCATCGACGCCCTTGATCGGAACGGGGTGTCAGGTGTGTTAGCACTGGCCAATTCCTGGCCGCTCGACGTTGATCCTGGATATGCGCGCATTCTGGATGACTGGCTCGCGGCCGGCACCACATCGGCAATCATTCGCATACCCATCCCTTGCTGACTGAGACATCTGCCGAGGACTTCAATCACGACATATCCGTTGCCGATGACTTGCTTGCACCGTGGATCAGCAAGGCCCCGCTTCGCGCCTTTCGACATCCGCTCGAACTATGGGGCAACACGGAAGAAAAGCTTGTTGCCGTGAATGCTCATCTGGACCGGCTGGCCTATCGGAGTGCGGGCGTCACGAGTTGGTTCTACGAATGGGAATGGGACCGTGCCTGGCGACACTTGCTCCAAACCGGACGCACGGAGGAGGCCGAGCGCCTCAAGGTTGAGTTCGTTGACTATGCGGCGGCGCAGGTCGCACATGATGCCGAGACCTGCCGGGTTGTTTTCGGGCATGAAGTGATCGGCATTTGCCTGATCCACCCGGTTGCCTTTTTCACCGAGGTTGCCGATGCGTTCTTCGCCCGGCTGTTCGCCGAACGTGTCACGTTTGTGCCGCTGTCCATGGCCCTGGATGATCCGGCCTATCTTCGGTCGGGAACGATCGTCACAGACGCTTTCCAGGTTCACCAGGTCAAGATTGCCGCTGCAGATGGCCGTGCGATGGAAGCGGTTCCACCAGCACAAAAGGCCCTGATTGAACGAATTTTCGAACTGGGGACGCCGCTGCGACCCTCCAGACGCGGGATTCTGGTTCAGAACATGCGCGCGAGGGCAACGTGATAGGCAAAGGCCGGGGTGTAGAATTCTAAACGACTGGGCCGTCTTCACGGACTGCCCTAGGCACCGAGGCGTCTATTTTGTCATCCGTCCGCTGGCCAGCGCCTGCGGATCGGTGCATGCGATGATTGCAAAAGCTCCGCAGGACAGTCCGATCCGGGCGCCGATAGATTCTGATGGCGCGTTGCCCGGTTCGACGCCGGTCATAAACGCCCGAAACCCAAAGCGGTTCTCCATCTCGAGCAGGACATGGGCGCCAAGGATGAGCGACAACCTATGACCACGCCGAGCGGGAAGGGTTGCCAGCATCCCCCACCATGCCTGTTTGCCGTATCCAGCGTGTTCCGGCTGTGCGAATGCGCAAGACGGCGCGCAGGCAACCACATTTGCCTCGCGATCAATGGCGACCAGACATACGGCAGGCCGGTAAAGACCGCGCAAGACCTCTCCACAAAGCGGCAAGACCCCACAGTCCAGTGCCATCTGCGCCATGGACGCCATCAGTTGATCCGGGGTCGATGCCTCCAGACAGACCAAGGTCAGGTCTTCTGGCAGTGACGTGGTTGCGATCACATGCCGGGCTGCAACGATGGCGGAATCTGTCCCTTCCCACTTGTCATACTGCATGGGTGCCAACCCACGGGCCTGCATCGCCGCCTTGACGGCGCCGACCTGGCTTGACGGGACAGCGCCGTAGTTCGTGCTGCCCTGAACGATGGCCAATGTGGCAAGCTGATCAATGTCTCCGTCTTCTGGCCCCACAAGACCAACTGTGCGACCGTAGTAGCTGTAACGCGCATCCTGCTCCAACAGGGCAGCCATCCCCCGACCGCGCCGCAGGATGGCTCGCTGCTGGTCATTTCCGAAAAACTCGTTTCTCATTGGGTCTTGGTCTTTCTAGCTGTCGTTCGGTCGGGTTGATCGCGTGGAAGGGGAGCGTGATCTCGGGCTGTGAATGGGTATGAGACCTTGATGCGGTCCGTCACCGATGAGGTGCGCTGCCCCATTCCAGCCAGGCGCGTTCCTCCGGTGACAGCACGGCATCCACCTTCGCGTCATAGGCAGCCAGGTCGGCTGCAGTCAGCTGGCCTTCCCATTTGTTTGATGTCGCGCTGTCGAAGAAGCCCGCGTCGGCTTTCCAGAAGCCCTGCCCCGCTGACGGCGTGAATCGCTCCGCGCTGGCTTTCATGCTGGCAAATGTCGCGGCCTTGGTGATTGCCGCCATGACTTCGGTCGAATGAGCGATGCCGACATGTGCTGCCAGCGACGCCACAGCACCCGGCAGGTCGCGCAGCATGTCGGCGTAATGCAGGCGGATCAGATTGTCGCGCGGCTCGCGGTCCAGTGTGCAGCGGTAGTGGTCAAGGATCGGCCCAAGGCCGCGATGATCGACGTCTTCCTTCAGAAACTCCTGAAAGCTCTCCGACGGGTTCTCGGACAGTGGGGCCTGTCCGACGTCGCGAGCCATATTGGCCAAGTGCTTACGATAGGAAAAATGCACGTCGATGGGGTGGCGATAGACCGTGACATATCGAACCTGCGGCCAGAGGGGGATGCCATCGAAAGGCGTGTGGGACTTGACCTGTCGGCGGTGGGTCTGCGCCTCAAGCCGCGCCATGACCTCGGCAAGGTCGCGCATGGTGAAGTCGATCCAGGGCGACTTCATCGAGGTTTGCGCGTCTACCCCCGGGTCACCGGCAATCAGCATGGCAAGGATGCCTTGCGTCCAGGTCGTGCCTGACTTTGGCGGGGTAGAGACGACTATATCCCCCGTGCGCGGTTGAAAGGCGGACCAGCGGCTGCTGTCGGAAACACTGTCAGTGTAGATGCGGCGGGCGGGTTCTGGGGCGGTCATCGCTGCCTCTGGTTTTCTGGGGGTCAAAGTTCAAGCTGCATGTAGACCAGCATCGCCTCAAGCTCGGGCATGAGGGTTGCCGACGCGCTTTCAGGGTAGCGGTCGGTGCGGCGGAAGCCGAGGCTTTCATAAAGCCCCTGCATCTCCTTGTTGTTGCGCAAGGCGTCGACAACCAGATGGCGCCAGCCCATCGCGCGGGCGTCGTCGATCCGCGCTTGCACAAGCCGCCGGGCGATCCCTTGGCCCCGAAAGTCGGCCCGGACGAAAAGCCGCTTCATTTCCCCCGCGTCAGGACGCACCCGGCGCATCGTGCCCATGCCGATGACGCCCTGCACCGGGTCACGGGCGATCCAGGTTCGCCCGTGCGGCGGCAGGAATTCCGCCGCGTGTTCCCAGTAGTCGTCGATGGCGCGCTGCGCGTCGACGGACGGGCCGCCCATCGCGCCCAACATGCCCAGAGCTGCCGCATAAAAGGCGCTGAGCAGCGGGTCGATTTCCGCATGGGCGGGCAAAGAGGTGAGGGATTCAAAGGTGATGGTCACCTGGTTTTCCTTCAATAAGGGCGGCTGTGTTGTCGGAAGAGTCGGTCATGTTGGCTGCGCCACGCTGACCTGTGCGGCAAGGTAGGCGTCGACCTCACGCAGAAGCGTGGAACAATGATCGTCGGCGATCCCCAGATGCGTGAAATGCGCGACGATATTGGCGAGGTAGTCCCGACTTGTGCCAAGGTCGCCCGCCCCATGGGCAAGGTAGCGAACCTGTTCCTCATGGGTCAGATCGGGGCGGACGTCGGGTACCTCGTGATCCGCAAGAAAGGTCAGCACGCGGATATCCGCGTTGCCGATCCGGGCCGGGACGAAGCGGGCAAGATAGCCGGGCGCAAGCATCTCGCGCCGAAACAGGATTTCGGTCTCGACCTCGACGTCCGCCGCCGCAATCCTGAAGGCAAGCCCCTCGCAACCCTCGCCTGCATCAAGCGTCGCGAGCAGGCCCGGCGCCTCTTTCGTTCCGCGACCGCCCCTAGTGTCGACCAGGATCAGGCGGCGGGTGTGGCCAGCGACATGCGCACGTCGCACCTCGACAAAGCGCAGAGCCGGGTCCCACATCAGCGAACCATAGCCGAAGACCCACAGGTCCCCTGCATGGCCGGCCAATGCCTCGGTCCGGATCGCCTCGCGCCGCGTGTCGCTATGCACCCAGTCCCGCAGCGCCGGATCGCGCGCAAGGTCGGCCTCGATGTTGAAGGTCCGAAAGAAAGAGCTTTCAGGATCGGCGATCCGGTCGCGCAATTCGGGGTGGTGGGCGAAGGGATCAGGACTGTCGATCGTGGGGTCATTCCCTGCGCGCATCAGGAAGCGCAGCCTGATCTTGCCGGCTGGTGCAAGCGTCCGGTTGGTGCTGCGAAATGTGATAAATTCACGTCACCAACCCCAGCTGACGGGCAATACTGGCACTGTCGTAATAGTCGCGACCTTCAACCACCTTGCCGCCCTGCACCCGCATGACCGAGCAATAGCGCACTTCCATCCTGCGGCCCGAGGGCGGGAAAACGCCAAGGCTGGAATGCAGCGGGCCGGTCTGGGTGCCGCGGTTCAGGAATTCCACCACGGCCCAGCCAGCCGCGCCGGTGATGACGTTGACGACCTTGACCTCGCCATCGGGGAAACCCGCGCGCCAGCGGTGATAGTCCATCCGGTAGCCGTCCGGCCCGGTCTGCGCTTCGCTGCGTGCGACGTCTTCGAACCGACAATTTTCGGCAATGACCGCAACGCCGCGTTCCGGGTCGCGCAGGTCCCAGCTTTCGTGGAACTGGCGGACGGTCTTTTCGATGTCGTTCATCTGGCGTCCTTTCAGTCGGTTGTGGTGATCAGACACCGCGCCCGGGCGCCAAGGCGAAAGCTGCCGTCGGCTTGCCGGAACGGGGCCAATGCCGCGCTGATGGCCGAGTTGAACGCAGCCTCGCCGACGCGCTCCCGTGCCAGGGTTGCAACGCCGGCGGCCCCGAAGCCACGCAGGGCGGTTGCCTCGTCGCGGTAGAACCAGGGCGAATCCACGTCTAACACCGCAATGGGGGTCAGCCCGCCCGCAATGGCAAAGGCGCGCAGGGCCGTCTCGTCGGACAAGGCAAAGGGGCCGGGGGCGCGGGGGGGCAACAGCGGTTTCATGGCCGCGATCAGCGATGCCGCGTCCATTCCCGCCGGGTCGCCCCAGGTGGTGACGACGACAATGCCGCCCGGACGCGTGACCCGCCCCGCCTCGCAGAGCGCCTTGACGGGGTCGCTTGCGAACTGGAAAGCGTTGAAGCCGGTGACAAGGTCGAATGCGTCATCGCCCCAAGGCAGCGCCTCCAGATCACCTTGCCGGAAATCACCGCCGGGCGTGCGTTTACGGGCAATCTCCAGCATCCCTTCGGCCGCATCCACGCCCGCGACTTGGGCACCCAAAGTGGCGGACAGTGCCGCCGCCATGCCCGCACCGCAACCCGCATCCAGATGCCGGGTGCCCTGCCTCACCCCGGCATGCGCCAGCACCGCGTGAAAGGCAGCGGCGAACTGGCCTTCCTGAACATCGGCCCAGTCGCGCGCGCGCCCCCCCCACAGGCGGCCATTCTCTTGCGCTGTTCCCCCGCTCATCCCGCAACTTGCCGTGCGTAATCCTGCCCATCGAACCACCCGCGTGAGACGGTGACCTTGCCGGCCGCGTCAAGATCCCACTCCTCCCACCCGGTGATCCGCAGCGGGTTACGGGTCTGCGCATGGTGGCCGGTGAAGGTCCACAGATAGGCAACGTGGTCGCCCGCGATGCGCAAGCCGTCGCAGGTCAGGTTCAGGTCCGGCACATCGGCGAAAAACCCCGCCGCCATCGCGGCGACGCCAGCGCGCCCCTCCCACGGGGTGCCGCGATTGATGACGATGGATCCGTCCGGAGCATAGAACGATGCCACGGCCTCGGCCGACCCGCTGTTCCACGCGGCGGTGTAATCTGCGGCAATCGCCGCGATGTCGGTGGTCATGTCATGGTTCCTTCCTGCAATTCGGCAAAGGGGTCGCCGTCCCAATCCCCATGGCTGCGCAACGCGCGCAGGCGGGTGAAGGACGAATAGTCGAACATCAGCCCGGCACGGTTTTCCTCCATCCGGGCGCGGTGGCGGCCATGGTGGTAGGCGGCTTCGCGCATCGCCTCGTCCGAGCGCCAGAGCGAACAGGTAAAGCCCTGGCGCCCGTCATGGCCGTTGAACGCACTGTTGCGCAGGTTCGAGGGCAAGGCGCCATACCAGGCCAGGACCTCGGTCACGCCTTCGACGAACAGCCGGATGCGGGGCAGCATGTGGGCCTCGCGCGACAGGAACCCGGCCGAGGTGATAACCACCAGCGGGCCGGCGGGATCGGCCGGGGCGGGGCGCACGGCGGTGCCGTCCTCGACATGACCGCGCCAGTTGACCTGACCGCGATGCGAGAACGGCACCGCAAGACAATGCCAGGCCGTCACGGCCTCGGCCAGCCAGGGCATTGCGGCACCCGGATCGGCAAGCATCGCCTCGGCCTCGGCCCGGGTGTTCCAGATCCCCATCCCACACCAGATGTCCGAGGTCAGGGTAACAAGCCCGTCCTCGCCCGGCGTGTGCTGCGGACAGAACCGCCAGACCAGGGCGCTTGGCGCCGGCGGAAACGTCTTGTCATGCGCAGATACCGCGTAGGGAAAGCGCAGGCGGTGAAGGGTGATCCAGTCGTGACTACCCAAGGCGGCTGCGGGGCCTGACCCCGGCGCGATATCTGCAGACACGTTCAACCCTGCGGTGGCTGATAGGCACCGGTCACCTTGCCCGCCATAGTCATCGCGGCCATCGCATCGGCGGCCGTCATCAGCTTGACGGTCGAAGAGCGGGAAATGGTTCCCGTCGAGGCAACCGCCGCAGCACCCGCCATCATCATCTTGTCGTCCGGCCCTTCGATCAGACAGATCACGTCATATTCGCCAAAAGCAAAGAACAGATGATGCAGCTTGCCGCCCAGCGCCTCGATCAACTTGCGGGCCGCCGCCTCGCGGTCAGAGGGGCTGGCAACCATCGCCTTGATCGCCTCTTTCGAATAGCTGAGTTGATAAAGATAAAACGCCAAGTGGTATCCTCCCGATTGCGTTGATGGCAGGGGTCATTCTTCGCCACTGCCTGTGCAAAACCATGCGCCTCCCGCCGGTCCCCGGCTATCAGCACGGCTAAAAAGTTCTAAAGCGGCGGGTGTCTTTGCTCGGGAACGCTTGTTTGCCAAAGGTGCGGATGGCACGTTGTGCGGGTCAGCCTCTGGCCCCCGTGCCGCTGGACGACCAATGGCCGCAGGGGAGACGCACCGTGCAGGACGCGCAAACCTATACCGAGATTGCCGAGGTCGTCAGAACCTACGTCGAAGGCATGTGTCAGAATGATGCCGCAAAACTCTGCTCTGCCATGCACGAAAAAGCCTGTAGCATCGGGCACTTCGAGGGCGGGTTGGAGTGGGAAAACCGTGAGGGGTTCATCGCCTTAGTCGCAGAGGCCGTCAAGGAGCCGGACCTGTCACCATGGCACGTCATAAATGCGATCTCGGTGGTCGGAGACGTGGCGACGGTTCAGGTTGAAGACATCTGGCTTGGCATGCAATACGATGACACGCTGACGCTGTTGCGGCATGAGGGCCGCTGGCAGATCGTCTCCAAGGTGTTCTTTCTGCGACAAGCCGGTTGATGGTGGCTCACCAGACGTCTTCCGTGGCAAAGCGCTGCCGCCCATTATTGCTTTCCGGCCTTGTGCCTGATCGGCGTGACGTCCGCTAACGCAAGGCGACGGCAGCCTCGGGGGGCGCCAGCCCGGCTGCGATCCGAAAGAACGTGTGCGCCCGGGCAAGGTAATCTGCGTTCGATGTCAGCCAGCGCCCCGCCAGCCGCGCCTCGACCAGTGTTGGCGCAATGGCCCTGACCCGCTCAAAGGCCACTGACGCGCGGTCGATCCGGCCAGCGCCGACCCATGCAATCGCGGCAAGGATCAGCGGCGTCGCGCTGCCTGACGCCTCGGCCAGCGCCGCATCCGCAGCTTCTGCCGCAGCGGCATAGTTGCGCATAGCAAAATGGGCGAACCCCAAAGCCGCCAGAAGCGATCCGCGCGCAGGGTCACGCGGGCTCCGCCGAAGGGCGGCCTCGGCCAGGGCTACGCCCCTGTCGGCATCGCCATGAAATCCCTCGTAAAGCCCCAGCCAAGCCAGCGTCACGGCGCAATTGGGGTTCATCTCATGCGCATGCCGCAGTTCTGGCAGGCCGGCATCGGCATTCTGCTGCATGAAATGCAAAAGCGCGCGGATGCGCCGTGCGTGATGATCGGTCGGGTCCGCCGCAATCGCCCGGGTTGCGGCGGCGATCCCTTCGGCAAGGGTTTCAGGCACCGAGGCTGTCGTCGCATGATAGACATGCCACCAGGCCACCCAGGCCAGAACCCGCCACGCCAGACCTGACCCAGGGTCCAGCGCAAGCGCCTGCCGCGCTAGGCCATCAGCCTTGTCGCGCGCGCTGCGGTCATAGGCCATGTCGCCCGCCGAAATGGCCGACCAGCCGCTCAGCGCCAATCCCCGCGCCGTCAGGTTTTCCGGCGGGGTGATACGGATCCGCTCGGCCTCGGCCCGGTCGATCTGCGGGGCAAGGCAGGTCACAACCGCCCGCGCCACCCGCGCCTGCGTGTCGAAATGCGCAGTCAGTTCGCGGTCGAAATTTTCGGCCCAAACATGGCCCCCTGTCGTGGCGTCGATCAGCTGCGCCGTCACACGGACGCGGTCTGTCGCGGCACGGACGCTGCCCTCGACGGCATAGCGGACACCCAGTTCACGTGAAATGGCGCGCAGATCGCGCGGCCCTTGCCGATAGACGAAAGCCGAGTTGCGGGCGACCACGAACAGATCGCGAAAGCGCGACAACTCGGTCGTGATGTCTTCCACAAACCCATCCGCGAACCAGGCCAGATCGGGATCGCCCCCAAGATCGGTGAATGGCAAGACAACCACCGATGGCCGGTCTGGCAGGTCGAGCGAACCCGCTTGCCCGACCTCCAGACCAAAGCGAAGACCCCGGCCCGGCACTGTCAGGATGGCATCACCCCCCAAGACTTTTCGCAGATTGGCCACTTGCACATTCAGGTTGTTTTCTCCCACCACCGCGCCGGGCCAGACGGCGGCCATGATCTCGTCCCGGCCGACCACCCGGTCACGATGGGTGATTAGAAGGTCCAGCAGATCGAAGGCACGCGCTCCGATCGGAATGATCTGCAATGCACGGCTAAGCTGCCGGGTCTGGCGTTGCAGAACAAAATCGGAGAAGCAAATGCTGTCCATTGGCCTTGAATATTGGTGCCGCTAGCTGAAAGTATACCAAGCATCCCGAAGAAAGCTCTTGGAAATATCGGCTGGAACGAGAGCGACCATCGGATGGTTGGCCTCCGAACCGGTAGTCTGGCGGCAGCTTGTGCGAGTCTTTTTTTCGCCCCGAGCGGCATCTGCGGTCGGGGAAACGTTCGGAGTTGGGCGGATCAAGCTGCGAATCCGCTTCATTCTGGCTCGCTGGCCCCGTTTTTAGCGCGCCGGACCGTCCTTTCGCGCACTCGGAGTGGTCTGCGGCCCGCACTCAGCTGGCCAGAATGCTCGCCGGGCGTTTCGACGCCTTACCGTATCTGACAACCGCATTCGCCCGATCAGTTAAGCAGGGTTACTAACACTCCCCGATCATGATCAGCGTCGATGCACACGACCGGCAGTTCGGCATCCTTGAGCCCGAAACACAGCCATTGCGAGAGTGGCCCAGCTTCGAGGCCAACCCGAACATAATCGCCCGAAGTCGAGCGAAGCTCGCGAATGATCGCATCCGGTTCTGAGGCCACCTTGGCCTCTCTGACCATCCGACCCTCTTCATCGACAACACAAACGCTGGTCAGTTCCAGCGACACGTCCAACCCAGCAAAAAGCGCAGTCATCTTCAATCCTCCCTGGCTGTGATCGCTGCCGGAAAGGAAAGCACCGGCAGAAACGGGAGCGAAGTCCCGATTACGCCATCTCAACGAAGAGATCTTCTACAGTCTGGCAGAGGCGAAGATCATCATCGAGAGCTGGAGCCGCCATTACAACACCAAGCGCCCGCACTCATCACTGGGGTATCGCTCCCCGGCACCTGAGGTCGTGCAGTGGCCGGCTTCGCCATCCGGAACCGCTTCGCCGGCCACCCCAGCCGTAGCGCCAAGACCCGTCATGCACTAAGACTGAAACCGGACCACCCTATAGGGGCAGGCCAGTGCGCGTTGCTTCGTCACATTCTTTCTTGCATGAGAAGGTTTCCGATGCCTGAAGTCGATCCTGTAACAGAGGGGCCAGCCGAGCCCTTGGCGAGCCGACCGGGGCCACAGCTTTCGCTGACCGACACCGTTCCGGCGAAAGCGTCGCGTGCGTCCGCATGGATGATCACGCTTGGATTGTCAGGGCTGCTTGTGGTCTTTCTCCTGCTGTTGGTCACCATGAACCATCGCACGCCTTACACCTCCGAGGCGGTGTTGAACGCCCCGGTCATCGGGGTGGCTGCGAATGTCTCAGGCGACATCGTCGAAGTCGGCGTGCGTGACAATCAGCGCGTCAAAGCGGGCGATCTCTTGTTCCAGATCGACCCTGCGCTGTTTCAGACGGCGTTGAAGGCTGCCGAAGCTCAGTTGCAGTATGTCACCCAGACCCTCGGCGCCGAGGCGACTGGTCTTGGGGCCGCAGAGGCGGCGGTCGTCCAGGCGAACGCCCGGCTGGCCGACGTAGAACAGCAGAACTTCCGGGCCGAGGCCCTGTTCGAGCGGGGCATCGTTGCCCGCGCGGCGGTCGATACGGCGCGGGCCAATCT
>JBGSQL010000265.1:0-11851 GCA_041738105.1 Rhodobacter sp. | reverse complement strand
GCGGCGGGCGCCGTCGCCCCGGCCTGACCAGCCGACACCAAGAGGATCGGCATGCCGGCCAGAACGGCGGCTTCCAGCGCGTCGCAGCTTTCGGTCGCAAATCGCATCGGCGGCACGACATGGCAGCAGACGGCGGTGCAGAAAGGCCGCTCGCGGTGCTTGCCTTCGCCACCCGCCACCGCATCCAGCATTGGCTGCACCGCGCGCACCGAGGCACCGTCGGTATAGCTGACGGCGATGGATTTCGTGGTGCCCGACAGGCAGGCGTAGGTGGTGTTCATGTCAAGATCGAGGATGGTCTTGGCATCCCGCGCCACGATGGATCGGTGATACCAGTGGATATTGTCCAGCCGATCCACCAGACGGGCAATGTCATAAAGATCGGCCACGGTGCTTTCGCGATAGCGGCCGGTCTCGAAATCCATGATCGTCGGCGCAGCACCGCCGGTGCCTGTGTGAACCCGCCGACCGCCAATCTCAAGATCGTGCAGGGGGTCGATGCCGTGTAGGGTGAACTTGCGACGAGTGCGGGCGATCACATCCTCGACCAGCGCGCGGGGAAAGCGCAACCGACCACTGCCATCCACCCGGCAGCCCGCCGCCACGGCCCGCACTTCAAGACTGGGCGTCAGTTGCGACAGGCCAAGCTCTGCCAAGAGTTGCAGCACCAGCTCGTGGATCTGCAGGATTTCGGCGTCCGCCAGGGGTTTATAGCGACCGCCAACCATGCCCGCAGGCACCGGCGAGGCGGGAAGGGCGGCTTCGATCCGGTTACGCCTTCCGGCGCGGCGCGGGGAAAGTTGGGACATGGCGGTCATCCAAGGAATACTTCGTCACCAGCTAGCACCGCTTTCCTGCGCCGCTCAAACGATCATTCTGAATGTTTTGCATTCCCCTGAATCATGGGAAGATCATCCTTCGCCATGGCCTCTGTGCTGATCCAATCGAGAAACGCCATGATCCCCGGTGTATGGTCGATCTCTTTGGATGTGCAGAGGTAATACCCATCCTGCGTTTCCACCGCTCGATCCACGGGGCAGATCAGCCGCCCGTCGGCCAGTATCGGATCGGTGACATAGCTCCAGCCCAGAGCCACACCATGGCCCGCCTGAGCCGCCTGCAGCACCATCGGATAGGAATTGAACCGCAGCCCGCGACGCACCGGCTGGCCGTTGACGCCCTGCCGCAGCAGCCAGGTCCGCCAGTCCACGGCCCCGAGGGACGGCTTGCCGTATTCCAGATGCAGCAGGGTCTGATCGAGCAGATCCTCTGCGCGGCGCAACTCCGGATGGTCACCGAGGTAGGTCGGACTGCACACCGCATAGACGCGTTCGCCAAACAGCAGTTGGGCCTCCAGCCCTTCCCACTGGCCTGAGCCGAAGAGGATCGCCACATCCACCTCGCCAGCACCAGGCAGTACCGGCTGGTCGGTCGCCAGCACCCGAAGATCGACATCCGGTTGCAGCGCACCAAAACGTTGCAGCCGCGGCATCAGCCAGAACCAGGCAAAGGCAACCGAGGCGCAGACCGTGATCTGAGGCGCCTTCGCCGCCGCTCCGAGCGCTGAGAGACAGGAACTGATGTCCTCCAGCCCGCGCGTTACCGACTCGAACAGCCGTTGTCCTTCTGCCGTCACCTCGATGGCGCGATGCAAGCGGCGAAACAGCCGCAAACCGAGGGCATCCTCAAGCGTTTTGATTTGTCGGCTGACCGCGCTTTGCGTCAGACACAACTCGTCAGCAGCGAGCGTAAAGCTGCGGTGGCGCGCGACCGCCTCGAAGGTGTGAAACAAGTCTAGGTTTGGCAGGTGGTACTTGCTCACGGACATTCCTTGCCTTCTTGCGGTCTACCGACTTTGAAGCTTGTGACTGGTCTGTGAAAAGCGCTCTACCAGAAACGAAACGGCATTGCCGTGGGCGAATTGCAGAGGAAGTCCTTCCGCAGCCCGGGATGGCTATTCGGCAAGCCGCAGTCGACATTTACATCGAAGGCCCTCGTCAGGACACGCCATCGACCATCGACATCCAGCCTGTCTTTAACCTTCATAGGATCGTTCGGTGAACCCGCTGAGGTAGCAGGAATCCGAAACTTCCCGATCGCCACCCCAGCCGTCGTGCCAAGGCGCGCCATGCCGAACACCCAATCCGGACCACCCGAAAGGAGCAGAGCAAGCGCCTGTGCCGATCTCCGCAGGCGCACGAGAGATATGTCCGCAAGGCAATCGCCACCGTGCTGGCTACGATGGCAGCCGACGGCACGACTGAACGTATCGAATGCTGCGGGGTCCGTGTTCTTCAAATGGGGAATAGACGATCCGCCCGTTTTCGCTTAGCACATTTCATAGGTAAAATTCTTTGAGTGGTCGATGGACGCACGAACCGCGAAGTACACGGCCCCCGCCTTGGAAAAGGGCCTGGACATTCTTGAGCATCTGTCTCGATCCGAGGCCGGGCTGACCCAGGCCGAGATCGCGCGAGTGCTTGGGCGTTCAGTTTCGGAAATCTTCCGGATGCTGGTTGTGCTTCAGGACCGCGGCTACATCGCCTTTGATACCGGCACAGACCGCTATGTGCTGACGACGCTGATGTTCGAGATCGCGCACCGCACGCCCCTGATCCGCCGGTTGACCACCGCGGCTGCACCCATGATGCGGACGCTGGCGCAACGGATCAACCAGTCGGTGCACCTCGCCGTTCTGGCCGAGGAATCGGTGCTGATCGTCGGGCAGGTCGACCCGCCGGCCCGCCATGTCATGTCGGTGCGGCTTGGGACGAGGGTCGATGTCTGGCGCGCCTCCTCCGGTCGGGTGATGATGGCCTTCCAGACCGAAGACGCCCTGACCGAGATGCTGTCGCGCACGCCGCTTCCGCCAGGCATGACGCTGGAGCAGTTGCAGGAGGAACTGGCGGCGATCCGGGTCCGGGGGCACGAGATTGTCGACAGCTTCGTGATCAAGGGCGTGGTGAACATCTCGGCTCCGATCATCGGCCACACCGGGCATGCCATTGCTGCGCTGACGGTGCCGCATATCGAACGGTTCGGTGATCCGGTCAGCTTTTCGGATTGTTGTGTCGCGACCATCGAATGTGCCGCGCGCCTGACGCAAAGCGTGGGCGGCGGGGTGGTGGGTGCCCAGCCTTTGGAAAGCTTCAGCCGGACGTGACTAGTCCGCCTGCAACGGAACGCCGGGCCGTGCCATCGCGTCAAAGCAGGCCTCGACCAGCGCCATGGTCTGGAAGGCATCCTCGATGCCTGAGAAGAGATGGGCGTCCTCGCCCGCGTCGAAGCGCAGAAGGTTGCGCATCGGGCCCATGAAGGATTCGATGAACCAGCTGCCGGTCAGGGGCACCTGTCGCCAGTCGCCATCGTTCGGGCAGAACCACAGCTCATCCGCCTCGCCGTTCGGATAGTCGAAACAGACGCCCAGCTTGACCATGATCGCGCCAAGTGTGCCTTCGATCCGGAACCAGGCTGACTGAAATTTCCGCCCGCCCTGATGGTTGTGGTTGATGCTCATCATCCCGCGCCTGAGGTCGCCATAGTCGAGGAGAACCGAAGTGCGGGTCTGCGCCAGCCCCGGCGCGCGCGGATCAGGAAGGGATCGGGCGAAGACCCCCGTGGGTGTTCCGAAAACGGCGCGGATGCTGTCGAGATAGTGGATGGAATGAACCAGAAGCTCGACCCTTGGCATGGGCAGGAGGAAGGGGAAGAGGTGCCAGGGCGTAAAGATGTTCAGATGCACCTCAAGCTCCAGCGGGTCGCCGATCAAGCCGCCTTGAACCGCCTGCCGCGCGACCATCATCATCGGTGAGAAGCGCAGCTGGAAGTTGACGGCGGCCTTGAGGCCTTTGTCGCGGCAGAGGTTTCGGATCGCGCGGGCCTGGGCAAGGTCAGCCCCCATCGGCTTTTGAATCAGCACTGCGGCGCCATTGGGCAGGTCGGGCAGGATTCTCGTGATCGCATGTGGCGGAACGGCAATGTCATAGGCTACCGAGGTTCCGCAGGCGCTGGCCGCCTCTGCTACACTTGAAAACACCTGCGGGATGTTGAACTCCTGCGCCAGCGACGCGCTGCGCCCGGCGTCAAGGTCGGTGACGCCGTAAACCGTCAGCCCTGCCTTGGCATAGGCCGGCAGGTGGGCGTCGCGCACGATGCCGCCCGCGCCGATGATCACGATGGGCTTCGGGCTTGCGGGGGCAGGCCAGTCCTGGGCGAAAGTCTCGATCATGGCGCGGGCCTCTTGGCGACCAGAAGGATGTGTTCGCAGTACATCACGGTCTTGCCGTGCTGGTTTTGCGTTTCGCAGATTTCGACGACCTTGCCGTGGCCCGCACGCTTTGCGTCGTCGGCCTTTCGCCCGATGGTCACGGTGGTGCGGATCGTGTCGCCCGCGAAGACCGGGTTTGGAAAGCGCAACCGCTCATAGCCGTAGGTCATTGCATGCGGATTGATCTGCGTGGCCGTCAGCCCGATGCCGATGGCAAAGGTCATCGTCCCATGCGCGATGCGCTGGCCGAAGGGCTGGGTGCGACAGAACTCTGCATCCATGTGATGCGGGAAGAAATCGCCGGAATGGCCGGCGTGCACCACGATATCTGTTTCGGTGATGGTGCGGCCAAGGGTCCGACGGCTGTCACCGATGGCATAGTCTTCGAAATACTGCGGATGCTGCATCGGGGTCTCCCTCTGGTGGTTATTTTGCATATGAAAATATCTTTGACAAGTGAAACACTGATCGCCATGTTAGGGGAAACACGCTTTGCCACGCCATGCAAAGCCAATGCTTCGGGGGGCAAATGGCTGAGATCGGCATACATTCCAGAGGCTTGCCCGGACTGCCCGAGGTGCATGCCGCGATTCCCGTCTGGAATGCCGAGAACTGGTACTTCGAGGACTTCGAAATTGGCGACAAGATCAGGTCGATCCGCCGGACCATCTCGGAAGGCGAGTCGATGGCGTTCAACAGCCTGGTGATGGACCATCACCCCTATGTCTCGGACGAACGTTTCGCGGTCGAAGAGGGGGTTTTCGGCCGCCGTCTGGTCGCCGGGGCCTTCGTCTTCTCGCTGGGGCTGGGGCTGGCTGCGACGAACTGCCTGAACTCATTTTCCTATGGCTATGACCGGCTGCGTTTCATCAAGCCAGTCTTCATCGGCGACACGATCTACACGATCCGCGAGAACCTTTCGAAGGTTGTCCATAACGAGACGATGGGCAAGCTCAAGGTCAGCTATTCGGTCTACAAGGGCGAGGGCGAACTTGTCCTTTACGCCGAACACCTGCTGACGGCGCTTTACAAGGACCCCGCCCCTTTCGCCGCCGAGGCACGTGCCGCGATGGCCGCGAAGGAGACCGCCCGTGGTTAACCTGCGCGGCATGACCTGGGACCATGCGCGCGGGTATGACCCTATGGTCGCCACCTCGGCCGCCTATTCGGCCACGCATCCCGGCGTGACGATCACCTGGGAAAAGCGGTCGTTGCAGGCCTTCGCCGACCGGCCGATTTCCGAGATGGCGGAAACCTATGACCTGATGGTCATTGATCACCCCCATGTGGGCGAGGTGGCGAAGCAGGGGAATCTTCTGCCCCTCGACGGTCTGCGCGATGCCGAGATGGCGGCGCTGGCGGCGGGGTCGGTCGGGCCGTCGCATCCGTCCTACAATTTCGCCGGGCACCAGTGGTCGCTGGCGATTGATACGGCGACGCCCGTGGCCTGCCTGCGGCCCGATCTTCTGGATAAGGCGCCAAAGCTTTGGGCCGAGGTGCTGGAACTGGCACGTGCGGGCCGTGTCGGCTTTGCGCTGATCCCGATCAACGCGCTGATGACCTATTTCGGGATCGCCAGGAACCTTGGCTATTCCGTGGCCGAGGACCCGGATCACCTGATTGCGCCTGCGGAAGCCGGGCATGTCCTGGGGCTGATGCGCGAGATCGTGGCGCTGATGGACCCGCGCTGCCTGACACTGGACCCGATCGGCATCTACGAATGGATGGGCCGCACCGCTGACGCTCCAGCCTATTCGCCCTTCGGCTATGGCTATACCAACTATTCGCGCAAAGGGTTCTGCCCCTATCCGCTGACCTTCCACGACGCCCCCGGCATTGCCGAAGCCACCCCGCGCGGCACGGTCCTGGGGGGCACGGGCATTGCCGTGTCGGCCTATACGAAACACCCCGAGATTGCGGTGGACTATGCCTTCTGGATCGCCGGTGCGGACTGCCAGAAGGGGCTTTTCACCGCTTCGGGGGGGCAGCCCGGCCATGCCGCGGCCTGGGAGGATGATGCCTGCAACGCGCTGACCAGGAACTTCTTCCGCAATACCCGCAGGACGCTGGACACCGCCTGGCTGCGCCCGCGCCATGACGGCTACATGGGCCTGCAGGACCGCGCGGGCGACATCCTGCATGCCTGCCTGCGGGGCGAGACGACCGAGGGCGCGACCCTTGCCGCCCTTGACGCCGCCTACCGGGAGAGCCGAGCATGACCCTTCCCCTTGACGGTATCCTCGTCATCGACTTCAGCCAGTTCCTGTCGGGGCCGCTGTGCAGCCTGAAGCTGGCTGATCTGGGTGCGCGGGTGATCAAGATCGAACGCCCCGGTCAGGGCGACCTGTGCCGCACATTGTACCTGTCGGACACCGAGATTGGCGGCACCAACAGCCTCTTTCATGCCATCAACCGCAACAAGGAAAGCTTTACCGCCGACCTGCGCGATGAGGGTGACCGCGCCATGCTGCGGGATCTGGTGACCCGGGCCGATGTGGTGTTGCAGAATTTCCGCCCCGGCGTGATCGAACGGCAGGGCTTTGGCTATGCAGACGTGCGCGCGCTGAATCCCGGAGTCGTCTATGGCTCGATCTCGGGCTATGGCGAGGATGGGCCGTGGGTCGATCTGCCGGGGCAGGACCTCCTGGCGCAAGCCCGCTCGGGTCTCTTGTGGCTGACCGGCTCGGCAGGTGACCCGCCGATGCCGATGGGGCTGGCTGCAGCCGACATGATGGCCGGCAATGCGCTGGCGCAAGGCGTGCTGGCAGCTCTGGTTCGCAAAGCCCGTACCCGTGAGGGCGGTCTGGTGCAGACCAGCCTGCTGGAGGCGCTGCTGGACTTCCAGTTCGAGGTCCTGACCACGCATCTGAACGATGGCGGGCGGCTGCCGCAACGGTCGGCGGTGAACGGGGCGCATGCCTATCTGGGCGCGCCCTATGGCGTCTATCAGACCGCCAATGGTTGGCTTGCACTGGCGATGACGCCGTCACTGGAGCGGCTGGCAACCCTTCTGGGCCTGACGGGGCTTGAGCGCTGGTTCAATGATCCGCGGCAGGCGATGCGCGACCGCGACGCGATCAAGGCGATCATCGCGACCGGCCTGACAACCAAAGGCACGGCGCACTGGCTTGCGCTGCTGCAACCCGCCGACATCTGGTGCGCCGAGGTGCTGGACTGGCCGGGGCTTATGGCGTCGGACGCGTTCCAGCGGCTGAAGATGGTGCAGCACATCAGCGGACCGACCGCCAGCCTTGACACGTTGCGGGGCCCTTTGCGGATCGACGGCGCGGCCCTGACCAGCCCGCGCGCGGCCCCCGATCTGGGGCAGGACCGGCAGGCGATCATTCAGGAATTCGGTTTGGCACAGGGCCGGACCGGACAGGAAGGCAAGCGGCGGGCCACCGCCACTTGAAAACGTCAACGGGCGCAAGAACGCCCTCTTTGGGAGGAGAGACCAATGAAAATGACGGTCAAACTGGCACTGGGTACCGCCCTTGCCACCCTGGCCCTGCCAGCCCTGGCGCAGGACTATGGCAAGTTCGAGGGCTATACCCTGCGGGTCAAGCTGATCGGCGGCGCGCAGTATGAACCGCTTTATGCCGAGATCCCGAAATGGGAAGCCGCAACCGGTGCCAAGGTCGAGATCGTGTCTTCGAAGAACCACTTCGAGCTTGACCGCGAAATCAAGCAGGACATTGCGGCAGGCACGCTTGATTGGTGCGTTGGGTCGAACCACACCTCCTTTGCGCCGCAGTATGGCGATATATACATCGACCTGAACGGCGTGATTGCCCCCGAAGTGCTGGCCGATTTTGTGCCGTTGGCGATCACCCAATCGACTGTGGACGGCCGCCTTGTGCAACTGCCGCGCCATTCTGACGTCTCGAACCTGTTCTACCAGAAGCCGCTCTATGAGGATGCCGAGAAGCAGGCCGCCTTCAAGGAAAAGTATGGCTATGATCTCGCCCCGCCGGAAACCTGGGCGCAGGTGAAGGATCAGGCGATCTTCTTCTCGAACCCACCGGACTTCTACGGCTTCCAGTTCGTCGGCAAGGACGAGGCAGTGAACGGGCGGTTCTATGAATTGCTGGTGGCCAACGGTGGGGCGATGTTCGACGAGAACTGGAACCCGACGTTCAACTCGCCCGCCGGGGTTGAGGCGCTGCAGTTCTTCGTTGATCTCTATGCGGCCAAGGCGGTGCCCGCAGGCGTCCCGAACTACACCTGGGACGATACCGGGCTTGGCTTTGCCTCTGGCTCCATCGCGATGAACCTGGATTGGGGCGGCTGGTCGGCGTTCTTCAACGATCCGGCCAATTCGAAGGTTGCCGGAAACGTGGGCGTTATCCGCGCGCCGAAGGGGTCGGGAGGCAAGCGCACCGGTTGGGCGGGATCGCACACCTTCTCGATCACCGAAGGCTGCGACAACAAGGACGCCGCAGCATCCTTCATCACCTTCCTGACCAGTTACGACAACCAGATGGTCGAGGCGCGCAAGGGCCTTTTGCCGACCCGCACCCAGGTCTGGGTCGACGCGATCGCCGAGTTCGAGGCCGCAGGCAACACCTTCTCGGCCGAGACGATGAAGATCTTCCAGGCTTCGATGGCCGAAGACGCCTTCACCCCGCCGCTGATCCCGGAATGGATTGAAGTGTCGAACGTGATGTGGCCCAAGCTGCAAGCCGCGATCGTCGGCGACATGACGGCGCAAGAGGCGCTGGATGCCGCCCAGGCCGAGGCTGCCGAGATAATGAAGGACGCCGGCTACAACTGATCGACCATGGCGCGGAAGGCTGCTCCCCCCTTCCGCGCCACCCTTTATCCCGAAGGCATTCCCGATGATCCGTGCCCTGACCACGCGACGCACCGAAATGGCGCCGTTCTTGCTGCTGATTCCGGCAGTTGCGACCATGCTTTTCGTGGTGGCCTTGCCGCTGGTCTTTTCACTGTGGACCTCGCTGACGCCCTACAAGCTGACCAAGCCAAGCACGCTTTACGACTTCATCGGCTTGACGAATTACATCCGCATCTTTGGCGACTGGGACTTCTGGGCCGCCTTTCTTCGCACCATCCTGTTCCTGACCGCGGCCATCAACCTGGAATTCGCGCTGGGGCTGGGCATTGCGCTTCTGATCAACAAGATCACTTGGGGTCAGCGCGGCCTTCGCACCATCATGATGTTCCCGATGATGTTCTCGCCGATCTTGGTCGGCTTTCAGTTCAAGTTCCTGTTCAACGACCATATCGGCGTGGTGAACAACGCCCTGCAATCGCTGGGGCTGACCGATCAGGCGATCCCGTGGCTGGTGGATGCCAAGCTTGCGATGTTCTCGATCACGCTTGCCGAGGTGTGGATGAGCACATCGGTCTTTGCGATCCTGCTGCTTGCCGGCCTTTTCGCCATGCCGCGCGACCCGCTGGAGGCGGCAAAGGTCGATGGCTGCAACAGCTGGCAAGTCTTTCGCCACATAACCCTGCCCTTCCTGATGCCCTTTGCCTATATCGCGATGGCGATCCGCAGCCTCGACGTCGCCCGCGCCTATGACCTTGTCGCGGTGATGACCGATGGCGGACCCGCCGGGCGAACCGAACTTCTGTGGACCCTGATCGCGCGGGTCGGCTATGACGAGGCGAAGATGGGGCAGGCCAATGCGATGGCCTATGTCTCGACCGTGCTGTCCGTCCTCTTCACCTGGTATTTCTACCGCAAGTTGGTTGCCGCGCGCCGTTACATGGGGGGCGTCGAATGACCGTGTCCGTCGAAAGCCGCGCCTCGAAAAGGGCAAAGAAGGTGACGCTTTGGCTTGCGACCTTTGTCCTGATGCTGGTGATGTGCCTGCCGGGGCTATGGGTCGTGCTGTCGGCCTTCCGGCCCAACCGCGAGATCCTGGCGAAGCCCCCGGTCTGGATTCCAGAAGAACTGACGCTGGACAACTTCGGCAAGATCTTCGGCTTTGGTGCAGAACAGGTCGGTATCCCGGTCGTCAGCTACTTCACGAACTCGCTGGTCATCGCCCTGACATCCACCGTCATTGCGCTGATCATCGGGGTCGCGGGGGGTTATTCCTTCGCCCGCTATCGGTTCCGCTTCAAGGGAGGGATCTTCCTTGGGTTGATGCTGTTCCGTGCCGTGCCGGGGATTGCCCTCTCGCTGCCGGTCTTCATGATGTGGAGCAGGCTTGGCCTGATAGACACCAAGATGGGGTTGATCATCGTCTATGTGTCCTTGAACGTGCCCTTCACGATTTGGCTGATCGACGGCTTCTTCCGGCAGATCCCGACCGCCCTGTCCGAAGCGGCGCAGGTCGATGGCTGCACCCGCTGGCAGGCCTTCTGGAAAATCGAGTTCCCCTTGGCCAAATCCGGCATCGCGGCGGCCGGGGTGTTCGCGTTTCTCACCTCGTGGAACGAGTTTGCGTTGGCCAGCCAGCTGACCCGATCCACCGATAGCAAAACCCTGCCGGTGGGCCTCTTGGACTTTACCGCGCAATTCACCATCGACTGGGCAGGCATGTGTGCGATGGCGGTTATCATCATCATCCCGGCGCTGATCCTGACCTTCATCGTGCAGAAACACCTGATTGCCGGACTGACCTTCGGCGGCGTGAAAGGATAAGACGTGGCAGACATCACGCTGGAAAGGGTGGTCAAGAAATACGGAGCCTTGGGCGTTGTCCACGGCATTGACCTTGCGATTGCCCATCAGGAGTTCGTCGTTCTGGTCGGCCCCTCGGGCTGCGGCAAGTCCACCACCCTGCGGATGATTGCGGGGCTGGAGGATATCACCGGCGGGCTGGTCAGGATCGGCGGCCAGGTGGTGAACGACCTGCCGCCGCGCAAGCGCAACATCAGCATGGTGTTCCAGAACTACGCGCTTTATCCGCACATGAACGTGCGCGACAACCTTGGCTTCGGGCTGAAAATCGCGGGGCAATCCCCGGATGAGATTGCCCGGCGGGTGGACGAGGCGGCCGAGATCCTGGGGCTTGCCCCCCTTCTGGACCGAACGCCTGCCGAGCTTTCAGGTGGCCAGCGCCAGCGTGTGGCCATGGGCCGCGCCATCGTGCGCAATCCAGACGCATTCCTGTTTGACGAGCCCTTGTCGAACCTGGATGCCAAGTTGCGCGGCCAGATGCGGGCCGAGATCAAGAAGCTGCACCAGAAGGTGAAGACCACGGTGGTCTACGTCACCCACGATCAGGTCGAGGCGATGACGCTGGCGGACAAGATCGTGGTGCTGCGCGACGGCCATGTGGAACAGGTCGGCCCGCCGCTCCAACTATACCACAGGCCGGACAATCTGTTCGTGGCGGGTTTCATTGGCTCGCCGCAGATGAACTTCATCAAGACCGCCGTCAAAGGCGTCGAAGCGGAGGGGGTGCGCTGCGCCCTGCCCGGCGGCGGCGATGTGCTGGCGCACGTCTCCGGCGCGGGCGTGATCGCGGGGGAGACGGTGACGCTGGGCATCCGGCCCGAACACTTCGCCAGCCAAGGCGGCGCGCCGCTGACCGGGCGCATCGACGTGGTGGAGCAACTCGGCGAGAGCCACTTCATCCACCTCGATCTGCCCGACGGCCAGCGCCT
>JBGSQL010000146.1:0-8580 GCA_041738105.1 Rhodobacter sp. | reverse complement strand
CCCGTGGCGGCCTGGGCCGCGATCCAGGCCGATCCGACGCTGCGCGCCTCCTACACCAAGACCCGCGGCAAGGGCGGCTTCGTCCGCGCCACCTGGGACGAGGCGACCGAGATCATCGCCGCCGCCAACGCCCATACGGTCAAGACCTACGGCCCCGACCGCGTCTTCGGCTTCTCTCCGATCCCGGCCATGTCGATGGTCAGCTACGCCGCCGGATCGCGGTACCTGAGTCTGCTGGGCGGAACCTGCATGTCCTTCTACGACTGGTATTGCGATCTTCCGCCCGCCAGCCCGCAGACCTGGGGCGAGCAGACCGACGTGCCCGAAAGCGCCGACTGGTACAACGCGGGCTTCCTGATGCTCTGGGGCTCGAACGTGCCCCAGACGCGGACGCCGGACGCGCATTTCTACACCGAGGTCCGCTATCGCGGCACCAAGTCGGCGGTGGTCAGCCCGGATTATTCCGAGGCGGCGAAGTTCGGCGACATCTGGCTGAACCCGCAGGCCGGCACCGACGCGGCGCTGGCGATGGCCATGGGCCATGTCATCCTGCGCGAATTCCACCTCGACCGGCAGGCCGAGTATTTCGAGGACTACGCCCGCAAATACACCGACATGCCGATGCTCGTCCGCCTGGATGAAAGGGCGGGCCGCCTGATCCCCGGCCGCATGCTGCGCGCCGAGGATTTCGACGACAAGCTCGGCGAGACCAACAATCCCGACTGGAAGACGGTCGCCTTTGACCTGACGACGGGCCAGGTCGTCGCGCCCAACGGCTCCATCGGCTTTCGCTGGGGCGAGACCGGAAAATGGAACCTCGAGGAGCGCGCGAAGGGATCGGACGCCCGACTGCGGCTGAGCCAGATCATGGACGGCGATCATGACGAGGTGGTCGGGGTCGACTTCCCCTACTTCGGCGGCGTCGCGACCGGCGATTTCGTGAAATGCCAACACCCCGAGGTGCTGACCCGCAACGTCCCCGCCCGGCGCGTCGCCCTGGCCGACGGCACGGAAGCGCTGGTCGCCACGGTGTTCGACCTGTTCTGCGCCAACTACGGCCTCGATCGCGGGCTCGGCGGCGACTGGGTGTCCGCCGATTTCGACGACGACTGCCCCTACACGCCGGCCTGGGCGGAGAAGATCACCGGCGTGGACCGCGAAAAGATCATCGCCGTGGCCCGCCAGTTCGCAGGCAACGCCGAACAGACCCGCGGCAAGTCCATGGTCATCCTCGGGGCCGGCCTGAACCATTGGTACCACATGGACATGGCCTACCGCGGCATCATCAACATGCTGGTGATGTGCGGCTGCATCGGACAGGAGGGCGGCGGCTGGTCGCATTACGTCGGGCAGGAGAAACTCCGCCCGCAAACCGGCTGGCAGCCGCTGGCCTTCGGCCTCGACTGGAGCCGTCCGCCCCGGCACATGAACTCGACCAGCGCCTGGTACGCCCACACCGACCAGTGGCGCTACGAGACGCTCGGCGCGGGCGAGATCCTGTCGCCCACTGCGCCCGCGGGCGACTGGGACGTCAGCCTGATCGACTACAACATCCGAGCCGAACGCATGGGCTGGCTCCCGTCCGCGCCCCAGCTCAAGACCAACCCGCTCGAGGTCGCCAGGGCCGCTCGGGCGGCGGGCCAGGACATTCCCGCCTATGTCGCCGCGCAGCTGAAATCCGGCGACCTGCAGATGTCCTGCGAAGACCCGGACGCCCCGGAAAACTGGCCGCGCAACCTGTTCGTCTGGCGCTCCAACCTGCTGGGCTCCTCAGGCAAGGGGCACGAATATTTCCTCAAGCACCTGCTCGGAACCGATCACGGCGTGATGGGCAAGGACCTCGGCGAAGAAGGCCGCGTGCTTCCGAAGGAGGCGATCTGGCACGACGAAGCCCCCAGGGGCAAACTCGACCTGCTCGTCACCATCGACTTCCGCATGTCGACCACCTGCGTCTATTCCGACATCGTTCTGCCGACGGCGAGCTGGTACGAGAAGAACGACCTGAACACCTCGGACATGCATCCGTTCATCCATCCGCTGCAGGCGGCGGTGGACCCGGCCTACGAATCGCGATCCGACTGGGACATCTTCAAGTCGATCGCCCGGAAGTTCTCGGAGGTGGCGCCCGAGGTGCTGGGGGTCGAGACCGACATCGTCCAGCTGCCGCTGCTGCACGACACGCCCGGCGAACTGGCGCAGGCGCATGTCCGGGACTGGAAGAAGGGCGAATGCGACCTGATCCCCGGCAGGACCGCGCCGAACTACGTCGCGGTGGAGCGCGACTATCCCAATCTCTACAAGAAGTTCACCTCCGTCGGGCCCTTGCTGGAGAAGCTCGGCAACGGCGGCAAGGGCATCAACTGGGACACCAAGGTCGAAGTCGGGCACCTGCGCGACCTGAACGGCGTGGTGCTGGACGAGGGCGTGTCCAAGGGCATGGCCCGTCTTGAGACCGCCATCGACGCGGCGGAAATGATCCTGATGCTCGCCCCCGAGACCAACGGCGAGGTCGCAGTCAAGGCCTGGGAGGAACTGGAGAAACCCACCGGCCGGCATCACGCTCACCTCGCCGAGGGCGCGCATCACACCAAGATCCGCTTTCGCGATATCGCGGCCCAGCCGCGCAAGATCATCTCCTCGCCCACCTGGTCGGGGATCGAGAGCGAGACGGTCTGCTACAACGCCGGCTACACCAACGTGCACGAGCTGATCCCGTGGCGAACCCTGACGGGCCGCCAGCAACTCTACCAGGATCACCTCTGGATGCGCGCCTTCGGCGAGGGGTTCGTCAGCTATCGCCCGCCGGTGGACCTCAAGACCATCACCAAGGCCGTCAACAACGACGCCGCCGAGGGCAACCCGCACGTGGTGCTGAACTTCATCACGCCGCACCAGAAATGGGGAATCCACAGCACCTATACCGACAACCTGCTGATGCTGACCCTGAACAGGGGCGGCCCGGTGGTCTGGATGTCCGAGACGGACGCGCAGACGGCGGGCCTCGTCGATAACGACTGGGTCGAGGCCTACAACATCAACGGCGCGCTGACCGCGCGGGTGGTGGTGTCGCAGCGGATCAAGCAGGGCACCCTGTTCATGTATCACGCCCAGGAAAAGATCGTGAACACGCCCGGCTCCGAAAAGACCGGCAACCGGGGCGGCATCCACAACTCGGTCACCCGCACCACGCTCAAGCCGACGCACATGATCGGCGGCTATGCGCAGCTGAGCTACGGCTTCAACTACTACGGCACCGTCGGCAGCAACCGCGACGAGTTCGTCATCGTCCGCAAGATGAAGAAGATCGACTGGCTGGACCAGCCGGCGACAGGCAAGCTGGAGGCTGCGGAATGAAAGTGCGCGCGCAAATCGGCAAGGTCCTCAATCTCGACAAGTGCATCGGCTGCCACACCTGTTCGGTCACCTGCAAGAACGTCTGGACCAGCCGCGAAGGCGTTGAATACGCCTGGTTCAACAACGTGGAAACCAAGCCGGGCACCGGCTATCCGACCGATTGGGAAAACCAGAAGCGCTGGAACGGCGGCTGGGCACGGTCGAAGTCGGGCAAGCTGCACCCCAAACAAGGGTCCAAGTGGCGGATCCTGGCGAACATCTTCGCCAACCCGTCCATGCCAGAGATCGACGACTACTACGAGCCGTTCGATTTCGACTACGATCACCTGAAGTCCGCACCCGACATGGATCATTTCCCCACCGCGCGCCCCCGGTCCAGGATCACCGGCGAGCGGATGGAAAAGATCGAAAAAGGGCCGAACTGGGAGGAAATCCTCGGCGGCGAATTCTCCAAGCGGTCCAGGGACTACAACTTCGAGAACATCCAGAAGCAGATCTATGGAGAGTATGAGAATACCTTCATGATGTATCTGCCGCGCCTGTGCGAGCATTGCCTCAACCCCACCTGCTCGGCCTCGTGCCCCTCGGGCGCGATCTACAAGCGCGAGGAAGACGGCATCGTCCTGATTGATCAGGAAAAGTGCCGCGGATGGCGGATGTGCATCTCGGGCTGCCCCTACAAGAAGGTCTATTACAACTGGGATACCGGCAAATCCGAGAAATGCACCTTCTGCTATCCGCGCATCGAAAGCGGCCAGCCGACGGTCTGTTCGGAAACCTGCGTGGGCCGCATCCGTTATCTGGGCGTCATCCTTTATGACGCCGACAAGATCGAGGCGGCGGCAAGCAGCGAGCGCGAAACTGACCTCTATGGCGCGCAACTCGATGTGTTCCTGGACCCCAACGATCCGGACGTGATCGCTGCCGCCCGCCGTGACGGTATTCCCGAGGACTGGATCGAGTCCGCCAGGATCAGCCCGATCTGGAAGATGGCGATGGAGTGGAAAGTGGCGTTCCCGCTGCATCCGGAATACCGCACCCTGCCGATGGTCTGGTACATCCCGCCGCTGTCGCCGATCCAGAACGCGGCGCAGGCCGGCCAGATCGCGATGAGCGACCAGATGCCGGACGTGCGGTCCTTGCGGATTCCGGTGCAGTACCTGGCCAATATGCTGACGGCGGGGGATGAGGAACCCATCGTCCACGCGCTGGAACGGATGTCCGCGATGCGGCTCTACATGCGGGCACTCAGCGTGGATGGCGTGCGGGATGAGGGCATCGCGGCCCGCGTCGGCATGTCGGGCCGGATGATCGAGGACATGTACAAGATCATGGCCATCGCCGACTACGAGGATCGTTTCGCGATCCCCACGGCGCATCGCGAACAGAACGAGGCTGGCGCCGACATCCGCGGCGGCTGCGGGTTCACCGATGGCAACGGCTGTTCCAGCGGTGACACCGGCAAGACCACCATGTTTGGCGGCAAGAAGAAATCCTTTGCCCTTCCGCTGGAGTCATTCTGATGACGAACCGCACCCTCAAGGCGCTGTCGCTGATGCTCAGCTACCCTTCGGCAGAGCTTCAGCAAGCCATGCCCGAGATCGGGGCCGTTCTGGCCGCCGATCCCCGCATCGCCCCCGACACGCGCGCCGCGCTGCGAGGCCTGTCTGACCTGTTGGGGCAGGGCGACCTTTACGATTTGCAAGAGAGCTATGTGATGCTCTTTGACCGCTCACGCACCCTGTCGCTGAACCTGTTCGAACATGTCCACGGTGAAAGTCGCGATCGAGGCGGCGCGATGGTCAGCCTGATCGAAACCTATCGTGAGGGCGGTTTTGAACCTGCCACCACGGAACTGCCCGACCACCTGCCGGTGTTGCTGGAATTCCTGTCGACGCGTCCCTTCGCCGAAGCACAGGAAACCTTGGCGGACGCGGCCCATATCCTTGACGCTCTTTGCGCCCGGCTTCATCGGCGCGAAAGCGGATATGCCGCCGCCTTCGCCGCTCTTTCCCAGCTTGCAGACGCTCAGGTGGATGCAGAGGCGCTGGCCGGGATGCTGGCACAGCCCGACGACGATCCTGCCGACCTCACCGCGCTGGATGCGATCTGGGAGGAAACCGAAGTCACCTTCGGCCCCGATCCGAACGCTGGCTGCCCGCAGGTCCGCGACATGCTCGCGCAGATGGACAAGCCCACCCCCACCCCCCTGAACAGGAGCGCATGACATGTTCGGCGACTTCGACATCAACTTCGTCATCTTCGGGGTCATGCCCTATGTCGCGCTGACGGTGTTCCTTGTGGGCTCCATCGCGCGCTATGAGCGCGATCCCTTCACCTGGAAAAGCTCGTCAAGCCAGCTTTTGCGCCGCAAGCAGCTGATCTGGGGGTCGATCCTGTTCCACGTCGGCATCCTGACGGTGTTCTTCGGCCACCTTGTCGGCCTCTTTACCCCCGTGTGGGTGCTGGATGCACTTGGGGTTCCTTACGGGTTGAAGCAATGGATGGCGGTCCTGATCGGCGGCCCCGCTGGCCTTGCCGCGCTGATCGGCGGCACCATGCTCATCCACCGGCGGCTGACCGATCCGCGCATCCGCGCCACCTCCACCACCCTCGATATCCTCATCATGATCCTGATCTGGATGCAGCTGGCCATCGGCCTGCTGACCATCACGCAGTCGCTGCAGCACATGGACGGGTCCGAGATGATCCGGTTCATGGAATGGTCGCAAAGCGTGGTCAGCTGGAACGTGAACGCCTGGATTACGGTGGTTGACGTGCATTGGCTGTTCAAGCTGCACATCTTCCTTGGGCTGATCATCACCATGCTGTTTCCCTTTACCCGGCTGGTGCATATCTGGTCCGGCTTTGCCGCGCCCTTCCGCTACCTGCTGACCCGGCCCGGCTACCAGATCGTGCGCTCGCGCCGCCGCCGCCCGCTGGAAGAACGCCGCCGTGCCCATGACGCGCGGCAAGGCAAAACCGGCCCCTCGGCCACCACCCCGGCGGAGTGACGACGATGACCGTGGCGCTTTTCCCCGATGTCGTCGTGAACGGCGAAACCATTCCCTCGGCCGCGATTGCCGCCGAAGCCCAGAACCACACGGCCCCCAGGGACAAGCCCGGCATCGCCTGGCGCAAGGCGGCGCAGGCGTTGGCGATCCGTGCGCTTTTGCTGCAGGAGGCACGGCGCCGCGGGCTGACACCCGACCCCGAAGAACTGGCCCCCGGTCGGGTCGAGACCGAGGACGAAGCCTTGATCCGCGCCCTTCTGGATGCGGCGCTGACCATCGCCCCGGTATCGGAAGACGCGGTTCGCGCCGAATGGGCGAAAGACCCCGAGCGGTTCCGGTCGGCGCCCCTTTGGGATGTCTCGCACATCCTGTGCGCCTGCGATCCACGGGACGATACGCAAAGCGCAATGGCCGAGGCCCGCGCCAAGGCCGTGCTGGCCCGGCTTGACGGTGATGCCAAGGGATTTGCCCTTGCCGCCCGCGAAAGCGATTGCGGCTCCAAGGCGTCTGGCGGGCATCTGGGCCAGCTTGGTCCGGGGGATACCGTGCCAGAGTTCGAGACGGCGCTGCGCACTCTGGCCGAAGGCGGTATGACGCCCGCGCCGGTCTTGTCGCGGCATGGCTGGCACATTATCCGGCTGAACGCCATCGCACCGGGTCAGGTGCTGCCCTATGCGACCGTCCGTCCGAAGATCATGCAGGCGCTCGAGAAAGCGGCCTGGTCACGCGCGTCGCGCGATTTTCTGGGCGGGCTGGCCAAGACAGCGCAGATCACCGGCACAAGTCTCGAACCGATCTGACAGGCGCGATCGGACGGGCCATGCACCACCCTGGCCCGAGGCTGGCAGAACCAATGCAGCATCCCGAAGGTCTAGCCCAAGCCAACCCGTCGCGGCTGGTGGCCAGGCTTGCCTGCATCCGCCAGGATCACAGGCGCGGCGGACAGATCTGCGCCCGGCCCCTCTTGCTCCGTCGCGCCGCAGGCCCCGGTCTGCAGGGGCCATAGGGCCGATCGGCGCCAGACTGCACGAATTCGGTGGACGCACCGGCGGGTAGGCGTGCAAATCAGGGCCAGCACTGCTGCTGCGACACGGGTGGAAACCGCATGACACTGAAACGCCCTGAACGGGCCACGTCGCCCGTGCTCGATCCGATCGACCGCTTGTCGGAACTGATGTTCGGCCTTCTGATGACCCTTACCTTTACCGGCACGATGAGCGTGGCGCTTGGCGATGGCGACAATGTGCGCAGCGTGCTGTTCGCCGCGCTTGGCTGCAATCTGGCCTGGGGGATCGTCGATGGGACGATGTATGTCCTGACATCGGTAACAGAACGCGGGCGCGATCTGGACAAGGCACGCGCCATCCGCACCGCCGATCCCGACCAGGCGCGGCGCCGTGTCCAGGACCTTTTTCCCGAGGCCGCGCAGGGTGTCCTGACCGATTCCGATCTTGGCGCGATCGTCGCCCGGATCAAGGCCACGCCGGATGACGGTGGCCCGGCAACTGCCACTGCCGAGGATCTGCGCGCCGCCGGTCAGGTCTTCCTGCTGGTGGTTGCCGCAACCCTGCCGCCGGCCATCCCGTTCCTGCTGGTGGACAACGTGCATGTTGCGATGCGCGGCTCGAACCTGATCGCCGTGCTGATGCTGATTGCGATCGGCTGGCGGCTTGATCAGCTGATGGGTCTGAAAAGGGCGAAGATGCGGATCATCGTTCCGATCATCGGCTGTCTGATGGTCGCCACCACGATCGCGCTTGGGGGCTAGCTGTCTTCCAGCGCAATCTCCATCCCGATCGGCCGCGCCTCGGGGGGGCAATGCGCCTGAATTGCCCCGCCAATCGCGCTCTTGCGCAAGGGTTTGGTCAGGTATTCGTCGATCCCGGCGGCCAGAATCCCGTCAGCATCACCCTCCATCGCGTGGGCGGTCAGCGCCACGATCGGCACATGCCCACCCTGCGCGCCTTCGATCGCACGGATCGCGCGCGCCGCGTCGCGCCCGTCCATCTCGGGCATCGAGATATCCATGAAGATCAGATCCGGTCGCAGGCTCTGGAACAACTCGACCGCCTCGCGGCCGTTGTTGGCAAAGGTCAGGTCAATCTCCAGATCCTTCACCATCTTGCGAAAGACCAGCTGGTTGGTCCGGTTGTCCTCGGCGGCCAGCACGCGCATCAGGCGCCCGCCCGCCGGTGCGGCCGGCGCTGCGGGT
>JBGSQL010000235.1:0-1998 GCA_041738105.1 Rhodobacter sp. | reverse complement strand
GCGCCGCCGGTTCGGCTATCGGCGACTGCATGTCTTCCTGCGCCGCGAGGGCTTTGATCTCAACCACAAGCGCCTGTTCCGCATCTACCGCGAGGAACGGCTGCATGTTCGTCGTCGCGGCGGGCGCAAGCGGGCCATAGGGACGGTTCGTCCGGCAGATCGCCTGCAGCAGAGTGTGGTCGCGCAGCGGTTTGTCGAGGTACATCGTCTGCAGGATCGGCGCGTCGAAGCCGGTCAGCAGCTTCGAAGTCACGATGATGATCTTCAGAGGGTCCTTCGGATCGCGGAAGCGGTCGAGTAGCTTTTCCTCGGTATCGCGGTCGCGCTTGAACGCCGCATATTCCGACTCGCCGCTGTTGACCGAGATCACCACGTCCGACACCTCGGGCGGCAGGTGGCGGTCGAGTTCCTGCTTGTAGAGCAGACAACTCTCGCGGTCGAAGGTCACCACCTGCGCGCCAAAGCCGTTCGGGGCGACCTTCTCCTGGAAGTGCTTGGCGATGTCGCCGCAGATCGCGCGGATGCGTTCGGGCGCCTTGACCAGGATCGACATCTTGGCCGCCGCCTTGCCCAGCCGATCCCGGTCCTCGTCAGTCAGGCCCTGCGTCAGCTCGGCATAGGCTTCCTCGATGGCCTTCTGGTCGATGTGCAGGTCCACCAGCCGCGGGTCGAAATGCAGCTCCTTGGTCGCCCCGTCGCGGATCGAGTCGCCAAGGCTGTAATGGCTCATGTAGCCGCCTTCGTCCGTATCGGCGCCGAAGGCATAGAAAGTGTTCTTGTCGGCGCGGTTGATCGGGGTGCCGGTCAGGCCGAACAGGAATGCGTTCGGCAGCGCATCGCGCATCTTGCGGCCCAGATCGCCTTCCTGCGTGCGGTGCGCCTCGTCCACCAGAACGATGATGTTCTCTCGGGCGTTCAGAACGCCGTCGGCTTCGCCAAACAGATGAATGTTGGTGATCGCGACCTTGCGAGCATCGCTTTCGAGAAGGTGCTGCAGATCCTTTCGTGTACCCGGTCGCACCAGATTCGCCATGTCGGCAGCATAGAACGTGCCCGCGATCTGGCTGTTCAGGTCGACACGATCCACCACGATCAGCACCGTGGGGTTCTTCAACGCCGGGTGCAGCCGCAGCTTGCGCGCGGCGAACAGCATCAGCAACGATTTGCCCGACCCCTGGAAATGCCAGATCAGCCCCTTGCGCGGCTGGCCCGCCACGACCCGCGCGACGATCTTGTTGACGCCGTCCACCTGCTGATAGCGGGCGATGATCTTAACGCGATGCTTGCCCTTCCGGGTTGCAAAGGCGGTGAAACTGTCGAGCAGGTCGAGAACCATCGCCGGACGCAGCATCGACGCGGCGGCCTTTTCCACCTCGCCCAGCGATTGTTTGCCGTCGCCGTCACGCCAGGGGCCCCACATGTCGACCGGCATCCGGACCGAGCCATAGCGGAACTCCTTGCCCTCGGTCGCGACTGAGAAGACGTTGGGCACGAACAGTTCCGGCACGTTCTTCTCGTAATCGTCATGCACCTGCAAGGCGGCGTCGAGCCAGCTTTGGCTGGACCGCACCGGCGTCTTGGCCTCGATCAGGACCAGCGGAATGCCGTTGACCAGCAGCACCAGATCGGCGCGCTTTTCAGTTTTGCCGGCCCTGATGATGAACTGCTGGGTGACGACAAAGCTGTTCTTCTCGATCTCGTCGAAATCGATCAGGCGGATGGTGACGTGTTCGCCATTCGCGCCGAAGGGCATCGACCGTTCGCCGAGTGCCCAGGCGGCGAATTCCTCGTTCGCCTTCACCAGCCCATCCGACCGCGCGCCCATGACGATGGCGCGCAGACGGTAGAGCACATCATCGGCCCGGACGGGATTGGCGGCGATGTCGGGGTTCAGGCGGATAAGGGCGTCACGCAGATGGGGTTCCACCAGCACCTCTTGCGGCTGGCGGGGAAGGTCGGCGGGGCCGACGTAATGCCAGCCGAGGCCCGCGATCTTGC
>JBGSQL010000234.1:0-4455 GCA_041738105.1 Rhodobacter sp. | reverse complement strand
GCTGGACGGCCCGCCCGAGGCCACGGCGCTGGGGGCGGGCGCGCGCGAGGCGCTGGCCGAACTGGCGCAGATGCGGTCGCGTGCGCTTGCACTGTCGCGCGACATGGGCCATCTGGAGCGCAATTTGAGGGCGTTGATGCGCGAGGAGACGCGATGACGGAGACGGCAGAGGCGCGGTTGAAGCGGATGCAGATGCGGGCATGGCGCCGCGGGCTGAAAGAGATGGACCTGATCCTGGGGCCCTATGCCGAGACGCATCTGGCGGCGATGACGCCGGCCGGCCTGGACGAGTTTGATGCGCTTCTGGCCGAGAATGACCAGGATCTGATCGGTTGGGTTCTGGGCCAGCGGGAGGCGCCCACCCATTTTGCCGCCCTGATCGCAGAGATCGGGCGGTTCGCCCGCGCGCGCCTGACGACGGGGGTTTAGCCCGCCTCGAACGGGTTTACCGAATGTTTCCGCTTTGCGCTGATTCTGCGTAGCCATAGGGCAGCGCGGAGCATGGGATGAGCCTTCACGTCACGGAAGCGGTCAGCGTTCTTGACGGGTCGCACAAGATGCGCCTGTCGGGGTATCTGGAAAGTCTGGCCTTGGTCGAGCGGCTGCATCGCCTGCTGCTCGACGTCATCAAGGACGAGTTCGAGCGGCTCGGGGTGTTCGAGATCAACGCGGTGCAGGCGCTGCTTCTGTTCAACATCGGGGAGCATGAGGTGACGGCGGGCGAGCTGAAATCGCGCGGCTATTACCAGGGGTCGAACGTCAGTTACAACCTGAAGAAGCTGGTCGATCTGGGCTATATGCACCACGAGCGGTCCGACGTGGATCGCCGGTCGGTGCGGGTGCGGCTGACCGAGAAAGGGCGCCGGATCCGCGCCACGCTGACCGAGCTGTTCGCCCGCCAGGTCGAGGCGCTGGATCGTCGCGGCATGGTGGATGCCGAGGCGCTGGACGCGATCAACACCTCGCTCAAGCGGATGGAGCGGTTCTGGACGGAACAGATCCGCTACATCTACTGATCGGCGGGCGGCCTTACCAATGCCCGGTGTTGGGCATTGAAAGCCATGGCTCGGCGGGCGGCAGGGATGCCCCGCCCCATTGCAGCAGTTCCACCGAGATATTGTCGGGCGAGCGCACGAAGGCCATCCGGCCGTCGCGCGGCGGGCGGTTGATCACCACGCCATTCGCCTGCAGATGCGCGCACATGTCGTAGATGTTCTCGACATCATAGGCGAGGTGCCCGAAGTGCCGGCCATCCGAGGGCAGCCCGTCATCGCCATCCCAGTTGTAGGTCAGCTCGACCGGGCAGTCTTCCTGCCCCGGAGGCGCAAGAAAGATCAGCGTGAAACGGCCGCCCTCGTTGTCGTAGCGCCGGGTCTCTTCCAGCCCCAGCAGCTTCCAGAACGCCAGCGACTTTTCCAGGTCCTTCACCCGGACCATCGTGTGCAGATAACGGATCTTCATGGCAGTCTCCCTTTGGCCTTGACCGGGCGCACCCTAGCACGCCAGCCTTGGAAGGCGAGGGGGTGCGGCTGGGAAAGTGCCGACATCCACTTGCCGCCGCGGACCTACTTCTTGTATGCTGGCTTGCACTCTGCCCCACATCTTGCGCCCGGAGGCCCCGATGCCGCTTACTCCCGACCAGATCGCCGAAATCGAGGCCGCCCGCGCCACGCCACGCCCGACGCTGCGCGCGGTGTCCGAGGGGATGGAGGCGCATCTTTATCGCGCGCACCCGGTGCTGGATCACGGCTTTATCCGGGTGATCGACTACATGGGAGACGATGCCGCGATCGTGCAGGCGGCCCGGGTCAGCTATGGCGCGGGCACCAGGCATGTCAGCAATGACGAAGGGTTGATCCGCTATCTCATGCGGCACTGGCACTCGACGCCGTTCGAGATGTGCGAGATCAAGCTGCATGTGAAGCTGCCGGTCTTTGTCGCCCGCCAGTGGATCCGGCATCGCACCGCCAACGTGAACGAATACTCGGCCCGCTACTCGATCCTGGACCGCGAGTTCTACATCCCGGCGCCCGACCAGCTGGCCGCGCAAAGCACGGTCAACAATCAGGGCCGCGGCGAGGTGCTGGCAGGGGCAGAGGCCGCGCGGGTGCTGGACATGCTGAAATCCGACGCCGGGCGGTCCTATGACCACTACGAGGCGATGCTGTCACAAGACGGGCAGCAGGGCCTGGCGCGGGAGTTGGCGCGGATGAACCTGCCGATGAACATCTATACCCAGTGGTACTGGAAGGTGGACCTGCACAACCTGTTCCACTTCCTGCGGCTGCGCGCCGACGCCCATGCCCAGTACGAGATCCGCGTCTATGCCGAGGCGATCTGCAAGGTGGTCGCCGATTGGGTGCCGATCGCCTATGGCGCGTTCGAGGACTATCGCATGGGGGGCGCCACGCTGTCGGCCAAGGCGCTGGAGTGTCTGCGCCGGATGCTGAAGGGCGAGGCGGTGACGCAGGAAACCTCGGGCATGAGCAAGGGCGAGTGGCGGGAGTTCGAGGGGGTGATCGGGTAGGGCATGGCCAGATTGCGTGGCTTTCCCTGCGCGCCGGTCATGCTACCTGTCCCGATGACATGACCGGAGCGCGCGCATGACTGTCCTGATCCTGTACCTGACCACCGCCGTGATCTTTCTGACGCTGGATGCGGTGATGCTGACCTATGTGATGCGGCCGCTGTTCGAGCGACATATTGGCGGGCTGATGCTGACCGAGATCCGGCTGGTGCCGGCGGCGCTGTTCTATCTGGCCTATATCGCGGGGTTGGTCTGGCTGGTGTCGCTGCCCGCGCTGTGGGAGGATGATCCGCGGCAGGCGCTGGTTTCGGGGGCCGTCGTCGGGGCGATGGCCTATGGCACCTACGAATTCACCAGCTATGCCATCATGAAGGACTGGAACGTCTCGATGGTGGCGGTCGATGTGATCTGGGGCACGGTGCTGACCGGCATCGCGGCCTGGGCTGGGGTGGCGATCACCCGTGCCGTGACGGCGTGATTGCCGCGGGGGCTGCGGCTGTGTATGCAGGTGCCGGTCCTTCGGGGCCGGATGTCATCCACACGGACGAGTTTCATGATCCTTTACGGCATTGCGACCTGCGACACCTGCAAGACGGCGCTGAAAGCCCTGCGCGCGGCGGGCCATGACCCCGAATTTCGCGATGTGCGCGCCGATCCGCTGAGCGCGGACGAGATCGCCGAGTTTGTCACCGCCTTTGGCGATGCGATCATCAACCGCCAGTCTACAACCTGGCGGTCACTGAGTGACTGGCTGCGGGCATCGGAAGCGGAAGAACAGCTTGCCGCCCAGCCAACGCTGATGAAGCGCCCGGTCATCCGTTCTGGCGAAAAGCTGCACCTCGGCTGGGACGGCCGGGTTCAGGCGGCGCTTCTGGGCTGAGCCGAGTCAGAGCAGGCGAAGATCGCTTGCCGACTCGCGTCCATCCCTGCCGGATTGCAGCTCGAATCCGATCTTCTGGTTGTCTTCCAGGCCCTTGAGGCCCGCCCGCTCAACCGCCGAGATGTGCACGAAAATGTCTTTGCCGCCATTGTCGGGCGCAATGAAGCCATAGCCTTTGGTACTGTTGAACCACTTTACGGTGCCTGTCGGCATGCCGTCTCTCCTTTGCCTTGTCAAACCCCGTGGCGCGTGTGCCACGGGCCCGCAGGACGGCCCGTTTCCAGGACTTGGCCCTTCCTGCGCAAGAAAAGTTTGCCTCTTCGTGAAAAAAAATCAAGCGCGGAGTAAGGCGCGGTCGAGTGACAGCGCGCCAGCGCCCTTGGCCACCAGCACCAGCAGCAAAACGACCCACAGCGCCCGCTGATCTGCGATCAGGTGATCCGAGGCCCGATCGAACCAGGCGCCAGTCTCGGCGCCATGACCAAAGATGTCGGTCGCCGTCTGCACCGCCACGAAGCCGATCATCCCCAGCGCTGCGAGCCGCGTCAGAAACCCCACGATGATCAGCAAGGGCAGCAGAAACTCGGCCAGAAGGCCGGCCACGACGACAAGATGGGGCAGGATCCCAAGCTGGGACGAATCGTAGCTGACCGCCTCCATCGCGCGCGGATAGATCTGCACGAAGCCGCCGCTGGAGGGGAAGAAGATGCCGAAGGGGCCGGGGCCCAGCTTTGTCACCGCCGAGGCCCAGAAGTAGGCCAGCAAGACGCCCGCGAACACGAGGCGCGCCACGCCGGGAAGAAGCGGGCTGACGGCACGGTCGAGCAGGCCGGACAGGCTGCGGTAGACGCGGGCAAGGCGGTTCATTGCGGGATCTCCAGATCAACGATCGCGTTCCCCGCGATCAGCAGGGCAAGCGTTGCGTTCAGGTCATGGTCCGGGCCGGCGAGTTCGGCCGCTCGGCCCAGCGTCGCGCCGTCGAGTACGGCCGCCAGAAATACACCGCCGCCCGGCGGCAACAGGTGCGGCGCGGGATCGAAACCTGGGC
>JBGSQL010000139.1:0-5162 GCA_041738105.1 Rhodobacter sp. | reverse complement strand
CCGCCCGCCTGGCGGACCGCACGCGCAGCCTGCCGCGCGTCTTCACCGCCTCGGATACGGCAGTGGGCGAGGCCATCACCTTTTCGATCGACCAGTTTGCCGCCGTCCCCGATTGCCGCCGCCGCGTCATCGACATCTCGGGCGATGGCCCCGAAAACGCCGGCTTCACCGTCGGGCGCGCGCGTCAGGCCGCCGAGCGCGCCGCAATCGAGATCAACGCCATCGCGATCGAGGACATGGGCCTGTCCGCGCCGATCAGCGCCTTCTACCGCCGCTGGGCGATCACCCGCGGTGGGTTCGTGATCACCGCCCGCGGCTTGCAGGACTATCCCCGCGCCATCCGCGAGAAGCTCTTGCGCGAACTGACAAAACCCGCCAGTTGAACCGCGCGCCCCAACGCCCGGCCCGCCAGACAAGGTGCCCGATGCCCCAGCCCCAGCACCCGACGCTGCCCCGGATCACCCGCGTCTTTCTGCGCATCGGCCTGCTGTCCTTCGGCGGTCCGGCCGGCCAGATTGCCCTGATGCACCGCGAACTGGTCGAGCAACGCCCCTGGATGACCGAACAGGAGTTCCTGCGCGCCCTGTCGTTCTGCATGTTGCTGCCGGGCCCCGAGGCGATGCAACTGGCCACCTATGCCGGCTGGAAACTGCACGGCACCCGGGGCGGGCTGATTGCCGGGCTGTTGTTCGTCTTGCCCGGCGCACTGGTCATCCTGGGGCTGTCGCTGCTTTATGTGCTCTACGGGCAGTCCCCGCTGGCGCAATCGCTGCTGCTTGGCGTCAAGGCGGCCGTGGTCGCCATCGTGATCCAGGCCCTGATCCGCGTGGCGCGCCGCGCCCTGCGCGACCGCACCGATGGCCTGATCGCCACGCTTGCCTTTGTCGCGCTGTTCCTGCTGAACCTGCCCTTCCCCCTCGTCCTCGCCCTTGCGGCGCTCTGGGGGGCACTCAGCGCGCGCGCGCCCGTCGGCGTGCAACCGCCCTCTGTCGCCCCGCCTCTGGGGGCGACCCTCCGGACGATCCTGCTTTGGGGCACCCTCTGGCTTGGCCCGCTGGCCTTGCTCTGGATCGTCGAGGGCGGCCTTTTGACCCGGATCGCGGTGTTCTTCTCGCAGCTCGCCGTCGTTACCTTCGGCGGGGCCTATGCGGTGCTGGGCTGGATGACGCAAACCGTGGTCAACGATTTCGGCTGGATCACGCAAGGGCAGATGATCGACGCGCTGGGGCTGGCCGAAACCACACCCGGCCCGCTGATTCTTGTCACGCAGTTCGTGGGCTTCCTTGCCGCCTATCAAGCGGGCGGCCTTGCCCAGGCACTCGCCGCCGCCGGCATCACCCTGTGGATGACCTTCGCCCCTTGTTTTCTGTGGATCTTCGCCGGCGCCCCCTGGGTCGATCACCTGACGCGCAAGCCAAGGCTGCAATCGGCCCTCGCCGCTATCACCGCCGCCGTGGTCGGCGTCATCGCCAGCCTGTCGGTCTGGTTCACACTGCATGTGATGTTTGCCACCGTCGGCACGGCCAATGTCGGGCCGCTTGTCGTGCCGCAGCCGGACTGGGCCACCTTCCGGCCCGAGGCAGCCCTTCTTGCCGTTTTCGCGGCGGGCCTGATCCTGTGGCGCGGGTGGCCATTGCCAGCGGCGCTTGCCCTTGCGGCAGTCGCCTCCTGGTTGATCTCCTTGCCATGACGCTGCGCTTTCCTGGCCCCGCCCCCTTCCCTTCGCATCCGAATCCCTTATGCTGGAGGTCACGGCGTGAAGGATCCCGGCATGGCGCGCACGATCGACTACGGCAACCTCATGCACCGTGCGATGCGCGGGCTTATCCAGACCGTTTTGACAGACGTGGCCGAGAACGGGCTGCCCGGCGCGCACCACTTCTTCATCACCTTCGACACCACGCATCCCGATGTTGCCATCGCGGATTGGCTGCGGGCGCGTTATCCCTCTGAAATGACTGTGGTTATCCAGCATTGGTTTGAAAATCTGATCGTCACCGATGAAGGTTTCTCGATCACGCTCAACTTCGGCAATCAGCCCGAGCCGCTGGTCATTCCCTTCGACGCGGTGCGCACCTTTGTCGATCCCTCGGTCGAATTCGGCCTGCGCTTCGAGACGCATGAAGACGAGGATGAAGACGACGACGAAGACGGCGACGATGATGAGGTCAGCGGCAAGGATGATCCTCCGCAGCACGCAGCCGAGGTTGTAAGCCTCGACAAGTTCCGCAAGTAGCGCCGGCCCCTGTCGAGCGGTCTCGCAAGCCAGCCCAAATCGCTCTGCGCCCTCTGTATGCCACGGTATGCGGATTGATTTTCGCGCGCCCGCGCCCTAAGACAGCCCTGCCCGTAGCATGCAGCACGAAAAGGCTTCCGCGCCATGACCGCAACCCGCACCGAAACAGACAGCTTCGGCCCGCTCGACGTCCCCGCAGACAAATACTGGGGCGCCCAGACACAGCGCTCGATCATCAACTTTCCCATCGGCTGGGAAAAGCAGCCGACCGCGATCGTCCGCGCCCTCGGCGTCATCAAGCGCGCCTGCGCCGAGGTGAACGTTGCGCAAGGCGATCTCGACCCGGCCCTTGGCAAGGTGATCCAGGCCGCCGCACAAGAGGTGATCGACGGCCGCTTCGATGACAATTTCCCCCTCGTCGTCTGGCAGACCGGATCGGGCACGCAAACCAACATGAACGCGAACGAGGTCATCTCGAATCGTGCGATCGAGATGCTGGGCGGCGTGATGGGATCGAAAAAACCCGTCCATCCGAACGATCACGTAAACATGGGCCAATCGTCGAACGACACCTTTCCCACCGCGATGCATGTGGCCATCGCCATGATGGCCCGCGACGTGACCCTGCCGGGGCTGAAAAAGCTGCATCAGGCGCTGGTCGACAAGTCTGTCGAGTTCAAGGACATCATCAAGATCGGCCGCACCCACACCCAGGATGCGACGCCGCTTACCCTCGGGCAGGAGTTTTCGGGCTACGCGCATCAGGTGTCGCAAGGCATCCTGCGCCTGCACAAGATTCTGCCCGAGATCTATGAACTGGCCCAGGGCGGCACCGCCGTCGGCACCGGGCTGAACACCCGCGTCGGCTGGGATACCCGGATCGCGGCGAAAATTGCCGAGATCACCGACCTGCCCTTCGTCACCGCCCCCAACAAGTTCGAGGCACTGGCCGCGCATGACGCGATGGTGATGATGTCGGGCGCGCTGAAAACCGTGGCGGTCAGCCTGTTCAAGATCGCCAACGACATCCGCCTGCTCGGATCCGGCCCGCGCTCGGGGCTGGGCGAGTTGATCCTGCCGGAAAATGAACCCGGGTCCTCGATCATGCCCGGCAAGGTCAACCCGACCCAGGCCGAGGCGCTGACAATGGTCTGCGCGCAGGTGATGGGCAACGACGCCGCCGTCGGCTTCGCCGGCAGCCAGGGCCATTTCGAGCTGAACGTCTACAACCCGATGATGGCCTACAACGTGCTGCAATCCATGCAGCTTCTGGGCGATGCCGCAGCCTCGTTCACCGACAGCATGGTCACCGGCATCGCGGCCAACACAGCCCGCATCGACCGGCTGATGAAGGAAAGCCTGATGCTGGTCACGGCGCTGGCGCCGACCATCGGCTATGACAATGCAACCAAGGTCGCCAAGACCGCGCACCGCAACGGCACGACCCTGCGCGAAGAGGCGATCGCGCTGGGCTTCGTCGATGGCGAGACATTCGATCGCGTCGTGCGCCCCGAAGACATGATCGGCCCCAAGGGCTGAGGCGGCCGGCGCCAATGAAAAAGGCCGCGCCCCGACGGGTGCGGCCTTGTCAATTCAGAACTCGGCTAGGGTCAGGCGGCCTTGCGGCGCCGTGCCACGACCAGCGCACCAAGACCCGCCAGCAGCAAGGGCGCGCCGGCCGGCAGCGGCACCGCCGACACCTCGATCTGCGCCTCGATCGAACCAGAGTTGTCAGCCATGTTGATGTCCCACATGAACAGCCGGAGCACACCCGAGGCCGAAGCAACCTGGTTCAACAGCGACGTGCCCACCTTGAAGAACGCGCCGGTACCGATCCGGCCCACCAGCGTGCCATGGTTGAAGGACTGCCCGAAGAACGTATATTCGTTGATCGAAGGCGCACCATCAGCATTGCCAAGATGGCGGGAAACATTGTTCCCGATGCTCCACAGATCCTCGGGATCGACCGAGATGGAGAACACATCGTTCTTCTTCAGCGTCGCAGCGACCAGACCGTTGTCAGCCTGATTTTTCGCGATCGAGTTGATCTTTGCGTCCACCGTCACGACGGAAACCGTCGCAGCACTCGCGGTGCCCGCAACGGACACGGCCAAAACGCAAGCGGCAATCACAGTTCTAACGTTCATACTGATGCCCTCATCCAATTAATGGCAGACCTTCCGATCTACCTAGCCCACATTGCGCTTACGTCTACTCAACGGTTATGGCGAGATTGTGTCTACACTATCAATATCTGAACAACCAGACCGCTCGACTACCAATGGTTGCAAACGAGGTAAAAATTGGGGAAAATCATCAATCTTCGCCGTTTTTCCAAGCAGAAACAGCGCCAAACGCGCGCTGCCGAGGCAACCGAGAATGCGGCGAAATATGGGCAAAGCAAAGAAGACCGGCAACTTGAGCAAAAACGCGCTGATCTGCTGAAATCCCATCTCGACGGCCATAAAAGAGATGATCCGTGAACAATAGGCCAAAGAAACACTCATTGACGCTTAATGGTCACCGAACCAGCGTCTCCCTCGAACCCGAGTTCTGGGAGGCGTTTCGCTGCGTTGCGGCGAAAAGTGGGTACTCGGTCAATGGCTTGGCGGCAGAGCTTGATGCGGCGCGCAGCGATCTGGGCCTCGCCTCGGCAATGCGGCTGCATGTCTTGCGATATTTCCAGGCCCGCGAATCACTTTCCACGCGAGTCAGCGACGACGGTCCACCTTCAGCCGGATCCCCTCGCGCGCCCGCACCGTAAGATGCGCAACCGGGCGCGGCAGCGGCCCCGGACAAACGGAAAACCGCAACGCCCGCGCCATCAGCGCCATCAGCAGCACCCCCTCGATCATCGCGAACCCCGCCCCCGGACAGACCCGCGGGCCGGTTGAGAACGGCAGGTAGGCCTCGCGGGCCGACGCTC
>JBGSQL010000225.1:0-3698 GCA_041738105.1 Rhodobacter sp. | reverse complement strand
GGCGCCGGACTCGGCCGAGGGCGGGGCGATGACAATGGCGCCGGGTGGCGCGGGGGCCGCGTGGGTAACGGCGGCGGTGGCGGGGAAGCGATACCCCTGCTGGCGCAGGATCTCGGTCGTGGTCTCGACCGCGCCATGGGTCAGGATGGGGCCGATCGCCGGATCAAGCCCGGCCAGAATGCGTTGCGCCTTGCCCAGAGCGTAGGCGCCGAGGAGCGAGACCTGGCCCCGGGCGGCATTGGCGGCCCACCAGCCGTTGATCTGTTCCATCACCATTGCTTGCGACTGCCAACGGAAGACGGGAAGGCCGAAGGTGCATTCCGTGATGAAGGTGTGGCAGGCGACAGGCTCGAACGGGTCCGAGAGCCCGTCCGGCGTGGTCTTGTAGTCGCCCGAGACGACCCAGACCTCGCCCTGCCGGTCGATCCGGATCTGGGCGGAGCCGGGCACGTGGCCGGCCGGGTGAAACGACACCGTGACCCCCCCGATGCGGCGCGTCTCGCCATAGGCGATGGTGTCAAGGCGGATCGCGCCGAGGCGGTGGCGGATCACCGGGGCGGCCGCGGCGGTGCAGAGGTAGGCGCCGTGGCCGGGGCGGGCGTGATCGGAATGGCCATGGGTGAGGAACGCACGCGCGACCGGTCGCCAGGGGTCGATGTGGAAATCGCCCGCCGGGCAGTAGAGGCCCCGATCGGTGAAGGTGAGGACGGGATCGCGCGCCATGCCGTCAAGGTAGTGCGGTGGTAGGGCGAGGTCACGCGCAAGGCGTGCCTAAAATATGGGCACATGCCCAAGGGGCGGGCCTGCGGGCGTCATGGGGGCTTCCCCCGCGCGAGGTCGGCTGTTTAACTGTGCAGGGCGGGCAAGGGAAAAGGTGCCGAGTGGTCAGCTGTTTCAACGAGATGTTCCAGGAGGGTGCGGTGCGTGCGCCCTACGCCCGGCTGGAGGACTGGACGCGCGCCATGCCGGCCGAGTTCCGCCAGATGAAGCAGGCGGAGGCGGAGGCGCTGTTTCGCCGGATCGGGATCACCTTTGCGGTTTACGGCGAGGGTGGCGATCCGGACCGGCTGATCCCGTTCGACATGTTTCCGCGCGTTTTCACCGGGGCGGAGTGGGGCCGGCTGGAGCGCGGGATCAAGCAGCGGGCGCAGGCGCTGAACGCCTTTCTGGTGGATGTCTATGGGCGTGGCGAGATCGTGCGGTCGGGGCGGATGCCGGCGCGGCTGGTGTATCGCAACGAGGCCTATGAGAAGGCGGTGGCGGGGTTCGTGCCGCCGAAGGGGGTTTATTCCCACATCGTGGGGGTGGATCTGGTGCGGACCGGACCGGACGACTTCTTCGTGCTGGAGGACAACTGCCGGACGCCCTCGGGGGTCAGCTACATGCTGGAGAACCGCGAGATCATGATGCGGATGTTTCCGGATCTGTTCCGCGAGAACCGGATCCAGCCGGTGGATCGCTATCCGGACCTGTTGCGCCGCACGCTGGCGAGCGTGGCGCCGGCGAAATGTACGTCCGAGCCGACGATCGTGATCCTGACGCCGGGGCATTTCAACAGCGCCTATTACGAGCACAGCTTTCTGGCGGACCTGATGGGGGTCGAGCTGGTCGAGGGGCAGGATCTGTTCGTGGAGGGCGAGTTCGTCTGGATGCGCACGACCGAAGGGCCGCGCCGGGTGGACGTGATCTACCGGCGGATCGACGATGCTTTCCTTGATCCGCTGTGTTTCCGGCCTGAGTCGATGCTGGGGATCCCGGGGCTGATGGATGTCTATCGCTCGGGTGGCGTCACCATCTGTTCGGCGCCGGGGGCGGGGGTGGCCGACGACAAGGCGATCTATACCTATGTGCCCGAGATGATCCGGTTTTACCTGGGCGAGGAGCCGATCTTGCAGAACGTGCCGACCTGGCAATGCGGCAAGGACGACGATTGCCGCTATGTGCTGGAGCACCTGGGCGAACTGGTGGTGAAGGAGGTTCACGGGTCGGGCGGCTACGGAATGCTGGTGGGGCCGAAATCGACCGCCGCGCAGATAGCGGCGTTCGCCGAGCGGGTGAAGGCCGATCCGGGGAACTATATCGCGCAGCCGACGCTGGCGCTTTCGACGGTGCCGACCTTTGTCGAGGAAGGCGTGGCGCCGCGCCATGTCGACCTGCGACCCTATTGCCTGGTGGGCGAGCGGATCGAACTGGTGCCGGGTGGGCTGACGCGGGTGGCGTTGCAGGATGGATCGCTGGTGGTGAACTCGTCGCAGGGTGGCGGGGTCAAGGATACCTGGGTTCTGGCGGAGTGAGACGATGCTGAGCCGGACCGCAGACAACCTTTACTGGATCGCCCGCTATGTCGAGCGCGCCGAGACGATGGCGCGGCTGCTGGAGGTGGGCGCGCGGATCGCGTTGCTGCCCTCGTCGGGGCACGGCTATCGCAGCGAGTGGGATTCGCTGTTGCAGGCCAGTGGCACGGCGATCGGCTTTGCGCACAAATACGGCGATCCGGTGCAGCGCAACATCGAAAGCTATCTGTTCTTCGATCGCGACAACCCATCTTCGATCGCGTCCTGCCTGTTCCGGGCGCGGGAAAATGCGCGGATCGTGCGCACCGCGCTGACGACGCAGGTCTGGGATGCGATCAACACCGCGTTCCAAGAATTGCGCCAGCTGGAGCGGCGGCCGCGCAGCGAACTGGAGCTTTCGACCCTGACCGAATGGACGATGCGCCATGCGGCGATGGTGCGCGGCGCGATCGACACGACGTTGTTGCGCAATGACGGGTGGGATTTCCTGAACCTGGGCTATCACCTGGAACGGGCCGACAACACCGCGCGCCTGATCGACGTGAAGTACTACGTCCTGCTGCCGGGGATCGAATATGTCGGATCGGGCCTGGACAATTATCAGTGGACGACGCTGTTGCGGGCGATGTCGGCGCACCGGGCCTTTCACTGGGCCTATGGCGGCGAAGTGACGGCGCGCAAGATCGCGCATTTCCTGATCCTCAATCCGCAATGCCCTCGGTCGCTGATCTCTTGCACGCAAGGCCTGAACATCCACCTGGAGCGGCTGGCGCACGGCTATGGGCGGCACGCGGCGGCCCAGGGGCGCGCGCGAAACCTGCTGGCCGAATTGGCGGACGAGACGGTGGAGGGCGTGTTCGACGAGGGCATGCACGAGTTCCTGTCGCGCTTCATCGGCGAGGTCGCGGCGGTCGCGGCCCTGGTGCATGAGGACTATCTAAGCGGGGATGTGCGATGATCCTGAGCGTGCACCATGTGACGACCTATCGCTATGCACAGCCGGTGCGGGCGGTGGTGCAGAGCCATCGTTTGACGCCCTCGACCTTTGACGGGCAGCGCGTGCTGGATTGGGCCGTGGAGGTGACGGATGGGGTGCGCGGTGGCGGGTTTCGCGATGGCGCGGGCGACTGGGTGCAATCGTGGTCGGTGCTGGGGCCGGTGCGCGAGATCGCGGTGACCGCGCGCGGGACGGTCGAAACGCACGACTTGACGGGCCTGTTGCGCAATCACAAGGAAACGATCCCGCATGAAGCCTATCTGAACGAGACACTGGCGACGCGGGCCGATGCCGCGCTGGCGACGATCGCGCGGGAGGCCGGGCAGGCTTCGGATGCGCTGGATGCCGCGCACCGGCTTTCGGCGGCAGTTGCCGAGGCGATCCGCTTTGCGCCCGGTCAGACCCAG
>JBGSQL010000218.1:0-3341 GCA_041738105.1 Rhodobacter sp. | reverse complement strand
ATCGCTGTTGCGGGATGGACCGCGTTTTACGGCTGGGCACATCAGGCCGAATTGTTCAGCAATCCCGCGCCGCGCACATGGGCATCGTGGCTGGTGCAGTGGTCGGTGCCAAGATCGCGGCCAAGGCAACCGAGACCGGCGTTGCCGTTTCCGATGCGCAGATCCAGCGCGCCGTGCTGGACAGTGTGCGCGCGATCATGATCATCCGTGCCTACCGGATCCGCGGTCACCTTGCGGCCGACCTCGATCCCTTGGGCCTGCGCGACCACACCAACCACCCCGAGCTTGATCCGAAATCCTATGGCTTCTCGGATGCCGACATGGATCGGCCGATCTTCATCGATAATGTGCTGGGCCTGCAACACGCCTCGATGCGCCAGATCATCGAGATCGTGAAGCGCACCTATTGCGGCACGTTCGCGCTGCAATACATGCACATCTCGGACCCCGAGCAGTCGGCCTGGCTGAAGGAACGGATCGAAGGCTACGGCAAGGAGATCGCCTTTACCCGCGAAGGCCGCCGCGCGATCCTGAACAAGCTGGTCGAGGCTGAAGGCTACGAGAAATTCCTGCATGTCAAATACACCGGCACCAAGCGCTTTGGCCTTGATGGCGGCGAAAGCCTGATCCCGGCGATGGAGCAGATCATCAAGCGCGGCGGCGCGCTGGGTGTGAAAGAGATCGTCTTCGGGATGCCGCACCGCGGCCGCCTGTCGGTGCTGGCCAATGTGATGATGAAGCCCTACCGCGCGATCTTCAACGAATTCCAGGGCGGCAGTTTCAAGCCCGAGGATGTCGATGGATCGGGCGACGTGAAGTATCACCTTGGCGCGTCGTCGGACCGCACCTTCGACGGCAACGTGGTGCACCTGTCGCTGACAGCGAACCCCAGCCACCTTGAGGCGGTGAACCCTGTCGTGCTGGGCAAGGTGCGCGCCAAGCAGGAACAGTTCGGCGACAAGACGCGCGAAACCGTTCTGCCGGTGCTGCTGCACGGCGATGCGGCCTTTGCCGGCCAGGGTGTCGTGGCAGAATGCTTTGGCCTGTCGGGCCTTGTCGGCCACCGCACCGGTGGCACCATGCATATCGTGGTGAACAACCAGATCGGCTTTACCACCGCGCCGTCGTTCAGCCGGTCCTCGCCCTATCCCACGGACATCGCCCTTATGGTCGAGGCCCCGATCTTTCACGTGAACGGCGACGATCCCGAGGCGGTCGTCCACGCCGCCCGCGTCGCCACCGAGTTCCGCCAGACCTTCCACAAGGACGTCGTGCTGGACATCTTCTGCTATCGTCGCTTCGGTCACAACGAAGGCGATGAACCGATGTTCACAAATCCCTCGATGTACACGCGGATCCGCCGGCAGAAGACCACGCTGCAACTGTACACCGAGCGTCTGGTGCGGGACGGCCTGATCCCCGAGGGCGAGATCGAAGACATGAAGGCCGCCTTCCAGGCCCGCCTGAACGAAGAGTTCGAGGCCGGCAAGGATTACAAGCCCAACAAGGCTGACTGGCTGGATGGCCGCTGGAAGAACCTTGGCCGCACCGATGTCGAAAGCTACCAGCGCGGTGAAACCGCGATCCCGCCCGAAACGCTGGCCGAGGTCGGCGCCGCGCTGACCCGCGTGCCCGACGGGTTCGATCTGCACCGCACCCTTACCCGCCAGCTTGAGGCCAAGCGCCAGATGCTTGCAACCGGCAAGGGCTTCGACTGGGCCACCGCCGAGGCGCTGGCCTTCGGCTCGCTCGTCACCGAAGGCTTCCCGGTCCGCCTGTCCGGCCAGGACTGCACCCGCGGCACCTTCAGCCAGCGCCATTCGGCCTTCATCGACCAATCGACCGAGGAACGCCACTACCCGCTGAACCACATCCGCGCCGGCCAGGCACGGTATGAGGCGATCGATTCGATGCTGTCGGAATACGCGGTCCTGGGCTTCGAATATGGCTACTCGCTGGCGGAACCGAATGCTCTGGTGATGTGGGAAGCGCAGTTTGGCGATTTCGCCAACGGCGCGCAGATCATGTTCGATCAGTTCATCAACTCGGGCGAATCCAAATGGCTGCGGATGTCCGGCCTCGTCTGCCTGCTGCCGCACGGCTTTGAAGGCCAGGGCCCCGAACACTCCTCGGCCCGGCTCGAGCGGTTCCTGCAAATGTCCGCGCAGGACAACTGGATCGTGGCGAACTGCTCGACTCCGGCCAACTACTTCCACATCCTGCGCCGCCAGATCCATCGCACCTTCCGCAAGCCCCTGATCCTGATGACGCCCAAATCGCTGCTGCGCCATCCGTTCTGCATCTCGAATGCCGAGGATTTCACCACCGGATCGAGTTTCCACCGCGTGCTCTGGGATGATGCGGAAAAGGGCAACTCCGATACCCGGCTGAAACCCGATGACGGGATCCGCCGCGTGGTGATCTGCTCGGGCAAGGTCTATTTCGATCTGCTGGCCGAACGCGATGCGCGCGGCCTGGACGATGTGTATCTCTTGCGGCTCGAACAGTTCTATCCTTTCCCCGCGCTGTCGCTGGTGAAGGAGCTGGAGCGCTTCAAGGGCGCCGAGATCGTCTGGTGCCAGGAAGAGCCCAAGAACCAGGGCGCCTGGACCTTTGTCGAGCCGAACCTGGAATGGGTGCTGGGCCGGATCGGGGCCACCCATGGCCGCCCGCTCTATGTCGGCCGCTCTGCCGCCGCCTCGCCGGCGACCGGTCTTGCCAGCCGCCACAAGGCCGAGCAGACCGCACTGGTGAACGACGCGCTGACCGTCGGAGGCAGGGATGGTGGTTGAGGTCCGCGTCCCGACACTGGGCGAAAGCGTCGCCGAGGCCACGGTCGCCACCTGGTTTCGCAAGGTGGGCGATGCGGTCGCGGTGGATGAAATGCTGTGCGAACTTGAGACAGACAAGGTGACGGTCGAGGTTCACAGCCCGGTGGCCGGCACCCTGACAGAGATTGTGGCGCCCGAGGGCACGACGGTTGGCGTCGCGGCCCTGCTGGCGCAGGTGGGTGAGGGGGCAACCGCCCCGGCACCGGTTGAAGTAGTCAAAGCCGCTGCGGCAGGGCCCGGCGCGGGAGAGGGCAAGATGATCGACGTGATGGTGCCGACACTGGGCGAAAGCGTGTCCGAGGCAACGGTTTCGACCTGGTTCAAGAAACCCGGCGACACGGTGGCGCAGGACGAGATGCTGTGCGAGCTGGAAACCGACAAGGTTTCGGTCGAAGTGCCGGCGCCCGCCGCCGGCGTGCTGGCCGAGATCCTGGCGGCCGAAGGCACGACCGTCGCCGCCAACGCAAAACTCGCCGTGATCTCGACGGATGCCAAGGCGGTGGCCGCCGC
>JBGSQL010000206.1:0-2990 GCA_041738105.1 Rhodobacter sp. | reverse complement strand
CCACCGGTCCCGCTGGCCGCCATGCGCCTGGCGCTTGGCGGCACGGTTCTGCTGGCACTCTGGGCGCTGCTCGACGGCCCCCGCGTCGTGCTCGGTGCAGCCTGGGGGCGCGGCCTCGTGGTCGGCGGCATCTGCCTCGGGATCGGATCCATCCTGCTGATCTACGCCCAATCGCAGACCGATGCCGTCACCGTCGCGGTGATCAGCGCGATGGCGCCGATCGTGGGCATCGCGCTTGAGTGCGTGTCCGACGGGCGCCGCATTTCGATGCGTCTGGTCGTCGGGCTGCTGCTCAGTCTCGCGGGTGGGCTGGCCTCCTATGCCGCCGCGATGGGGGATCTTGCGCTTGGCCTCGGGGCCGGCGCGGCCCTCGTCTCGGTGCTGGCCTACACCTGGGGATCACGCGCGACGGTCACCGCGTTCCCCGGCCTGTCGCCCCTGGGGCGCACGGCGATCACCGTATCCGGGGCGGCGGTCGTGACCGGGCTTGCTGCGGCCGCCCATGCCGGCCTCGGCGGGGCCGCGCCGGACTGGGCCGCTTTTGGCTGGCGTGAGGTCGGCGCACTCGCGCTTTTCGGGATCGGTTCGATTGCGATCAGCCAGTTGCTCTGGATCATTTCGGTCGGCAGCATCGGCATCGGCATGTCCAGCCTGCACCTCAACGCGGCGCCGTTCTACGTGATGATCTTCCTCTATGCCCTTGGCGATGCCTGGAACTGGTCCCAGGCCCTCGGCGCCGCCGTGGTCGGCCTCGGCGTCCTCGTCGCCCAAGGCCTGATCCCGTTTCGCCGGGGCTGACAATGCTGCGCCTTGCCCAGTCGCCAACCGATCCGGATTTCGTCCAGAACCCCTACCCATTCTATGATCGTGCCCGCGCGGCAGGCCCGTTCTTTCAGTGGCAGGACTATGGCCTCACCTGCGCCACCTCGGCGGCGGCGGTGAACACGATCCTTCGCGACCGCCGCTTCGGGCGCGAGATCCCGGCGGAACAGCGTCAGTCCATCCCCGCGCATCTCGCGCCCTTCTACGCGGTCGAGGCCCATTCCATGCTGGAACTGGAACCACCCCGCCATACCCGCCTGCGCAGCCTGGTGCTGCGCGCCTTCACCTCGCGCCGCATCGCGGCCCTGGCACCCGAAATCGCGACCCTCAGCCATGCCCTGATCGACGCCCTGCCTGCAGGCGAGTTCGACCTGCTGGCGCAGTTCGGCACAAAACTGCCGGTGATCGTGATTGCCCGCCTTCTTGGCGTGCCCGAGGCACGGGCCGATGACCTGCTGCGCTGGTCGAACGCGATGGTCGCCATGTACCAGGCCGGCCGCGACCGCGCGGCCGAGGATCGTGCCGTCGCCGCGACCGAGGCCTTCGTCGCCTTCCTGCGCACCCATATAGAGGCCCGCCGCACCACGCCCGCCGATGATCTCATCACCCATCTCATCGCCGCCGAGAAGGCTGGCGACAGGCTCTCGACTGATGAGTTGATCACCACCTGCATCCTGTTGCTGAACGCCGGTCACGAGGCAACGGTTCACACGATCGGCAGCGGCGTGAAGACCCTGCTCGAAACTCGCACGCCCCCTGCCGCCCTCGCCCCCGACCGGATCGAGGCCACGGTCGAAGAGATCCTGCGCTACGACCCGCCGTTGCACCTTTTCACCCGCCACGCCTACACGACGGTCGAGGTGCTGGGCCACACCTTCCAGCGCGGCGATCAGGTCGGCCTCTTGCTGGCCGCCGCCAATCGTGACCCCGCGGTCTGGGCACAACCCGATCGCTTCGATCCTGCGCGCCGGGAAAAGGTCAATCTCGCCTTCGGCGGCGGGCTGCATTTCTGCGTCGGCGCCCCACTGGCCCGGCTGGAGTTGCAGATCGCGCTGCCGATCCTGTTCGCGCGCCTGCCCGGCCTGCGCTTGGTCGAACCGCCGCGCTATGCCGATGTCTTTCATTTTCATGGGCTCAAGCGTCTCCTGGTCGCCCACGCCTGATTTCTCTTTGGCCGAAATACCGCGGGGGGGTCGCCGGACCGGCGCCGGGGGCAGCGCCCCCTTGCCCGAGCCAAGGCGCGCAGGCGCCGAGGCGAGACAAATGCCGTGCGCGCGACCGCGCGCTCCGCCTTGTTCAGACCGGCAGCACGGTGGTGGATTTGATCTCTTCCATGCTCAACAACGCCGTCACGTTGTAGATCCGGACCTCCGAGATCAACGCCTGATAGAAGGTGTCATAGGCCCGCGCATTGGCCACCCGCACCTTCAGGATATAGTCGATGTCGCCCGCCAGCCGATGCGCCTCCAGCACCTCGGGGCGCTTGCGCAGCACCTCCAGAAACCGATGCTGCCAGGCCACCTCATGCTCGCTGGTGCGGATCAGCACAAAGAAACAGGCCTCCAGCCCCAGCGCCTCGGCATCCAGCAGCGCTGTCTGGCGCAGGATCACGCCCGTCTCCTTCATCCGCCGGATCCGGTTCCAGACCGGCGTCTTCGAAGACCCCACCTTGCGGGCGATCTCGTCCAGCGACTGCGCCGCATCCTCTTGCAACTCGGCAAGGATTTTCCTGTCCATCTCGTCAAGCCGGGCGGCCATTCGCGCTTTCTCCTCAAGGCTGGAACCTGGTTCCAATCCGGGACAGGATGGGAACAATTGTCCTTATCTGCAAGGGTATCTGGCGCAAAGACAGGAAAATATCCTACATTTGGCTCAGAAACCCCTGCCGGATCAGCCCCCATGTTCGATGCCCTGCCCACCCGCCCCGCCACCACCGCCCCCGGCCAGGTCACCTTTGTCGGCGCCGGGCCAGGTGACCCGGATCACCTGACGCTAAAGGCGCTGCGCGCGCTGACCGAGGCCGACGTGGTGATCCACGACCGTCTCGTCGGTCCCGGCGTGCTCGCGCTCGCCAACCCCCAGGCCCCGCGGATCGACGTCGGCAAACAAGGCTTCGGCCCCTCGACCGCGCAGGCCGACATCAACGCCCTGATCGTGGCCCACGCCGC
>JBGSQL010000185.1:0-7027 GCA_041738105.1 Rhodobacter sp. | reverse complement strand
GCGCGCCCCAGGGGCCGCCCTGCTGCGCCATGCCCGCCCCGATCGCCGCCCCCACGCCCATGCCCACCATCGAGCCTGCGGCGGAATTGGGGTTCGCCATGCCTTCGGCGGTGTTGAACTGCATGTACTTGTTCAGGTCGCCCGCGATCCCGATGGACGTGCGCTTGTCCAGCACCTTTTCCACGTCTTCCGGCAGGCTGATGTTTTCGATGTAGAATTCCGGGAGTGTGAGACCGTAGTCGGCGATCTTCGGCGCGATGGCGGTGGTGATCAGCTTGCCCAGATCGGCGGTGTTCGCCGCCATGTCCAGCACCGGGATATTTGCCTGCGCCAGCACGCGGCCGACTTCTTGCAGGATCACGTTGCGGATCTGAAAGCTGATCTCGTCGGACGTGAACTCGCCGTCGGTGCCCACGATCTCGGTCATGAAGCGGCCCGGATCGGTGACGCGCATCGAATAGGTCCCGAAGGCGCGGATCCGCACCGGCCCGAATTCGGGGTCGCGCGTCATGATCGGGTTCTTGGTGCCCCATTTCAGGTTGTTGAAGCGGGTCGTGTTGATGAAATAGACCTCGGACTTGAACGGCGACTGGAACCCGTGATCCCAGTGCTGCAGCGTGGTCAGGATCGGCATGTTGTTGGTTTCCAGCATGTAAAGGCCGGGGCCGAACACGTCGGCCAACTGCCCCTCATGGATGAACACCGCCGCCTGACCCTCGCGCACGGTCAGCTTGGCCCCGTACTTGATCGCATTGCCATGCCGTTCGAACCGCCAGACCATCGTGTCCCGCGTGTCGTCGAGCCACGAGATGACATCGATGAATTCGCCTTTCAGGAAGCCGAGAACCATGTGGGTATCCTCCGTTCGTTCGACATGTGGGGTCAGCTTGCCCCGGCCAGCAGCCGGGCGGCAAGCGGATAGACGATGGGGCGCACCTCGGCCTCGGTCATGCCGGGGCGCAGGGACGGGTCGTAGAGCATGGTCAGCAGATATTCGTCCATCGGCGTCAGCAGCGCAAACTCCTCGTCGTCGTTGAAGATCGACGGGCGGGCCTGCGGGCTGTCGTTGGCCAGACCAAGGCCCTGCGCGAGTTCCTCGTGCACGCAGGACAGCCGCATCAGATCGGGGTGTTCCGACCGGATCACGGCCAGCGCGCGGACATAGGTGGCGCCGTCGCCGCCCGAGAGGGCGTAGACGAGGCAATAGGTATTCGGGTCCATCCGCGTGATGCCCGCGACCTCGCCCGGGGACAGGCCGGGCAGGGCGGTCCGGATCACCGGGCCAAGCGCGCGGCGTTCGTCCTCGCTGACGATGAACAAGAGGAAGTTCGGGTTGGCATCCGACAGCCGGATCGGGTGCCCCGTAAGCCGCGACAGCCGCGCCAGATACGAGGCCACGCGGGCGGTATCCGTTGCACGCCGGTCATCGGGCACCGAGTCCCCGAAGGTCAGCCCGACGCGCACCGGCGCTTCCCACCGGCGCAGCAGGCTTGCCGTCGTCTGCTGTACCAGCCCGCCCCCCGATGCGGCATATTCGTCGTAAAGCGCGATGCGAACGAAGTTGTCCGCCAGCATCCGGTCGGTAAAGGGCGCATCCGCAAGCCCGCCATCGGTGCGCAGCAGCCCGCGCGCCAGCAGGTCGGACTGGACGCGGGCATAGCGCGCCCGCGCCTCGGCCAGACGCTGGCGGTAGGGATGATCCGCCGGAAACCCCGCCTCGGCCCGCAGGATGCCCTGCGCCGCCTCGCCGGTCTTGAGCGCCTCGTCCGAGGCAAGGCTGTACAGGCCCCGCCCGGCATGCGTCTCGATGTAGGTGACCGGCTTGTCCTTCTGCGTCAGGTAATCCAGCATCCGGCACAGAAGCGCATGCTTGTGCACATCGGCCAGATTTCCCGCGTGATAGCCGTGCTGGTAGGAAAGCATGGCCCGGCCTAGACCGGGCCGGGCGGCAGATCAAGACCGCGCAGGGTCAGCCGCGGCAGGATCAGTACTTGGAGGGAACGTAAAGCTCGCGCGGCAGGGTCTGGCGTTCGTAATCCGGGTTGAAGACGCGGTCGGGCAGGATCACCTCTTCGTGCGGCACGTCGACATAGGGGAACAGCGACAGCAGGTGGTCGATGCAGTTCAGCCGCGCCCGCTTCTTGTCGTTGCCCTCGACGATGTACCACGGGGCCTCGGGGATGCTGGTGCGTTCGAACATCTCTTCCTTGGCCATGGTGTACTGTTCCCACCGGACGCGGCTTTGCAGATCCATCGGCGACAGTTTCCACTGCTTCATCGGATCATGGATGCGCACGAGGAACCGCATCTGCTGTTCCTCGTCGGTGATCGAGAACCAGTATTTAACGACGCGAATGCCTGATCTTACCAGCATCCGTTCGAATTCCGGCACGTCGTGGAAGAATTCTTCGACCTGATCTTCGGTCGCAAAGCCCATCACCCGTTCGACCCCGGCGCGGTTGTACCAGGACCGATCGAACAGGACGATCTCGCCGCCGGCAGGCAGGTGCGGGACGTAGCGCTGAAAGTACCATTGTGTCTTTTCGCGATCCGACGGGGCGGGGAGGGCGACAGTGCGGGCGACGCGAGGGTTGAGGCGTTGGGTGATGCGCTTGATGGCACCGCCCTTGCCGGCCGAATCGCGGCCCTCGAAGATCACCACGACTTTTTCGCGCGTGTGCTCGACCCAGGATTGCAGGCGGATCAGTTCTGATTGCAGGCGGATCAGTTCGCGGAAATAGGTCTGCCGGTCGATCTGGTCGGGATGCTTGCGCTTGTAGATCTTTGATATCTCTTCGGAAAGGACAACATCCTCTAGCTCGAGCTCGAAATCTTCATCCAGCGTATCGGCGAGTTCCGCCTCTAGCCAGTCGCGGGCGGCGGTATCGTCTGGCGTGGTCATGGGCAGGCTCCGAGGCATGAAGTTCTGCTGTGGTTAGAACAGGGGGATGTGACGGTTTTGTAAGGGGTAGCGCTGTCTGCTTTTGGTCTGGTTTTCGTCTGGCAATCGTATGGCACGCGAAAGCATCGGGACGTGTCGCGATCAGGGGGCCGGGACGAGGGTCAGCACGACAAAGGTGACCTGCGCATTGCCTGCGCCGAACGTCTGGACCGGGCCCGGGGTGTCGCTGCATCCGGACAAGCGCGCACGGAAGGCATCCAGCGACAGATCCTGTTCCGGCCAGGCCGCCAGCAGAACCGGGCCGGCACAGGGCAGCGGCCCGCGATCGACGCGCTGAAACACGGGAAGGTCGGCCGCAACCAGCGCCACGCCCGCCGCCATGTCGTCGCGCATCAGCATCGTCTGCGCGCGGGTCTGTCGGAAGGCTGTGGCCAGTTGGGCGAAATCGGTGCGGGGCGGGGGTTCCGACTTGCGAAAGTAGCCGGGCAAGGCTGCGAGCATCCCGATCGCCACGACCGCGCCAAGCACCGAGGGGAAATACCGCATCACGCCCCGTCGGTGCAAGGTCCACACCAGTGCCAGCGGGGCGAGGGGCGCCATGATCGGCACCAGCCAGCGTTCTTTCACCTCGGCCGAGTCGGTAGCGATCACGGCCAGCGCGATAAGCCCCAGCGAAATCGCCCCGGCGCGCCAGAACACCGCGATATGTAGGGGGGCGCCCGCGTTGCGCCGGGTGAGCACGGCGGCGATCCCGACGCTGCCGGCAAGGAAGCCGCCGCTTGCCCACAGCGCCCAGGCAAGGCTGGCAAGCCCGGTCGGCCAGCCCCCGCCTGGTTGAAACTTCTCTAGCGAGGCCGTTGCCAGTTCGGCGTTCCGGATCGACCAGAGCGAGGGGCCAGCCAGTATCAGCAGGGCGAGGGCGCCGGTCAGTGCCAGCTTGACGGAGAAAATCGTTCTGCGTGTCTCGCGCGCCGCTCCGGCTGCGATCACCAGCCCCAGCAGAAAGATCGCGCCGGTGGCCTTGGCGAGGATGGCCAGACCCGCGAGGAGGCCGAACAGCGCATAATCTCTGGCCCGCTGCCGTTCCAGCAGATCGAGAAAGGCAATGCAGGCCAAGGGGACAAGCGCCGTGACCAGCAGGTTGTGGGTGCGGGTCCGCAGGAAGGTCTGCGCGATCTCGGGGATAAGGAACAATCCCAGCGCCGCCAGCCCGGCAAGGCGCACCGGGGCAAAGCGCCGCGCGAGCAGAAAGCCTGCGGTGTAGATGCCAAAGAGGCAGAGCGCGCGCATCGCGGCCATGGCCACCTGACCCTGGCCGAAGATCTGGTTCACACCCCACTGGATCCAGGCATAAAGCGGCGGTTGCACGCCATAGCCCCAGGCCAGTTCACGCGCCCAGAGGAACAGTTCGGAATCATCGCCAAAGAACGATGTCTTGAAATGCACCCGGATGGCAGACTGGGTGACGGCATAGAGCGCGAAAAGGATCAGCCACGGGGCCGGGCTGTCGGCGATACGTCGGAGAGCGGACACGCGGGCACTCGCTGTGGCTTTGTCCAATCTTTGGTAACGGGTTGCGCGTGGGGATCAAGCGCGAAGGCGCGGGGACCGTCGTCTTTGGGGCGACAGGCCCTTACGGCACGAACCGCGCCGAACACCCTGCGCGCCCTGCCGGGTCTTAGCGGCACAGCGGCGGTGTCATGGCGCGTCACCGGCAGGGTGCCGGATCAGACCAGCCGGCCGATCTCGACCGCGGCGCGGATGAAATCGGCGAAGAGGGGGTGGGGGGCGAAGGGTTTGGATTTCAGCTCGGGGTGAAACTGCACGCCGATGAACCAGGGGTGATCGCGGACCTCGACGATTTCCGGCAGCTTGCCGTCGGGGCTCATGCCCGAAAAGCGCAACCCGCAGGCCTCGAGCTGGTCACGATACTTTATGTCCACCTCGTAACGGTGGCGGTGGCGTTCCTCGATCACGGTCGTGCCATAGACCTCGGCCACTTTCGATCCGGGCGCGAGGTGCGCGGTATAGGCGCCAAGCCGCATCGTGCCGCCCTTGGCATCGTCCTTCTTGCGTTCGACCACATGGTTGCCCTGCACCCATTCCTTAAGGTGATAGACGACGGGGGTGAAACGCTTTGCGCCAACCTCCATGTCGAATTCTTCGGACCCGGCATTGGAGACATGGGCAAGATTGCGCGCAGCCTCGATCACCGCCATCTGCATACCCAGACAGATCCCGAGATAGGGGATCTTCTTTTCTCGCGCGAACTGGGCCGCCTTGATCTTGCCTTCGGTGCCACGCTCGCCAAAGCCGCCGGGCACCAGGATGGCGTGGAAGCCCTCGAGCCAGGGGGCCGGGTCTTCGCGTTCAAAGATTTCGGCGTCGATCCATTCCGCGCGCACGCGGGTGCGGTTGGCCATGCCACCGTGGGTCAGCGCCTCGGCGATGGATTTGTAGGCGTCTTCCAGCTGCGTGTATTTGCCGACGATGGCGACGCGCACCTCGCCTTCGGCATTCGTCAGGCGGTCCATCACGTCTTCCCAGCGCGCAAGGTTGGGCCGGGGGGCGGGCGAGATGCCGAAAGCGTCAAGGACCGCCTGGTCGAAGCCTTCGCGGTGATAGGCAAGCGGCGCCTCGTAGATCGTCTTGAGGTCGGGGGCCGCGATCACGGATTCCTTGCGGACGTTGCAAAAGAGCGCGATCTTTTCGCGTTCCTTGTCCGGGATCGGGTGTTCCGAGCGCAGCAACAGCACGTCGGGCGCGATGCCGATGGCGCGCAATTCCTTGACCGAATGCTGGGTCGGCTTGGTCTTCAACTCGCCGCTGGCCGTGACATAGGGCAGCAGGGTGAGATGCACGAAGATGCACTGGCCGCGCGGGCGTTCCTGGGCGAACTGGCGAATCGCCTCGAAGAAGGGCAGCCCCTCGATATCGCCGACTGTGCCGCCGATCTCGCACAGCATGAAATCGACCTCATCCTCGCCGATGCGGAGGAAGTCCTTGATTTCGTTTGTGACGTGGGGAATGACCTGAATCGTCTTGCCCAGGTAGTCGCCGCGGCGTTCCTTTTCCAGCACGTTGGAATAGATCCGGCCGGATGAGACGGAATCCGTCTTGCGGGCCGAAACGCCGGTAAAGCGTTCGTAGTGGCCAAGGTCGAGATCGGTTTCGGCCCCGTCGTCGGTGACGAAGACCTCGCCGTGTTCAAAGGGTGACATCGTACCGGGATCGACGTTCAGGTAAGGATCGAGTTTGCGCAGCCGGACAGAGAAGCCGCGCGCCTGCAAAAGGGCCCCGAGCGCGGCCGAGGCAAGCCCCTTGCCAAGCGAGGACACCACGCCGCCGGTGATGAAAACGTATCGTGCCATTGGGGCCCCCGCGCCTTGAAATTCTGGGGCGATTCGCCGTGAGGGAATCGCAGGATCACGGGAGTTGAGAGTTATCGCAAAACACGGACAACCGCAACCGCACCGCTAGATGCTGTTTTTGCTTTGGCCCCAAGGGCTATCGCTGGTGGTTTCAATCGGCGGCGGGCGGTGTCGCCGATGCGGAGGAAGTCTTTGATTTCGTTGGTGACGTGGGGGATGACCTGGATGGTTTTGCCAAGGTAATCGCCGCGACGCTCTTTCTCCAGCACGTTGGAATAGATGCGGCCTGACGAGATGCTGTCGGTCTGGCGGGCCGAGACACCGGTGAAGCGTTCGTAATGGCCAAGGTCGAGGTCGGTCTCGGCGCCATCGTCGGTGACGAAAACCTCGCCATGTTCAAAGGGCGACATCGTGCCGGGATCGACGTTGAGATAGGGGTCAAGCTTGCGCAGGCGGACGGTGTAGCCGCGGGCCTGCAGGAGCGCGCCAAGGGCGGCAGAGGCCAGACCCTTGCCCAGAGAAGACACCACGCCGCCGGTGATGAAGATGTAGCGTGCCATGGGGCCCCCGTGTTTGCAGAGCGATTCGGAACAGGTGGAATCGCATCACCACGGGATTTGGGATATAGCGAAGCCGGAGAGGTAAAGCAACGCCTGCCGCTAGATGCTGCGGGTCGGGCGGTCAGGCAGCCAATGGCTTGTGGCCGTCAGGGATTGGGGGCGGGGGTGCTGCCATCATCGGCGCCGCTGGCGTC
>JBGSQL010000081.1:0-8983 GCA_041738105.1 Rhodobacter sp. | reverse complement strand
CGGCATTGGCGGCGAGATAGACGGTGCCCAGGGCGCTCGAGGCCGCACCGGGAGTCGCGCCCAGCAGCAAGAGGGCGGCGGCGGCAAGGTGGGTGCGGCGGATGGAACGGGCCATGGGTGCCTCTTTATCTGGCGGGCCGGGCCTTGGCGGGCCGGGGGGATGAAGCGGGGAACCGGATCCGCGGGCGGCCCGACCCCATGGAGTGAGCAACTAGCAGAAAAAAATGGCAAGATGACGGCGCCGGAAGGTGGCGGAAAAGCGCCGCCCCCGATTGCGGGAGGATGGAGGACAGGAGCAATGTCGCACAGGTGTAACGCTGACCAAGGCATTGTTTTTGTGATATTTTCAAGATTCTGTTAGGAGAATCTTAAGGATCTGGGGAGTGAGACAGGGGGCGTTGGGGGCCATCACCGGCCTAAGAGGTCGTGCGCGTGCGCACGCGGCCTGCCGGCTTTCAACTGGCGGTATCGGACGCTTTGCGCGCAGGGCGCGCGCAACGTCTTGAGTTCGAACCCGCCAGACTGACCAAACCTGTCGCGCCCCGGGTGACGTGGACATGCCCCTGCGGTGTGCGGCGTGTGCGGTGCAGACCAGTCGGGCGTTCTGCGTCGGCCCGGTGTTGCTGCGTGGCTGCAGCACCACAGACGCGAAGGGGCGGGGAGTAGTCATTTGGCTTCAAGTAGGGTTGCGTGCTTGGCCACCAAGAGCGGCCATCCAGCGAAAAAGGACGGGACTGCGGTCCAACCGCTTCGGCCAATCGGTTCGATTGGAAGCAAGGTGCCAGGCCTCAAGCACCCCATGGGGGGTCACGCTGACGGAAAAGAGCCCCTCGCGTCACGACCCGGGGAGTTGCCGAACTTGCGTCGGTAATCGCGGCTGAAATGGGTTGGGCTTTCATAACCGGTGGCAAAGGCCGCTTCTGTCACCGTTTGTCGCTGCTTGGCCAGCAGGGCGCGCGCGGCGATCAGGCGCAGGTCCTTTTGGTATTGCAACGGCGTCGTGCCCGTGACCGCCTTGAAGTGCTGATGGAAAGACGTCGCACTCATTCCCGCGGTCCTTGCAAGTTCTGGCAGGGTAATGGGCGCGCGGAAGTCGCGGCGCAGTAGGCAAATGGCCTTTGCGATGCGGCTGGCGTGGCTGTCCGCAACAACGAGCGCCCGCAGCATCGTTCCCGCGGGCGACATCAGCAGCCGGTAGTGAATTTCGCGCAAGATTGCCGGCCCGAGGACCTGTGCATCCAGCGGACTATCGAGCAGGTCGAAATAGCGTTCGAGCGCATTCAGCAGCGCCGGTTCTGCACGCCCGACCGCAAGAGACCGGCCATCTGCATCGGGCATGGCTACGTCGGCCAGTTGCTCGTAGAGGTCCCGCACTATCCCGAGATCGAGTTTCAGGATGACCGACAGATAGGGGTCCTGCGGGCTGGCACTGGTGATCCTGGACTGGACCGGCAGATCGTGACTGACCAGCAAGGCATCGCCCGGCCCAAGATCCGCGAATTGATCGCCGATCGAGGTTACCTTGCGCCCTTGCAGGATCAGGCAGATGACGGGTTCATAGACGACCGCTTCGATGTCGGTCATCGACTCTTTATGAAGGACAGACAGATCGGGAAGAGTTTGCCCATCCTTCAGGTTTTCAAGCCGGTAGCGGGTGCTTTGATTGATCAAACGCGCAAGGTTCATGTGCAGCTCCTATGCACGACGTCGTAACATCCTTTCCGTGCCGTGACATCAGTTCCTGCCCAGGATTGCAGGAATTGGCAGAAATTGTGGAGGATGTGGCAGGCAGTACCGCGGACGCGCCGCTATTTGAGGGTCCTGTCATCCCTCATGCAACGGAAAGAATCCCATGTCCTCGATCCAGACCCAGTTTCTTGACCTGACAGCCCATCACGCAGTCTATGACGCGATCGACCCTGAAGGGGCGCTGGCGGGCAGTGCCGAAGGCAAGGTCGTGTTCATTGCAGGCGCCTCGCGCGGGATCGGCCAGGCCACTGCCGTCGCCTTTGCAAAAGCTGGCGCGCGGGCGGTCTATCTTGCTGCCCGTTCCGAGGCCGCGCTGGAGGAGACGCGCGCGCTTGTCCTTGCGGTCAACCTTGAAACGCTGTGTGCGATCCGGGCCTGCGATGTGACGATTGCCGCCGATGTCGAGGCTGCGGTCGCGGACTGCGTGGCCCGCTTTGGTGGCCTTGATGTCGCCGATGCGAATGCCGGTTACCTCGGGCCCTGGACCAAGATCGGCGAGTCCGACCCGGTGGGTTGGTGGTGGAACTGGGAGGTGAACGTCAAAGGTGTTTATCACGTCATCCGGTTTGCCCTGCCACCCCTGATCGACTCCGCCCGCCGACACGCGGCTGCGGGGAAAAGCGGCGGGCATTTGCTGCTGCTGTCGTCGATCGGCGCGCAATTGCTGATGCCGGGCGCGTCAGATTACCAGACCGCGAAACACGCGATCAACCGTCTGTGCGAGTTCGTTCAGGTCGATCACGGCGACGACGGGATCAAGTGCTTTGCCCTGCATCCCGGCGGGGTTTCGACCGAGTTGGGACGGAACATGCCTGAAGCGATGCACGCCTATCTGGTCGATGACCCGATGCTGGCCGCCGGTTTTGCGGTCTGGCTGTCGTCCGGCCAGGCGGATTGGGCAAAGGGCCGCTATCTGAGCGCAACTTGGGATGTCACTGAACTGATCGCCCTCAAGGAGTCGGTTCTGACCGATGACCTGTTGGTGAACCGTCTTCGCACGAAAGCGTGACAGGACGGGATGGCTAGCCCTGGCACGCCTTCAACTAGCCCGGCAGTTGTGGCTTGAAACGCACTTGCCGGATTTGCTCGGCGCAGTCGTGCGACAGACTGAGACCTCAGGTACCGAGGCCGCCCCGTCTTGCGCGACTGACTGCTATATGTCAGCCGCACAACGGCGGCGTAACCCTTCCGCACGGCCGCTCGGGCCCGGGCACGTCGTAGCGCCGGCACGGTGATCGAGCGCGCGATGGTCTGGGCAGATGACCGGTGTGGATTGCAAAGCGGATATCTTCGCCCCTTCTTCACGCCTGCCAACTGGAACCGCTGCGCATGGCGGGGTGAACCCCGCCCTACGGGGCGGGATCGGAGGTATGGTTGACGCGCGAGCAATCTGCGCGCTGCGGGGTGACGACGGGAGGGGCGGGCACGGCCTTGGTGCCCAAAGTCTCAGGATGCAAGCTTCTGCTGGACGGCAAAGGGGCTTAGTCCAAGCCATTGCTGCATGGTCGCTGCAAGATCCCTTCGGCCGTGGATCTCGAACTTGTCGGCAGATGCCTTGACCGTGGTCAGGCCCATCCAGACGGCGGTCATGGTCTTGAGATCGGTCGTGACGAACAGATCCACCTCAAACCCGGGATCAATCAGACACAGGTCGGTGTCGCCCGACGGCTCTACCACCAGCCACCAGTTGCGCTTGGACGCGGGCACGTCATGGAACAGGAATTGAAGCACGGTCCGCTGTTTGGGCAGCGGGCTCGGGTCGATGCTGCGGCGCATGTCCCACATCAGCAGCGACACATCGAGGTTCTTCAGCGAAGGCTCGGCCTGCACCCACTTCTGACCCCAGATGCCGAAGGCCTCGACGACCGGAAACAGATCACGCCCCGCCGGCGTCATCAGGTAGTCGACGCTTTGCGACCCCGGAACCGGCTTTCGTTCGACAATGCCAGCCGCTTCGAGTTCGCGCAATCTCTGGGCCAGCAGGGTGCGCGACATGCGCGGCACGCCCCGGCGCAGATCATTGAAGCGGGTGGACCCGGCGACAAGCTCGCGGACGAGCACCATCGTCCAGCGTGTGCACAGGATCTCTGCCGCCATGGCGACCGGGCAGAACTGGTAATAGCTGGTATTGGACATTGTTCCGTCCCCCCAAGGTCATCGAACCCGTCAGCCTAGCGCCCCCTTGCGCGCCCGATCCAGTCCAGACTCTGGACCGGCCAGTCCAGTCCCGACACTGGTTCGCGCAGCGTCGCTTTGTCATCGTGAGGCAGGGCCCGGTAATTTGGCCGGCTCTGCGACGACCAGGAACGACCACAGCGAGGCCCAGTTTTGGCCAATTTTTCGAAAAAAGCGAGGAAAACATGGCATCGAACATTACACTGACCCGCCTTGAGGGCGGCTCCCGCCCGATATCGGAGGACGACCGCGCGGCGCTGGACGGCGCGCTTCGCGGTACCACGGCCACCGAGACCGAGGCGGGTTTTGACGAGGCGCGACGGATCTGGAACGGCATGATCGACCGCAAGCCCGGGCTGGTGGTGCGCGCGCTCGGGACGGGCGACATCCGGGCCGCCGTGAACTTTGCCCGGGACAAGGGATTGCGCATGTCGATCCGGGCCGGCGGCCACCAGATTGCCGGGCTGGCGGTTGAGGACGGGGCCTTGATGCTGGACCTGTCGCTGATGCGGTCCGTCCACGTAGATCCCAAGGCCAGAACGGCCCGGGTCGAACCTGGCGCGACCCTGGGCGATGTGGACCGGGAAACCCAGGTGCATGGGCTGGCGCTGCCCGTTGGCGTCAATTCCACGACCGGGATCTCGGGCCTGACGCTTGGCGGTGGGTTCGGCTGGATCACGCGCAAGTACGGCATGACGATCGACAACCTGATCTCTGCCGACGTGGTGACGGCGGATGGCACAATCCTGACGGCCTCCGAGAGCGAGAACCCCGACCTGTTCTGGGCCATTCGTGGCGGCGGCGGCAACTTTGGCGTTGTCGCCTCGTTCGAGTTTCGCCTGCATCCGGTCGGGCCCGAAGTCCTTTCGGGGCTGATCGTGCACCCGATCGCGGCGGCCCCGAAGCTGCTGGCCGAGTTCCGGGATATCTGCGCCGAGGCGCCGGATGAGCTGACGGTCTGGGCCGTGATGCGCAAGGCGCCCCCCCTGCCCTTCCTGCCGGTGGAGTGGCATGGCAAGGAAGTGCTTATCCTTGCCGCGTGCTATGCGGGCGACATGGGCAAAGGCGAAACCGCCCTGCGCAAGCTGCGCAGCCTTGGGTCACCGATCGCCGACGTGATCGGCCCGCACCCCTTTGTGGGGTGGCAGGCCGCCTTCGATCCCTTGCTGACCCCCGGGGAGCGAAACTACTGGAAAAGCCGCGACTTCATCGGATTGACCGACAAGACCATCGAAACGATCGTCACTGCGGTGAACAAATTGCCCGACCCGCAGTGCGAGATCTTCATCGCACACCTCGGCGGTGCGATGGCGCGTGTCGCGAACGACGCGACGGCCTTCCCGCAGCGCGATGCGCATTTCACCATGAATGTGCACACGCGCTGGAGTGACGTTGCGAAGGACGGCGCCTGCATCGGCTGGGCGCGCGATCTTTTCGACAAGACGGCGGCAGGGTCGGCGGGAAGCGTCTATGTCAACTTCATGCCGGAGGACGAGGAAGGTAGGCTGGGAGAGGCTTATGGCAACAACCTGGATCGCCTGCGGCAAATAAAGGCGGTCTACGACCCGGACAATCTGTTCCGGGTGAACCACAACATCCTGCCAAGGCCTATGGCACAGGCCGCGCAGTAACAAGACTCGCGGGCGGCAGGGCTGCGGATGTCCTGCCGCCCTGTGTGTCGAAGGCGTTCGCCTTGGGGTGGTTGGGTGTGCGGGCGCTGCCGGATCGGGCGAGGTGTCCGTGAGCGGCGTCAAGTCGGCGACGCCGATCCTGCGGTAAGGTCGGGCCATGCCCGGAGCAGAGGCTGGGCACCTTGCAGGCGGCGGGCGCTGTGCTGCGTGCGGTGGGTTTAGGGTGATGCCGGGGGGGGCGTCATGGCGGGGTGAACCCGGATGGCGGGGTGGGCCGGGGATGGCGGGGTGAACCCCGCCCTACGCGGCCTCGAACGCGATCCGGTGGCGCAGGAACTGGGTCGCCTTGTCGGACACCCGAGCGGGGTCGCCGGTGGTGAGGAACCTTGACACCTGCCCGTGGCCCAGGAACCCGGGCCGGCGCGCAAGATAGTCGGCCAGGCTTTCGGCCACCAGATCGGCCTGGGAATAGACCTTGACCCCCGGCCCCAGCGCCTGGGCGAAGACCTGTTCCATCAGCGGATAGTGGGTGCAGCCCAGCACCGCCGCCTGAGGATGCGGCATCCGGCGTTTCAGCGCCTCGACATGGGCGCGCACCAGAGATTCCGCCAGCGCCTCATCCCCTGATTCGATCGCATCGACAACGCCACCGCACGGCTGCGCTTCGACATCCACGCCAATGGCGCGGAACGCAAGTTCACGCTGGAACGCCCGGCTGGCCACGGTGGCGGGGGTGGCAAACAACGCCACATGCTTGACGCCCACTTCGCGCGGGGGCGAGTTGTCGCCCCACTGGCGTTCCGTCAGCGCCTCGATCAGCGGGACGAACACACCCAGCACGCGCTTGTCGGCGGGGATCCACTTTTCCTGCATCCGCCGCAAGGCTGCCGCCGAGGCCGTGTTGCAGGCCAGAATCACCAGATCGCAACCCTCGGCCCACAGCCGTTCCACCGCCGCACAGGTCAGCGCAAAGATGTCATCGGCGGTGCGCACACCGTAAGGCGCATGGGCATTGTCGCCCAGATAGACGAACGGCACATCGGGCAGCCGCTTTTGCAGGGCGGACAGAACGGTCAGGCCACCAAGGCCCGAATCAAACACGCCAACCGCCATGCACCCCCCAATTCCTATCGAGTCCGGTATTTTTCCTCGAACTCGTAGCCGTGATCATAGGATTTCAGCGGCACGGGGGAAAGCTCATAGGTGGCGCGACGCAGAAATTCCATCATTGCCTTCGGGTCATTCTTCAGGGGCGCAAGCCGGGTTGATGCAATGGGATCGCCGATCACCACGCGCACGGGCTCATCAATCCGCGCCTTGAATTCCTTGATCAGCAGCCCCAGCCGCAAGGTGGAATGCATGTGCGAGGCCAGTTGAAACAGCCGCGAATTGTGCCCCTGAAAGAAAATCGGCACCACTGTTGCGTCCGATTTTGCTATCATCTTGGCGGTAAAATTGCGCCAGCCGGGGTCCATCGGGCGCGAGAACGGCTTGGCCGAAGTCGAGACGGTGCCACCGGGAAACACCCCGATCGCGCCGCCGTCGCCCAGGTATTTCAGCGACGCCGCACGGGTTTCGATGTTCAGCTTGATCGCCTCGCGGGTGTTGTCGAAGGAAATCGGCAGCACGATCTTGTTCAATTCTTCGGACCGGCGGAACACCGAATTGGCGAGGATGCGGAAATCGCCGCGCACCTTGTCAAGCAGGTGTCCCATCATCAGGCCATCAAGGATGCCATACGGGTGGTTCGCAATCACGACCAGCGGCCCGTTGGCCGGGATATTGGCGAGGGATCCGCCCGTCACCTCGAGCGACAGGCCATAGCGTTCCACCAGAACGTCCCAGAAATTCGCCCCGCGCGCGACGTCCTGTTCGTAGCCCCTCGCGCGGCGGATCAGAGACAGGCGTCCGGTGACATTCTCCATCACCCGGATCATGGCGCGCCCGCCCCGCGTTCGCGCGGAAGACGCATAGCTGATGTCCCGGGTCACGTCGTGTTTGCGCATCAAGGCCCCCCACTGATGGTTCTGTGATAGCGGTAATCGCGCAATCTGGCCAGTCAAGATGACAGGAGGATGACAGTCCGGACGCACCGGGTCGGGCGGATGCACAACCTTGTGGCGAACCAGCCGGCTTTTCGGCATGGGAGGCATTTACACACCAAACAAATCGCGTAACAGAGCAGATGCGTGGTAGTTTCTCGGGTGGGGACGAGTGTGAGCGGTGGGATGGACTGGGACAAGTTGCGGATCTTCCATGCGGTGGCTGACAAGGGCAGCCTGACGCATGCCGGCGAGGTGCTGCACCTGTCACAATCCGCCGTCAGCCGGCAGATCCGTGCGCTGGAGGAAAGCCTGTCGGTGACGCTGTTCCACCGCCATGCGCGAGGCCTGATCCTGACCGAACCGGGCGAGCTTTTGTTCGACGCGACGCAGCAGATGGTCAAACGGCTGGACGCCACCGCCGCCCGGATCCGCGACGCCGAAGACGAGGTTTTCGGCGAGTTGCGCGTGACGACCACCACGGGCTTTGGCACGCTGTGGTTGGCCCCGCGCCTTGCCAACCTCTACACGAAGTATCCCAGCCTGAAGATCGACCTGATGCTGGAGGAACGCGTGCTCGACCTGCCGATGCGCGAGGCGGATGTGGCGATCCGGATGAAGGAGCCCAGCCAGGCTGATCTGATTCGCCGCCGGCTGATGAACATTCGGATGCGGCTTTATGCCTCGCCCGAATATCTGTCGGAACACGGCACGCCGGACAATCTTGACGACTTTGCGCAGCATCGGCTGATCTGCCAGCATGCCGGCACGGCGCAGGTGGCGGCGGGGGCCAATCTGGTGGCGGACCTGATGGCGCACGACATCCCGTCGACCCTGACGGTGAACAACTATTTCGGGGTGTTGCAGGGCGTCCTGAACCATCTCGGCATCGGGGTGCTGCCCGACTACATCACCGAGGATTTTCCGCATCTGGTGCGCGTGCTGCCCGATGTTGAAAGCAGCGAGGTGCCGGTATTTCTGGCCTATCCCGAAGAACTGCGCCATTCCAAGCGGGTCGCGGCGTTCCGCGATTTCGTGACGGAAGAAATCTTTGCGTTCCGCAAGCGGCAACAGACGCCGGCGTAGGGCTTCGCCTTGCGTCCTCAGGCATGCGCGTGACGCATGGCAGCTTTGCGACGTCGACCGGCACTGGCGGCTTGTCCAATAAGCAGATGCCCCTTATCTCCAAATGCGACGGGGGCCGCGTTAGGTTGCTTCCCTTGTCTTACCTCCCTGTTTGACTTGGGCCGAGCTTTTGCTCGGCCTTTTTTTTGCTTTCGCGCCATTTTATGTTGATAGCCCGTCAGTTAAGCCGCCGATCGCGCTGTGTGGTCAGGAAAGCGGCATCGGCGGAAGACCCCGCCCCGGCGATGGCCCGGTCATAGG
>JBGSQL010000080.1:0-16306 GCA_041738105.1 Rhodobacter sp. | reverse complement strand
GGCAAGTGCAGTTTGTAGGTCTTTGATCCGTCAAACGGTTTCTTGTTGGCGTCGAGATAGGCCAGGGCATAGTCCGAGCCTTCGCCCACAACGCTGGTGGCCATGGCCGGGGTCACGCCTCCCGCGTTGAAATAAAACAGTGCCCGTGCATCGAGGCCCATGGCCCCATCGGCTTCAAAACTGGTGTCCTTGTTGGCGAAAGCCGTGGTCCAGACACTCTTGGGGTCGTCCGGATAGATATACACGCCGCTGATGCGCGGATCGTAGGTGATGGCGCGGGAGGTCGCGTCGCCGAGTGTCGCCGCCTCTGTCAGCAGCTTTCTCATCCGCTCGTCCGGGGCGAAGCCCTGACCCTTGACAATCCCAATGGATGCGATTGCGCCGCGCACTTCCGGGCTGATGGCTTCTATCGGCTCGGCCTGGATGATCTCGTCCAAGCCTTCGAAATAAGAGAAATCGCTGGGCAAAACGGTGTTGAACGCCTTGCCGGACATATTGACGAATTCAGTCGGGGCTGCGTCTGCCGCGTCTTTCAACGGATAGATCCTGAGGCCCGAGGTGATGTTTTCCACCGCCGGCTTGAGCCCGTCCTTGATCGAGCCGCGCAAGAACAGGAAGTTATGTCCTGTCGATGGTTTCAGCAGGAAATATCCGTCAGGGATCTCGCCAGTGTAACCCGCGGGCACGACCAGATATTTACCGCCCTTGCCCTTGTCCGGGCCGGTGACGCCCATGTTGCCGACAAAGCGCTGCCAGCCGTCGTCGAGAAAGCCAAGCATTCCCGGCGGGATCTCGATCACCGTAGGGCCGTCCGATGCGAGATCGGTGCAGGCGTAGGCGTAGAGCGTCGAGGTATTGGCAGTGACAACAAGCGTTTGCGAATCCATCAATTGCTCGAAGATGGCGACCCGGTTCGGCTTGTCTGCTCCGGCACTGGCAAGGCCTTTGCAGACGTTGAAGATCGACACCGCGCCGATATTGTCGAGAAACACCTGCGTGCCGCGCATACGGTCGAGATTGTCATAGACGGTGGAGACGGTGGCGTCGGTCGGTACGCCATCAAAGAATTCGAGCGTGCCGATGGCGGTGTCGACCTTGTCGGGGATCGAGATGGACTTCAGAGTTTCAGGGGAAACCTGCGCGAAGGCTGGCGCCAGTGCGACAACAAATGCGAGAACGCTCGCGGAAGTCAGTCTACACATGTTCAGTTTCCTATCTGAATTTCGAAATTTCTTAAGACTTTACAGGCTGCATGAGGGCAGTTCTGCCCATTTCGCGCCAATCACCTTCGCCCGCTTGCGCCGATCTTGCGGCCGCCAAACGATAGGCTCTGGGCGGCATGCCAGCCCATTTGACAAAGGCCCGCGAAAAGGCATTGGGGTTGGCGTAGCCCAAGCGAGCGCCGATCTCCTGCGCGCTCAGCCGCGTTCCAAGCAGCAATGCCGCAGCAATTTCAAAGCGGCTTTGCTCGACCATCGTCCAGAAACAGGTGCCATGATCAGAAAGACGCCGTTGCAGCGTACGCTGACTGGTGCCAAGGGACTTTGCCGCAAGATCAAGCGATACGGTTCCGGACATGGCCAGACTGGCGATGACGTTGCGCACGCGCGCAAAACCCGGGTCGTGACCGGTTAAGCGATGGATCATTTGTGATTTGGGCAATGTTGGAGCATGACACATTCAAGATGATCGATTCGCGACTTGTTTTGATACCAGCACGCGCCATTTTTCTCTGGAGCAGTGAGGAGATGGCGGTTGAGTGGCAGGCTCGCGATAGTCAGGGCAGCGCATTTGATGGACTACTTGGCAGTGATGCGCCAGATCGGCGTGCCTGTTGACCGTGACCTGGCGAAGTCGCAGCTGCCGCCGGAGATCGAGGAATCTCCAGATCATTACGTCAGCGTGCCGCTTGCTATGAAATGGCTCGCACATAGCGGCCGCGATCTGGAACCGATGGAGCTGGGCTTTCTGGCGGCGCAGCAGGCCTCTCAGGCCTCAATGAAGTCTGCGCATCTGACGGAGGTCCTTGCGGCGCAGACCGGTTTAGGGCGTTTGCAGGCGTTCATTCGGATCGCCAAGAAGGAAGACAGCAACCTGCATGTCAGCCTACGGCGGGAAGGCAACCAGATCCGCGTGATCTGTGACGAAACGCATCTGAATTCCCACCCTTTTATTTGCTTTGCGGAGTGGCTGAACCTGCAAGGTGTGATTTCCGTTGTGAGTGATCTGGCCGGGCCGGGCTGGTGTCCGCGAGAGTTGACCTTTGTGTCGCGTTTCACCCCGCCCGATGCTGCGCGTGCGGCGTTTCCCAAAACGCGCATCCTCATGGGCCACCCACATACGTCTATTGTGATCGATGGCGCGCTGCTGGCCTGTTCTTGCGGGCCGATGGCCGCAGCGCAAGATGCGTCGTCGTTGTCGTTTGATCCTGCTCAGCTGCAGACAAAAGAAGCATGGGATTTCGTCAGCATTCTGCGCAATATCCTGCAACCCTATCTGGGCGGCGCGCATCCCGATCTTGCCTTTGCTGCCGAAATCATCGGGATGAGCACGCGCACACTGCAGCGTCGCTTGCAACAATGCGGCAGTTCCTATTCCGAGGTTTTGCAAGAAGCCCGTTTTGAGGTTGCACGCAGTTTGCTTGACGGCAGTGGCGCCAAGATCATCGATGTGGCGATGACGGCTGGCTATGAAAGCCAGCAGCATTTCTCGCGCGCGTTCCGCCGCTTCACCGGCGTCACCCCAACAGCATATCGCCGTTCCATAGCCGAGAATGCTTAGAGAAAATCGAGATGCCTTTCTTCCCATCGCTGGCAAATGCACCCTAGGAGTGTGAGCTATTCGATCGGGATCATCGCCATCTTTTGGCTTTCCGAACGTATCGCCGCCTTCTCGCTATAGTTGCGCTAATCTCTTGCGGATGGCTTTGAGCTTTGACCTGCCGCCAACTTCGTCTGGCAACAGAGCCCTCACAGTTCCCAGCCCAGATCTCTATCTCTATCTCGATCTCGTTCACGCTGCCTTTCCAGCTCAAGCTGGCGCTGCCGTTCACGTTCTTCCTCCAGCCTTCGCTGCTCTTGGCGCGCATCAGGCTTGCCGTGCCCAAGCACGTGCTTCAGCCGGTCCCGGTTCCCCCGCCCCGCAATGCGCGCCAGGCGTTGCTTGATCTCGTCGGGGTCCAGCTCCTTCGCCTGCCGCCCTGCGACAGCGCGCAATGCCGCCAACCCGGCGCTGACATGGCCGTGGCCTTCCTCCCGCGCCTCGGCCCAGGCATCGCGCGCCAGATCCAACCGCTCGCGCATTTCGGCAAACATGGCCCTGGCCTGGCGAACCGCATGCACCCGCGCGCCCCGCTGGGTCAACGGTTCATAGTCGCGGCCCTCGGCCTCGGCGGCAAACTGTTCGCGGCGCTCAATGGCATTGGCGGCGGGGCCAAGCTTCAGCTCAGGTTCGCGGTTCAACTCTTCGGCCTTCAACGTGTCGCCCAGGGACAGCGCAACCTCGCGCTGCACCTCCAAAGACCGATGATCGACGCGCTCAACCTGCCCTGCCAGCTCAAGGGCATGGTTTTGCAACTCGGCCCAAACTCCGCGCATGGCCTCGATCTCCGGCCCGCCGGTGCTGGCCGCGTCGAGAATGCGGGTTTTGTCGGTCAGCCCCTCGGCAGACAGAACGCGAGTGGTGGTCAGGATGTGGGCGTGGTGATTGCGCTGATCGCCTTCGCGGTGTGGCGCATGAATCGCCACATCCGCCGCCACGCCATAGCGCTCGACCAGCTGCGCGGCGAAAGCCCGCGTGATCTCGATCCGCGCCGCGTCCGATATCTCGGACGGCAAGGCCAGCTCCCATTCGCGGGCGGTCACCGAATTGGACCGGGTCTCGCGCGCCTCGGCGGCGTTCCAGAGCGCGGCCCGGTCCTGCGCCCAGGACGGCGCATCATCGGGGGCGAGAATAAAGCAGGCCTCGACCCCACGCTTGGCGGTGTAGTCGTGCATGCGCCCTTCCCGCTCGCACGCGATAACGGAGGCCGACCGATAGGCCGCCGCCGCTGTGGCGGATCGCCCGGCGCTGCGTTTGACCGTCTTGACGGAGAGGTGGTAGCTGGCCATGGCCGCGCCCTACCGATCCGGCGACGGGCAAGAGCAGTCAGACTGCTGGACACGCAAACAGACAGACAGGCAAACGGCCAAGCTGTCTGCTGAACATCGTGGAAAGCGGGCCAATGCGCAAACAGGCAGACATGCAGCCGCGCCGACAGGCGGGCGGTCATACTGCCAGGCATGTACGGGGCCATCGCCAGAATGGGCCGTGGTTTGCCGGACAAGCGCAGCGCGGCAAACCCGATCCGGCAGCCTGGCCCGCTCTCGGGAAAGGCGGAACCGGATCGCCCGATGGCACGGGCGCCCTCGCTGAACCGCCCCGCTCCCGGGGCCAGTTCCAACGAGGGCGGCAGGGACAGCGGGGCGTGATCCAAGCCGCGCAAGGCTTGGCTTGGGAAAGTATGGAAGGGGCAGAGCGCCCTTCAATTCCGATGCGTGGCATCGGACGGGGACGCCGTCGGCGGGGGGCCATACCCCCGAAGAGACCGCACGCAAATCTCGGAAGCGCCGCAGGTGATGGAGAGTTTGCATAAGTGCGCCCTTGACCTAATCGGCCTACGGGTAACCGCTTGACCTTGCCTCGTCAATGCTCCATTCAACCCAAAGATGTTTTTGAATTTCCGGCGTGTGTGAAGGTACGAATGGCTGAGACAGAACTAGACCGCGCCGAAAAGCGCTATGCCCAGGCCAAGGCCAGGCTCCTCGCCCTGAAAAACCGCGAAGCGACGAAGGCGCGCAAGCTGGATACAAGGCGCAAGATCATTCTGGGCGGCGCTCTGGTCGATCTGGCGGAACGGGATTCCAATGCGGCTGCAATGATCGACCGCCTGGTGCGCAACCTTCCCCGTGAACAGGACCGCAAGGCCTTTGAGGGCTGGGATGCGAAGCAGCCCGCCAAGGCAGAAGATCCCCCTGCCCCGCCACCCGCCGCTCCGGGGTCCGCCCTGCCCGCGTCCCTGCAGAAGCGGACGCAGCATCTGGCTTCCTCCAGGAACTCCACTCCGTAAGGCCGGAGCGCAGCTTCGCCGCCCTGCCCTTCCAACCGGACTTCATCATCTTGCAGTATGTATTCTCCGCCCTGGGGCTGCTGTCGCGGCTTTCCCTCTTTGTCGTCGTCACCCCGATCCTCGCCGGATGGTTCTTTGTCTGGATGGTGATCGCCACCGGCTTTGCCTGGTTTGCCTGGCTGATCGTGATCATCATCCTGTCAGATGTGCCGATGGGCGAAGCCCTCTGGCACTGGTTCGTGTTCTGGCCGATGACAATTACCGGCTGGATCGTCGGCGCAAGCGACTGGTCAAACCGGACAGGCATCAAACTCTGGGGCCGCAAGTCGGGCGATAGCCACGGCTCGGCGCGCTTTGCCACCCGGAAGGAACGCGCGGCTTTTGAGGGTGGTGATGGCCTCCTGATCGGGCGCGACCTCGATACCGGCAAGCTCTTACGCTATGACGGCCCGGCGCACCTTCTGACCCTCGCCCCAACCCGCGCGGGCAAGGGAGTCGGCACGGTGATACCGAACCTGCTGCTGGCTGAACGCTCGGTGCTGGTGATCGACCCCAAGGGCGAGAATGCGAAGATCGCGGGCGAAGCGCGCAAGCGTTTTGGCGCGGTTCACATCCTCGATCCGTTCGGTGTCACCGGCATGCCCGCCTCGGCCTATAACCCCCTCGGGCGGCTCGACGCAGAAAACCTCGATCTGGGCGAGGATGCCGCCTCTCTGGCTGAAGCGCTGGTGATGGACCCGCCCGGCCAACAGTCGGAAGCCCATTGGAACGAAGAGGCCAAGGCGCTGCTGTCGGGCTGATCATGTTCGCCGTCGCCCACGAGGATCAGGATCACAAGACCCTCGCCACGGTGCGGGAATATCTGACCCTGCCGCCAGAGAAGTTCCGCGCCCTTCTGGAGCTGATGCAGGACAGTGCCGCCGCCGGGGGATTGATCGCCCGCGCCGCCAACCGCTTCCTTGGCAAATCTGACCGCGAAGCGGCCTCGGTGATGTCCTCGGCGCAACGCCACACTCATTTCCTCGATAGCCCCCGGATCGTCGCCGCCACGGCGCGTTCGGACTTCCAGTTCTGGGCCCTGCGGCATGATCTGACCTCGATCTTCCTCGTCCTGCCCCCGAACCGGCTCGACGCCTACAGCCGCTGGCTGCGGCTTCTGGTGGCACAAGCCCTTCAGGACATCGCAAGGGACGCTGAGGCCGCTCAGGCAGGTGCTGCGCGCCTGAAACAGCCCGCCCTGTTCCTCCTCGATGAGTTCGCCGCCCTGGGCCGTCTGGAAGCGGTGGAACGCGCCATGGGGCTGATGGCAGGCTATGGGCTGCAACTCTGGCCGATCCTGCAGGACATGAGCCAGCTGAAAGACCTCTACGGCGCGCGGGCCAATACCTTTGTGGCCAACGCGGGCGTGCTGCAGACCTTCGGGGTGAACGACTTCGAGACGGCCAAATGGCTGAGCCAGATGATCGGGCGGGAAACCACCGGCTATCAGACCGAAAGCCACAAGCCCGGTGATGCGCCCTCGACCTCCTACAACGTGACGGCGCGCGACCTGATGACCCCGGACGAAATCATGCAGATTCCGCCCCACGTCCAGCTGCTGCGCGTCCAGGGCAAGCCGGTGATGATCGCCCGCAAGCTGCGCTACTTCGCCGACAAGGAGTTCGACGGGCTGCACCGATCACCGGATGCGCAGCCCATAAATCCCAAATCTGAACGCTGATCGCGCAACACCGATCCCTGAACACGGAAATCACAATGCCCAAGCCCGGTTCCGCCTCCCCTGCCCTCTCCGCCGCCACGCTTGGTGAAACCGTGGATCTTCTGGGCGTTGTCGTTGCCAAAATGTCGGAGAAGCTGGATCAGCATGGGGAGACCCTCGCAGAAGTCCAGAAGACCGCGCTGGAGAGTCGGGACGCTGCACAGGCGGCTAAGTCGTACACTGATCCACAACGCTATGGCCGCCATATCGGCAACGAGATCGACAAGGCATTGATCTCCCCCCTCAACCGGCTGGAAGCCCTGCACTCCGGCTTCACAGCTGATCGACAGGACACTCGTCGCACCCTGGATGATCTGATCCGACAGGAAGAGGCTGTACTTCAGCGCCTTCGGGACGATCAGGAAAGCGCGGGACGCTGGAAGAAGCGCATCCCATTCATAGCATTCTTCGGCCTGGCCCTGGCCCTGGCCCTGGCGCTCGGCCTGACCATTGCCCTGCCCCACTTCATGGCAGGCTACGGTGCCGCCTGCGCTGTCCTCGGGGGTGAGTGGCTGAAGGAAACCGCAAGTGGTCGGTTGGCCTGCGTCTTCTATGGGGAGTGACTTGCACGAAGTCTGTCAAGAAAAACTATCCACAGGCTAAGGTGTTAAATATGGGTTAGATTCAGTGTTAAGCGGAAAAATTAGCTTGTAAGACTTTGAAACAAAACGGCGATTCCAAGAGACCCGTGTGTGAAAGTACGAAAGACCGTGTGTGAAAGTACGAATCGGCATGGATTTCGATCCGATACCACCCTACTGTGTGTGAAAGTACGAAAGGCTTTTCTGTGTCTGACGACCATGTAGCGAACCGCTCTCCCCTTCTGCCCGATAGGCATCCCCAGGGCGACTTTTTCGTTTGCGACATTTTCGACGCCGTTCCGAAGGCGGACATGGCCTCGATGGAACATCCTATTTTTTCGCTCTCGACCAAGCCGGACACGCGGGTCAGGGAGTATGAGCACAATGGCATCAAGATCGCGATCAAGCCTTCCGTCGATGGTCTGGCGACGGTCCACGACCGCGATATCCTGATCTACTGCATCAGCCAGCTAATGACCGCCCTGAACGAAGGAAAAGAGGTATCGCAGGTAGTTCGGTTTCGTGCGTTTGATATGCTTGTTGCCACCAACAGGAATACGGCAGGGTCCGGTTATTCCCAGTTGAAAGCCGCCCTGGAGCGTCTTGCAGGGACGAGGATCAGCACGAACATCGTGACCGGCGGCAAGGAGATTTTTCGAACCTTCGGTCTGATCGAGAGTGCGGAAGCTGTCAGGGAAACCCGCGATGGCCGCATGCAGGAAGTTGAGATCAAGCTTTCCGACTGGGTATTCAACGCCATCAGGTCCAAGGAAGTGCTGACCCTGCACCGCGACTACTTCCGCCTGAGGAAGCCGCTGGAACGGCGCATCTATGAGCTTGCCCGCAAACATTGCGGGGCGCAGAAAGAATGGCGGATCGGCTTGGTGCTTCTGCAGAAGAAATGCGGCTCCAACTCCACCCTGCGAGAGTTTCGGCGGCTCGTCCTAAACATCGTGCGAGAGGACCAAGAACACGACCACATGCCGGACTATGCCATCGCCTATGATGAGCAAGAAGACATGGTGACCTTTACGAACCGGCAGGGAGTGAAGATGGTCTTGCCGCAGGCTGTGGCACCCCAGCTCGACCCGGATGTGTATGAGACGGCCAGGATGCTCGCCCCCGGCTTTGACGTGCATTATCTAGAACGCGAGTGGCGCGGCTGGCTTCCAGAAACGCCGCGCAACCCGGAAGCTGCCTTCCTCGGGTTTTGCCGCAAGTGGATGCAGAATAGAAGAAATACCGGGTAAATTCAAATACCGGATTTTTCTTTGTAGAGTGCCCACGCGTCCTCGATGATGACGCCCTGCTGCACGCCTCTGCGCTTGGCCTCGTTGGCAATCTCGTCTGAAATGCCGGGCAGGACTTTCGCATGAACCTGGTCCGTGCGCGGGCTGGGCTTCCGCCCGCGCCGCTTCTGGCCTTCGCGGCCAACAAAGCCTAGATCCTCACCTGCCCGCTCTGCCTTCTCGATCGCTTGAGGGCTGCTGTCCTTTCCACGGCTTTTCAGGCGGCCGAGGTCGATGCTGAAAGCTTTTCCGTCCGACATATCAAACCCCCTCGGCCAGACGCCTGTAGACTGCCTGTGCGAACTGCGCCGCATTCTCGACGGCCCCGTCCATGTTGCCTTGGGCAGGCATGTTCCGAAGGTTTCCACCGAACTCGAAGAGTGCTGAGAATGCGGCCCTCTCCATGAGTGGCGGGTCGATCAAATCAACGCCCTGCCCTGCAAGCGATTCAGCAATCCCGCTGTGCTGCTTGGATCGGATGGCCTTGGTCATAGTGAAGATCACTGCGTGCGGTATCTTGCGATCAAGCGCCTCTTCTTCCTCGGCGATGAGCTGAAGCGCCCTGACTCCGATCGTCGCATCAAGGGTCGTTGCCCTCATCGGGGTAATCACGAGGTCGGCCTGGGAAATGGCCCGTGAGACGAGGCGGGATGCAACGCCTTCCAAGTCCACGACCACGATTTGACCGTCTGTGTCATGCTGCTTGATGGCTTTCACGATGTCGGACTCTGAGACGTTCGACAGAACCCTTATCCGGTCGGGCAAGGGGGCTCGATCGGCCCAAAGGGTCAACGAGTGGTTCGGGTCACAGTCCAGCATGACGACGCTGGCACCCGCATGGGCCAGCTCTGTGCCAAGAAGTATCGCAGTTGTGGACTTCCCGGCGCCGCCCTTGGGCGATGCGATGACGATTGTTGGCATGGGGCGTTTCCCTGTTATCCGATTAATATAATAACCGGATTTGTTTGATTATCCAGTATTTATTCTTCTGACACGCCGTGAAAGAAACCATTGACGCTTGACGTCTACCGTCAACGCCCCTACATTCACAGGCAAATGATCCTGAGCTACCGAGACAAGAAAACCGAAGAGTTTGCGAACGGAGGGTTCGTGAGGGCGTTCCAGGGGTTCGACGAGCAGGCCGCCAAGCGGCTGTCGATCCTCAGTGCCGCGCCGTCGCTCGATACCTTGCGCGCCTTGCCGAGCAATCGCCTTGAAGCGATGCGAGGTGATCGGGCAGGGCAATACTCGATTCGCGTCAATCAGCAGTGGCGTATCTGTTTCGAGTGGCCAGACGGTCAGCCAGGACCAAGCAACGTTGAGATAGTGGACTACCACTGACAAAAGGAGGTCAGATCATGTTCATGAGGGCTGTACATCCCGGCGCGATCCTCAAGGACGAGTTGGAAGAGCTGGGCGTGACGCCCACGGAATTTGCACGCCAGATCGAAGTGCCGCCAAACCGTGTGAGCCAAATCATCGGCGGGAAGCGATCGATCACGGGCGATACCGCGCTGCGCCTCGGGCACTGGTTTGGAACCGATCCGCAGTTCTGGCTGAACCTGCAGTCGCAGTTCGATCTAGCGCAGGCAGACAAGGAAACGGGTGAAACGATCCGGCATCTGCCGACGCGGGCCACAGTGCCGCCGCAGCCTGAGCAACCGCGACTCATGTGAGGTCTGATGACCGACAGCAGGCAAGCCCATCAGGCTCGCCTAACGGTCTTCACGCTGTGTTGCGGCTGGACCCCGGTTTCTGAACGGCTAAGATCCCCTCACGCACAGCCGACCGACGCCAAAGTTGCGGCTGGACCCCGCCGTCAATCACGCCTGTCGGTCGGCCATCAGCAATCTGGTAAAGCCACCAGCCGATGGAGTTGGTGCCAATATCCAGACCAAGACGCAACATCGCAACAACCTCTAGATGAGCATGATTTGAACAGTGCTGATCCCGGCAGTCTCTTCTGTCAAATCGAATTTAGGGGCACCTGGAATTCGATCTTTGAATGTACACCCACGAGCGCAAGCTAGAACACGGACCTTGGAGCTCAACCTGGCTGCATCTGACGACTTGACCCACATCGGTTTATCGGCCACCGTACCTCCGTTCAGAAACCGCGGTCGAGCCGTTAACAAGTTCGACAGAGCACCACATCAGAGCGCAGCCTACGGGCTGCGTTTCTATTTCACGCCCGCCGTATTGTCTTCGCGCTCACCTTGAACAGCCCAGCAATTTCAGGAAGCGGCCTGCCTTCCTCGTCACGCATTCTACGCACCTCGGCCTTCTGGGCAGCCGATAGGGCAGGGGGCCTGCCGCCTACCCGACCGCGCTTCCTAGCGGCCTCCAGCCCTTCCTTCGTCCTTTCCGAAATCCGCTCCCGCTCAAACTGGGCAATCGACGCAAAAACATGAAACACCAGCCGACCCGCTGGCGTGGTGGTGTCGATGTCCTCGGCCAGCGACCGAAAGCCCGCACCATGCGCCTGAACGGTGTCCACGATATCGAGCAGGTCACGCAAGGACCGCGCGAGGCGGTCATACTTGGTGACGGTGATCACGTCGCCCTGGCGCAGCTGATCGAGCAAGCGGTCCAACTCCGGCCGGCTTCGCGCCGTTCCGGTGATCGTGTCGGCGAATATCTTCCCGGCCCCCGCCGCCTTCAGGGCGTCCAGCTGGCCATCAAGGTTCTGGTCGTCGGTCGAAACTCTGGCATATCCAATGATCATGCCGCACTATGCCAAAAACCTCCCAAAACTACAAAGGTTTTGTCATGGGTTTTTGTCCGGTCTAAGCCCTTGATGCTGGGCAGGGCAGGGGGGCCGGGCCAGAAACGGCCGATATAGGTGAAAAACTCGGCCTACTACATCCGACGGTGGCGTTCTTCATCGCGGTGGACAGAGCTGTCCGTTCAAACCGGTAGGTAGTGTCAGAATCAAAGAGCTACTGCTTTTCCTTTCCGCCCAACGGGATTGACAGTGTCGCGAAGACCGCGGTGCCTTCCAGTCTGTTCGATGCATCGAACTCCCAATACGCCCGAAGGTTGGCATATGCGGGTTTGCCATTCACCGTAAACATGTACCCAATCTGCGGTCCGATGGAGAGGACGCTCGATTTCATGCCATTTGTCGCAGCATTGGGGCTGCTGTCACCTGACAACTGACCATAGGCATAGCCGACGAGGCCCAGTTGCCAATGATCGTTCAGCATCTGCGAGGCCGCCCAATCAAGGTGAATATCGATCCCGTTCTGATAGTTTGTGTCGGGGTTTTCGAGGTTGTAGGTAACGCCCATCACTGCAGAAAATTCATGGCCCTTTTTCTCGTCAAAATAGGTGTAGCCGCCACCGGCGTCGACGGCACCATGGCCAAGACCAATGTTTGACAAGCGACGGGAGTCATAGTCACCCACCGGGATGCCGCCAGTGACATAGGTCATCCAATTATTGTTACCTTTGTTCCAGGCGACACTTGCTATCGGATAGAGATCGGTAAAGCCACTGATGCTGTCACTGCGGTTGAATTCGTTCTCAACCCCCGTCACCGAGATGTCGGCGTCGGTCGTGCTCGATCCTCCCCCAAATCCCAGTCCAAGCGACAATTGCCCGCCCCACAGCGGTGTCTTGGGAGCATAGGTCGGCTGCACAAGCACTAGAGCGGCAGATGAACTCAATCCTGCATTCGCGCTACCTCCACGAGCAAAGTCTTTCCTGGCCGACGCGCTGCCACTATAAGAATAGGCTTGCACCGGCATCGACCAGCCCGGCGAGCCAGGAACGGCAGCAAAGCTTGCGTATTGGCCAGAAAACCAAAACGCAACGCCGCCCTCGTCAGCACTTGCGGGCAAGGCAAACATGCCCGCAAGCGCCAGTGTCATTGGGGCAAGCATTCGATGCCCATGCCATCCTGAAACATGAATCATCGGTGCTGCTCCTACTCAATCCCGGCCGAAATTCGTCACGTTTGCAGGCGGCGGATTCGGGTGATCCTTCAACGTCGCCTCATACTCAAAGACCGCTTTCAGAGCCGGCTCCATTGCCCAAATGAAATTCCCGCTGACGTTCAGGTCTTCATGGGGGTCCATCTCGACGTTGTAGACAGACGGATACGACAGATCGACTAGGCCAGTGTTCGCGCCGCCCAATTGCTGCTGTCCAGTACCGGTGAGGACCTCTTCCTTGAAGTAAATCCGCCACTGCTTCCACCGAGCCGCAACAAGATCAGCGCCGACAAAACTCAGCAGAGAGTCACGGGCGCCGGCTTCGCTTTCACCCGTCAGAACTTTGGTTTGATCGACGCCGTCGATCGGGCGGTCTGTGGGAAGCTTCTGTCCCAAAATGGCCGCGAAGGTTGGCAGAAAGTCCATCGCGGAAAACATCGCATAGGACTGGGTGTCGGGCTTCACACGTCCCGGCCAGCGAATAAAAGCAAATGTCCGAATGGATCCCTCGCTCGCGGCGCCAAGTCTGCCGCGGAACGGGCCCGGACTGCCCATATCTGGCGCACCCAACGCGCTCCAATTGCTGAACTCGGGTCCGGTCGGGCCATTGTCTGAGGCAAAGACGACGAGGGTGTTATCCTCCACACCTGCGGCTTTCAGAGCGTCAAGAACTTGGCCGACATGATAGTCGCCTTCCATGATCTTGTCGCCGTACTCGCCAACTCGCGATTTGCCGGCGAAATCTTTCGCCGGCAGGTTGGGCGCGTGACCCATCGAGAACGGCAGATACAGGAAGAACGGCTTTTTCGCAGCAGCCTGCTCTTTGATGAAAGCAACCGAACGCTCCGTCAGGTCGACGTCGATTTCTGCCCGCACTTCCATCGTGAAGGGCTTCACTTTTTCAAGTGCGCCGCCGGCCTCTTGGGACATGATCCAAGGACCCTTTTCAATCAGGTCCTTTTCGGGAACGTCGCCAGCACTGTGCGTCAGTGCAATGCTCGGCACGGTTGTTGCATCACTCCATGACGTATCCGGTGGAATGCCATAGAAGGTGTCAAACCCATGCGCGGAGGGCAGGCTCTGTGGCTCAATCCCCAGATGCCACTTGCCAAAGAGCGCAGTGGCATATCCTGCATCTTTGAACAGCTGCCCCATCGTATAGGCTGATCCGGGCAACGTATTCGGTGTGCCTGGTATGATGAACAACGACAGGCCATTGCGGATCGAATACTGACCGGTCATCAGGGCCGCCCGCGAAGGCGTGCACGAAGGCTCGACCAGATATTGCGTCAGCATCAGGCCTTCTTTGGCCAATTGATCCGCGACCGGCGTTGGCATGCCGCGCAAAGTTCCGCCGCCGTATGGCCCCATATCGCCATATCCGACGTTGTCCGCCAAGATGAACACGACATTGGGGCGGTCTTGCGCTGCAACAGAAGTTGCCGCAACGAAGGCCAATCCCATCGCCAATCCTAAAGAATTGCCGAGGCTGCGTGCGATTTGATTCATTTTCGATACCTCTTCAGTTTACGAGTTGGATTTCCGTCGGCTGCCATGTCTTGTCGAAGAACGACGGCAGCGGGCTATAAAGGCGCAAGATGGTGAACCAGCCCTTCTTCGGGTCGGTCTGGATCCAGTTGCCGCGATCAACGCCATCGGGCTGTACGGGACTGAACCAGATGGTGGTCGTGCCATCCGCTGTCGTCGTTGCTGCGGGCGAGGGGTAGCTTTGCGAGCCAGCGCGCGGGTATTTCTGCGGCGTTTGCAGCATCGATCGGGTTTGGTTGTCATAGACGGTGAATGACCAGAACGCCTTGGCGGGGACGTCCTTTGGCAGCGTCACCTTGTAGGTCTTGGCGCCATCCATGGGGGCGCCGGTTCCATCCAGGAAGCCCATCAGATACTGCGACCCGACGCCGGGAATGTTCATGATCATGCCGGGGCTATCGAGCGTGTAGCCGTAATAGAAGGCGGTGCGCGAATCCAGCGTGCGGGCACCGGTTGGAGGCAGCGGTTTGAAGCCACCATCGACGAAGGCGGGCGGTGGAGTTTCAAAGAAGGCACCACCTTCCCAAAGCATGTTGCCCCACATGGAGGTTGGGTAATAGGCCCAATCCGGATGGATGGCGTATGGACGCCAATTCAAAGCCCGACCCGTGGCTTGCCCGACTGCCGCAGCCTCTGTCAGGATTTCCTTCATATGGGCATCCGGTGCGAATGCCTTACCCTTGACGATGCCGATGGAAGCGAGCTGGCCCGCCAATTCGACGTCATAGCTCGTGGCAGGCTCGGCTTGGACGTTTTCGTTAATCCACTCGAAGAAACCATAGTCGCTTGGCGGTATGGTGTTGAACGACAGGCCGCTGGCTTCCACAAATTTCGTCTCTGGAATTTTTGCTTCACCTGCGAGTTTCACCGTGCCTTCCAGCGCCTGGGCGATGCTGGTGCCAAAGCTGCCGGGCACATAGGGATAGATCTTCATATGCGCCTTGACGTTCTCGGCCGCCGGTTTGGGATCGCTGTTCACCAGATAAGCGCGTGAGGCATAGAGCGCTCTGTTGGTTTTCGAATGGGCCACAAAATAGCCGCCTTCGGGCAGGGGGCCGGTATAATCAGGCCCAACGATCAGATATTTGCCACCCAGGCCCCGGTCCGGCCCCGGTCCACCGACATCGATGATCCAAGAAAACCACATGTCATTGATCGTACCTACGCCATCAGAGGGTTGTTCGATGACAACCGGTCCTTTCGAGAGGTCGAGGACAGAGAAATAGTAGACGGTATCGGCGTTGGCGGTCAGGAACAGCGACGACGAGTCCATAAGTTCGGACATAATGGTGACGTCATTGTAGTTGGCGCCAATGCCCTCAAGTCCTTTGTGAAACCCAAGCGCAGAGGCGCCACGAAAGCTGTTGTTAAACACGTTCAGCGCATTGGTGAACGCAACGGCATCAAACACCTTTTGCGCGGTGTCTGCGGTCGGCGCGCCGTCTTTGAAGGTCAGCGCGCCGATGCTGGTTTCGATCGCATCCGGTGCGCCCAGAGACTTGAGCGTCGCCTCCGACACTTCGCCGCTTGCGGTGGTAGCTGTCGCCAGCGCCAGAATGGCGCAGCCGGAAAGCAGAGTACGCAGTTCCATAGTTTACTCCCTGGTAACATTTTTATTGCAAGCGAACATGGCAGGCTTTGCTGGAACCTATTTGTCCAACTCAATTGCGCCCGGCCGCCAGGTCTTGTTGATCCACGGCTCCAGTGGGCCATACATCCGCAGAATGGTGAACCAGCTTTTGCCCGGCACGGTTTGCAACCAGTTGCCTTCAATGCCCTTGGGCGCTTCAGGTGCAAAAACGAGGTCATAGGAGCCGTCGGCGTTCTTGGTCATGCCATCAGTCTGGCTGCCGATGGTCGGAAAGTTCTGGCTTGTTTGCAGCATCGAGCGGGTCTGGGTGTCGTAAAGCGTGACGGCCCAGAAATCACTGACCGGCACGTTCTTGGGCAAGTGCAGTTTGTAGGTCTTTGATCCGTCAAACGGTTTCTTGTTGGCGTCGAGATAGGCCAGGGCATAGTCCGAGCCTTCGCCCACAACGCTGGTGGCCATGGCCGGGGTCACGCCTCCCGCGTTGAAATAAAACAGT
>JBGSQL010000040.1:0-4514 GCA_041738105.1 Rhodobacter sp. | reverse complement strand
CCCCATCACACGTGGCGCAACGCCCGCCGCCGCTGACAGGCCCACCCGTGCCAGAGGTTGCAGCCCGTGTCGCCTGACCCCCGCGCCAGACGCAAGGATCATCGCCGCTGCGCCATCGTTCAGCCCGGCTGCATTGCCTGCCGTCACCGTGCCGCCCGCGCGGAAGGGTGTGGGCAGCGCCGCCAGCCGATCCAGCGTCGTGGCGCGGGGGTGTTCATCCGCGTCCACGACCCGCGCCTCACCCCGCGCCTGCGCCACCCGCAGGGGAAGGATATCCGCCGCATGCCAGGCCGCGTCATACCGCTCTTGGCTGCGCAGCGCATAGCAGTCCTGATCGGCCCGCGAAATGCCCTGCTCGGCCGCCACGTTTTCTGCCGTCTCGGGCATCGACTCGATACCGTGGCGCGCCGCAATCCGGTCGTTCACGAACCGCCATCCGATCGTGGTGTCGAACACCTCGGCCCCGCGCGCAAAGGCCCGGTCGGCCTTCGCCATCACAAGGGGCGCGCGCGTCATGCTTTCGACGCCGCCCGCAATCACCACTTCCGCACCATCCCGAACCGCCCGCGCCCCGGCGATCACCGCATCGAGGCCGCTGGCACACAGCCGGTTCACGGTCAGCGCCGGTACGTTTTCGCCCAGTCGCGACAGCAGCACGCCCATGCGCGCCACGTTGCGGTTGTCCTCGCCCGCCTGGTTGGCGCAGCCAAAGATCACCTCATCCACCGCCAGACCCGGATGCAGGTCCAGCAATCCGTCGATCACATGCGCCACCATGTCGTCCGGCCGCACCAGTGCCAAGGCGCCACCATAGCGCCCGATCGCGGTGCGCCGCGCCGCACAAAGATACACCTCGGTCATGTTCCCTCCGCTAGGCCCGGCGCCGCCACATATCGGCCGCGCAAGATTGCAGGCGCTTGCGCCTCCAGCCGCTGCAACTCGGCAAGGATGCGGTCCGCGCCATGCCGCCGCAAGGCCTCGAACGGCCCGCGGGGAAAGTTCAGGCCCAGCCGCAGCGCCTGGTCGATCCCCGCGCGTGAGGCGCCGCCCTCGGCCATCAGCCATCCCGCCTCATTCGCCAGCACCGCCTCGATCCGCAGCGCAATCGCGTCTGCATCGACAGGCGCCTCGCCCACCGCGTCGGGAAAGAGAAACCCGCGCCCCGATTTGCGTCCCAGATCACCCTTTGCGACCTGTCGCCGCAGCGCGTCAAACACATGATAGCGCGGATGGCCGTCCATCGCCGCAGCCAGCCCCTCGGTCGCCGCCAGGTTCACGTCAGCCCCGATCAGGTCGATCAACCCGAATGGCCCGATCCGGTAGCCCGCCGCGATCAGTGCCGCGTCGATCTCGGCCGGATTGCGCCCCTCGGTAAGCAGCGCGAGGGCCTCGCCATAAAACGGGCGGGCGCAGCGGTTCACGATGAAACCGGGCCGGTCGGGGGCGGAGATCACCACTTTGCCCGCCGCTTCCGTGAGGTGGCGCGCCAGCGCCAGCGCATCCGCGTCGGTGTCGGGCAGGCCGACCAGTTCCACCAGCTTCATCACGGGGGCGGGGTTGAAGAAATGCAGCCCGATCAACCGCTGGGGCCGGTCCAGCCCGCCGGCAATCGCGGCAACCGCAAGCGAGGAGGTGTTGGTTGCCAGCACGGCGTCGCGTGCTACCACGGCTTCCAACTGCCGCAGCAGCGCGACCTTTACGTCAAGCTGTTCAATCACCGCCTCGATGCCCAGCCGCACCTCGCCCAGTGCCTCAGGCCCGGCAACCACCTCGATCCGCGCCAGCAGCGCATCGCGTGCCGCAGCTTCCATCTTGCCGGCCGCCACGCGCGGCTCTAGCGAGGTTGCAATCCGGCGCTTGGCCGTGTCGCGGGCGGCCGGCGCTGCGTCCGTCGCCACCACCTTGTGTCCAGCCTGCGCAAAGACCTGCGCAATGCCCAACCCCATCGTGCCAAGCCCGACGACCCCGATCACTGCGGGGATACGCGCCTCATCCGATTTGACCACAGCCTGCATGGCCGGATCATGCGCGGCGAGTCCCCGGATGCCAAGACAGAAATTTCAAGCTTGAAATTGTTTTTTCGGGGTGGCACGCTAAATGCCACGCAGGACAGCTGGCAAGGAGACGGGCATGAAGGTTCTTTGCCTTGGGGGCGGCCCTGCGGGCCTCTATTTCGCGATCTCGATGAAACTGCGCGATCCGTCGCATCAGGTGACCGTGATCGAGCGCAACAAGGCCAGTGACACCTTCGGTTGGGGGGTGGTGCTGTCGGATGACGCGCTGGCGAACATGGCCCGGAATGATCCGGTCAGCACGGCGGCAATCAAGGCCAATTTCGCCTATTGGGATGACATCGCGGTGGTCCATGACGGGGTGCGCACCGTGTCGGGCGGGCATGGATTTGCGGGGATCGGGCGCAAGAAGATCCTTGTCCTGTTGCAGGAACGCGCGCGCGACCTGGGGGTCGAGCTGCGCTTCGAGACAGAGTTCAAGTCGGCGGAAGAATATCGCGCCGATTACGATCTCGTGGTTGCGTCCGATGGCATCAATTCCGCCGTGCGCCGCGAATACGCGGATCACTTCAAGCCGGATATCGATGTGCGCCTGTGCAAGTTCGTCTGGCTGGGCACCCACCAGAAGTTCGACGACGCCTTCACCTTCATCTTCGAAAAAACCGAACACGGCTGGGTTTGGGCCCATGCCTATCAGTTCGACGCCGAGACGGCGACCTTCATCGTCGAATGCAGCCAGGCCACTTGGGACGCCTGGGGCTTCGAGCACATGTCGAAGGAAGACACGATCGCCACCTGCGAGCGGATATTCGCGGCCCATCTTGGCGGCCATGCGCTGATGTCGAACGCCGCCCATCTGCGTGGATCGGCGGTCTGGATGAACTTTCCGCGGGTGAACTGCCAGACCTGGTATCACGAGAACGTGGTTCTTATGGGCGATGCGGCGGCGACAGCGCATTTCTCGATCGGGTCCGGCTCGCGCCTGGCCTTCGACAGCGCCATCGCGCTGGCGGATCTGCTGCACAGCGAACCGACGATGCAGCAGGCCTTCCAACGATACCAGGACGAACGCCGGATCGAGGTGCTGCGCCTGCAGTCGGCCGCCCGCAACAGCCTGGAATGGTTCGAGCAGGTCGAACGCTATCTCGATATGGACAGCCCGCAGTTCGCCTATTCCCTGCTGACCCGCAGCCAGCGCATCAGCCACGAAAACCTGCGCCTGCGCGATCCGGCCTGGTTGCGGCAGGCCGAGGATTGGTTTCAGCACCGCGCCGGCGGCAAGTCGGGCCGTGTGCCCATGTTCGCCCCGTTCCGGCTACGCGACATGACGCTGCAGAACCGGGTCGTCGTGTCGCCCATGGCGCAGTACAAGGCCGTCGACGGCTGCCCGACCGATTGGCATTTTGTCCATTACGCCGAACGGGCCAAGGGCGGGGCGGGGCTGATCTATACAGAAATGACCTGCGTTTCTCCCGAGGGCCGCATCACGCCCGGATGCACCGGCCTCTATGCCCCCGAACATGAGGCCGCCTGGGCGCGCCTGGTCGATTTCGTCCATGCCGAGACCACGGCGCGGATCTGCTGCCAGATCGGCCACTCCGGCCGCAAGGGATCGACCCAGCTTGGCTGGCAAGAGATGGACGCGCCGCTGGCGTCTGGCAACTGGCCGCTCCTGTCAGCCTCGGCGTTGCCCTGGGGGCCGCAAAACGCCGTCCCAAGCGCCATGACCCGTGCCGACATGGACGCGGTGACGGCTCAGTTCGTGGCAGCTACGCAGATGGCGGCGCGCGCTGGCTTTGACATGATCGAACTTCATGCAGCCCATGGCTATCTGATTTCAGCATTCATCTCGCCAAAATCGAACATTCGCACCGATGAGTATGGCGGCGCGCTTGAAAACCGGATGCGCTACCCGCTTGAGGTCTTCGCAGCAATGCGCGCCGCCTGGCCCGCAGAAAAACCGATGTCCGTGCGGATCTCGGCAAATGACTGGGTGGGCGACGATGGGGTGACACCTTCGGACGCGGTAACGATCGCGCAAAGCTTTGCCGAGGCCGGCGCCGACATCATTGATGTTTCGGCCGGCCAGACCTCGATCGACGCGCGGCCGGTCTACGGCCGCATGTTCCAGACCCCATTCTCGGACCGGATCCGCAACGAGGCCGGGCTTGCCACCATGGCTGTCGGCAACATCACCGAACCTGACCACGTGAACTCGATCCTGCTGGCCGGTCGCGCCGATCTTGTCTGCCTTGCGCGCCCGCACCTTGCCGACCCATACTGGACACTTCACGCTGCCGCGCGACTGGGCGACACCGATACCGCATGGCCGCTGCCCTATCTGGCAGGGGGAGAACAGGCGCGGCGGCTGGCAGAACGGGCGCAAGAGGTGATCAGGGCATGAGCCTTGCCGGAAAGCGCGTGCTGATCACGGGGGGCGGGTCCGGCACCGGGGCCGACCTTGCGCTCGGTTTCATCGCGGCCGGCGCCGAGGTCGTGATC
>JBGSQL010000116.1:0-6765 GCA_041738105.1 Rhodobacter sp. | reverse complement strand
GGATCCTTGGCTTCGTTCAGGCGCGGTCCGCAGCCGCCATAGACGTTGGCGGATTCATCGGCCGCCTGCATGCGGGCCATGGTGATGTCCATCTCTTCTGCAAGACGGTCCATCGCCTGTTGCGGCGTGAACGCACCAGAGTTCACGTCACCGATCTGCTGCCACCAGATCTGTGCCAGCTTCGGATAGTCAGGCACGTTGATGCCGGTTGGCGACCAACGGACGCGGTCGGGTGAGCGGTAGAATTCCACCCAACCGCCCAGCTTCGGCGCACGTTCCGTGAAGGATTCGTGGCGAATGTCGGAATCGCGGATGATGGTCAGCCCGGTATGGGCCTTCTTCAGCGACACTGTTTTCGACACGACAAACTGCGCATACAGCCATGCGGCTTTGGCGCGATCAGCCGGGGTGGACTTCAGGATCGTCCATGAACCGACGTCCTGGTAGCCGACCTTCTGGCCGTCCTTCCAGTATGGGCCGTGTGGCGAGGGCGCCATCCGCCACAGCGGATTGCCGGCGTCATCGACCGTGTTGTTGCCTTCGGACTTCGGCTTGACCATGTCGGCCAGGAACGCCGTATACCAGAAGATCTGCTGGGCGACGTTGCCCTGGCTCAGCGCCGGCAGCGACTGATAGAAGTCATAGGATGCTGCTGCTGGCGGAGCGTAGTTGCGCAGCCATTCATCCCACTTGGCGATGGCGTAGACCGATGCCGGTCCGTTAGCCTCGCCACCGCGCGAAACCGATGCCCCGGATGGATTGCACGAGCCAGCTTCCATGCGGATGCCCCACTCGTCGATCGGGATGCCATTCGGCTCGCCGGCGCTGCCGGTGCCGGCCATCGACAGCCAGGCGTCGGTCATGCGCCAGCCGAGGTCCGGTGCGCGCTTGCCGTAGTCCATGTGGCCGAAGATATCGACGCCGTCGATCTGCTTGACGTCCTTGGTGAAGAACTCGGCAATGTCCTCGTACGCCGACCAGTTGATCGGCACGCCGAGATCATAGCCGTATTTTGCCTTGAAGGCGTCCTTCAGGTCCTGACGGTCGAACCAGTCCTTGCGGAACCAGTACAGGTTGGCGAACTGCTGGTCCGGCAACTGGTAGACCTTGCCGTCGGGTCCGGTGGTGAATTTCAGGCCCATGAAATCCGGCAGGTCGAGGCCCGGATTGGTGACATCCTTCCAATCGCCGGCCATCATGTCGGAGAGCGGATAGGCCTGCTGCAGGCGCGAATGCGTGCCGATCAGGTCGGAGTCGTTGACATAGGCGTCATACAGATTGCGGTTGGTCTGCATCTGCGTCTGCACGGCCTGCACCACTTCGCCTTCGCCAAGGATCTGGTGGTTGACCTTGATGCCGGTGATTTCCTCGAACGCCTTGGTCAGCACTTTCGATTCATAGTCGTGCGTCGGGATGCCTTCCGACAACACGTTGATTTCCATGCCGGCGAACGGTTTCGCCGCATCGATGAACCATTGCATTTCGGATTTCTGCTGGTCCGCCGACAGGGTCGACGGCTTGAACTCGTCATTGATCCATTTCTCGGCGGCAGCCATGTCCGCCCATGCGTGTCCCGCATAGGACACGAGCGCCATGACGGCGACAGATGTGAACAGTTTCGATCGCATTGCGTTTCCTCTCCCTTAAGTTCCGGCCTTGTCCCACCTGCGGGACAACTCCAGTGGCAGAACGACTTTCCGGCATTCGATGCCGGCTCGTCCCGGTCGCCTCCCCGAACTCGGGGTTGCGATTGCTGTCGCGTTCACACGATGCGGAAAACCGCTACTGCGTAGAACGCGGAAATGATCGTCGCCCACCAAAGTGGGCCGTTCGCCAGCCCCAGCCACGCAAGATGGATGTAGGCGGAGCCGAGCAGCGAAATGAACAGGCGGTCGCCGCGGGTTGTGTCGAGGCCGAGCACGCCGTGGCGAGGTTCGCCGCCCGGCCGAATGCGTTCCCACAGGCCCATGCCAAGCAGCAGCATGGCGATGACGATGAAGAACGTCGCCGTCTGCCAGGTCCAGGCCATCCATGAGAGATCGAAATCCATGCGCTACACCCTCCCCAGGGCAAAGCCCTTGGCGATGTAGTTGCGCACGAACCAGATGACGATGGCGCCAGGTATGATCGTCAGCACGCCGGCCGCTGCCAGCAGGCCGAGTTCGTAGCCTGAGGTGGAGGCAGTTCTGGTCATCACGGCGGCAATCGGCTTGGCGGCGACCGAAGTCAGCGTCTTGGCAAGCAGCATTTCCACCCATGAGAACATGAAGCAGAAGAAGGCAGTGACGCCGATACCCGACGCGATCAGCGGCATGAAGATGCGGGTAAAAAATCTCGGGAACGAATATCCGTCGATATAGGCAGTCTCGTCGATCTCCTTCGGCACGCCGGACATGAATCCTTCGAGGATCCACACCGCCAGCGGCACGTTGAACAGGCAGTGCGCCAGGGCCACCGCAATGTGAGTGTCGATCAGCCCGAAAGCCGAGTAGAGCTGGAAGAACGGCAGCGCGAACACTGCCGGAGGCGCCATGCGATTGGTCAACAGCCAGAAGAACAGGTGCTTGTCGCCGAGGAAGCGGTAGCGCGAGAAGGCGTAGGCTGCGGGCAGCAGCGAAACGCCCGAGGTGATCTCGGTGTTGGTCTTGAAGCTCATGTTCACCAGCCAGTAGATCGGCAGGAGCAGGAACACGATGTAGAGCGTGGGGACGATCCGGATCGAGCGCATCAGCTACGTCCTCCGGTTTCATCTGCGGCGGCGTCATTGCGCGTCATGACCGTGTAGAACACCCACGACATGAGAAGGATGATCAGGAAGTAGATGATCGACATCGCGGCTGCGGGCCCGAGGTCGAACTGCCCGATGGCCATCTGCACCAGATCGATGGACAGGAAGGTGGTGGAGTTGCCCGGACCTCCGCCCGTAACGACAAAGGGCTCAGTGTAGATCATGAACGAGTCCATGAACCGCAGCAGCACCGCAATCGTCAGGACGCGCCCCAGCTTGGGCAGCTGGATGAACCGGAACACCGCCCACCCGGATGCGCCGTCGATCCGCGCCGCCTGATAGTAGGCGTCCGGGATCGAGACCAGGCCCGCATAGCACAGCAGCGCCACAAGGCTGGTCCAGTGCCACACATCCATCACGATGATCGTGGCCCAGGCGTCGAAGGCATCGTTGGTGTAGTTATAGTCGATCCCCAGCGCGGCCAGCGTGTAGCCCAGAAGGCCGATGTCGACGCGGCCGAAGATCTGCCAGATGGTGCCCACGACGTTGAACGGGATCAGCAGCGGCAGCGACATCAGCACCAGGCAGACCGAGGCCCAGAAGCCCTTCTTGGGCATGTTGAGCGCGATGAAGATGCCCAGCGGCACCTCGATGGCGAGGATGATCGACGAGAACAGGATCTGGCGCCAGAACGCGGCCCACATCCGGTCGGAGTCCAGCATTTCCTCGAACCACTCCAGCCCGGCCCAGAAGAACTCGTTGTTGCCGAAGGTGTCCTGCACCGAATAGTTGACCACGGTCATCAGCGGGACCACGGCCGAGAACGCCACCAGCACCAGCACCGGCAGCACGAGGAACCAGGCTTTCTGGTTGAGTGTCTTGTCCATCAGGCGGCCCTTCCCATGCGGGCGCCCTGGGGTCGCACGCGCCAGTCGTTGGCATAGACGCCGATCCGCTCGGGCGCGAAGACCAGCCGGGTCATGTCGGCGCTGAAGGGCAGGCCCTCGGGCAGGATCGCATTCACCTCATGCCCCTCGAAGCTGGCCCGCAGGATGCGGTGGCGGCCGACATCCTCGATCCGTCGGATCGTGACCGGCACGCCCTCGTCGGCGGTCGGGCTGACGAACTCGGGGCGGATGCCGATCTGCACCCGGCCTGTCACCGCGCCGTACTGCCCGCCCAGCGGCACGCTGACGCCGCCGACGCGGGCCCGGTCACCCTCGACCGTCGCATCGAACAGGTTCATCCCGGGCGAGCCGATGAAGTAGCCCACGAAGGTATGCTCGGGCGTCTCGAACAGCTCCTGCGGGGTGCCCATCTGCACCACGCGGCCGTCATACATCACCACGACCTTGTCGGCGAAGGTCAGCGCCTCGGTCTGGTCGTGCGTCACGTAGATCATCGTGTGACCGAACTCGCGGTGCAGCGATTTGAGCTGCGTGCGCAGCTCCCACTTCATGTGCGGGTCGATCACGGTCAGCGGTTCGTCGAACAGGATCGCGTTGACATCCTCGCGCACCATGCCGCGACCGAGGCTGATCTTCTGTTTGGCATCGGCGGTCAGGCCGCGCGCCTTGCAGCCAAGCTCCGCCTCCATCCCGATCATCCGGGCGATCGCATCGACACGCGCGGCGACATAGGACGCCTCCATGCCGCGATTGCGCAACGGGAACGCCAGATTGTCGCGCACGGTCATCGTGTCGTAGACGACGGGAAACTGGAACACCTGGGCGATGTTGCGCTCGGCCGTGGGGGCGTTGGTCACATCCTGCTCGCCAAACAGCACCCGGCCCTGCGAGGGGTGAACGAGGCCCGAAATGATGTTCAGCAGCGTGGTCTTGCCGCAACCCGAGGATCCAAGCAGCGCGTAGGCGCCGCCATCATCCCAGACGTGATCCATTTCCTTGAGCGCGAAATCGTCTTCGCCCCTGGGATTGGGGATGTAGGAATGTGCAAGTTTCGACAGCGTGATCCGGGCCATTTCCGTTCCCCTCAGGCCGCGAGCGCGTAGGCGGCGGGAGCCACCAGCGCGCCATCTTCGGCAAAGACGTAGACATGTGCCGGATCAAGCCAGACCGACACTTCGGTGCCGGGCGCCAGATCATGCACGCCGTGCACCAACCCCACCCAGCGTTCGGTTCCATGATGCAGATGCAGGAAGCTTTCCGATCCGGTGATCTCGGTCACATGGATGCGGCAGGGAAGCTCTACCGCAGCGCCGGTGTGCCGATTCAGTTCCAGATGGTTGCCCCGGAACCCGGCGGTGTAGCGACCATCGGGCAAGGCCGCAAAGGGCCCATCGGCGGGCGCGTTCGCCGTGCCGCCGAAGTTGATCCGGTGGCCGTCCTTGAAGATCGAGACAAAGTTCATCGGCGGGTCCGAGAACACCCGCGCGGTGGTGGCATCGGCGGGCTGGCGATAGACCCGGGGCGTCGAGCCGAACTGGGTCACGCGGCCCTGCCACAGCGTGGCGGTGTTGCCCCCCAGAAGCAGCGCTTCTTCGGGTTCGGTCGTGGCATAGACAAAGATCGCGCCCGATTCCTCGAAGATCCGGGGGATCTCGGCGCGCAGTTCCTCGCGCAGCTTGTAGTCGAGGTTCGCCAGCGGCTCATCCAGCAGAACCAACCCCGCCTCCTTGACCAGCGCACGGGCCAGCGCACAGCGTTGCTGCTGGCCGCCCGACAACTCCAGCGGCCTGCGCTGCAACAGCGGCGTCAGCTTGAGCATCTCGGCCGTCTTCTGCACGGCGCGGTCGATCTCGGCCGCAGACTTGCCCATCAGCCGCAAGGGCGAGGCGATGTTGTCATAGACCGACATCGACGGGTAGTTGATGAACTGCTGGTACACCATCGCCACGTGGCGGTCCTGCACCCGCATCCCGGTCACATCCTTGCCTTCCCAGCGCAACCGCCCCGAGGTCGGCGCATCCAGCCCGGCCATCAGCCGCATCAGCGACGTCTTGCCCGAAAGCGTCGGCCCCAAAAGCACGTTCATCGTCCCGCGTTCCAGCGTCAGGTCGGTCGGATGGATATGGGTGCGACCGGCCACGACCTTTGCCACCCCGTCCAGTTCCAGCGCCATTCCCCGTTTCCTTCCCTTGCCGCCCGCCCTACTCGGCGGCAGCCTTGTTCTGTTCCGTCGCCATGAAGGCGGCAATCTGTGCGATCTGGTCCGGGTTCAAGCGCAGCCCCAGTTTGCTGCGGCGCCAGACCACATCCTCGGCGGTACGAGCATATTCATGCGCCATCAGCCAGCGCAATTCTGCCGCTGTCAGCGTGGCGCCGAACGCCTGTCCCAGATCCGCGGCCGATTTCGCCGGCCCCAGGACCACCCGCGCCTCGGTACCATACGCACGGATCAGACGACCCGCCCAGTAGGCATCGAGGAAGGCGTAGTCCCGCCGCAGACCGTCGGTCAGGGCCGCGACGCCATCGACCGGAAAATCGCCGCCCGGCATGGCGACACCCGCCGTCCAGGGCCCTGTCATGCGCGCAAAGAACGGGCTGAGCTTTTCCAGCGCCGATTCCGCCAACCGGCGGTAAGTGGTGATCTTACCGCCGAACACGTTCAGCAGTGGCGCACCGTTCGCATCGACGCTGAGCACATAGTCCCGCGTGGCCGCGGTCGCCGACTTGGCGCCATCATCGTAGAGCGGGCGCACGCCGGAATAGGTCCAGACGATATCGTCAGAGGTGACGGGCCGTTCGAAATAGCGCGAGGCGAAGGCGCAAAGATAGTCCCGCTCTTGCGGGGTGCAGACGGCCTCGGACGGCGTGCCGGTGTGGTCCTGATCGGTGGTGCCGATCAGGGTGAAATCCTGCTCGTAGGGGATCGCGAAGATGATGCGGCCGTCTTCGCCCTGGAAGAAATAGCACTTGTCGTGATCGTAAAGCTTCTTCGTGACGATGTGGCTGCCGCGGACCAGGCGCACGCCTTCGGACGAGTTCACCCGCAGCGTGCCACGCACCACCTCTTCGACCCAGGGCCCGCCGGCATTGACCACGGCACGCGCGGCGACGGTTTCGCGCGCGCCACCC
>JBGSQL010000453.1:0-23580 GCA_041738105.1 Rhodobacter sp. | reverse complement strand
CCGCCCGTCTGTTGTGGCGCGTCCGGGAATGCACTCGCCGGATAGGTTTTCGGCGTGACCGGCAGATAGGCCGGCCCCTTGCGAACGAGGAAATCGTTGAAGATCTTCATCGCCGGCGAGATCGAACGGTCGAGACGCGAGACGGAGAACCATTGCCGGCGAATCGGCATGCCTTCCACGTCGAGGATCGCCAGCCGCTGCAATTGAAGTTCCTGCTCGATGGTGTGCGCGGAGATGAAGGCGACGCCGAGACCCGCCATGACTGCCTGCTTGATCGTCTCGTTGGAACCCATCTCGGCTCCGAGGTTCTCGAGTTTTTCCGGAATGCCGGCGAAGAATATCTCCAGCGAGATGCGGGTACCCGAACCCGATTCGCGCACGAGGAAGCGTTCGCGCGCGATCTCCTGCCGGGTGATGTCGCGGCGCGTTGCCAGCGGATGGTCGGGCGGCGCGACAATAACAAGCGGATGATCGCCGAAAATCTGCGAGCGGACGGGAAGATCGCGCGGCGGGCGGCCCATGAGCGCCATGTCCAGCGAATGATTGCGAAGCGCCTCGATCGTTTCGGCGCGGTTGCCGACGATCAGGTCGACCTTGATGCCGGGATATTCCTTCAGAAATGCAGCAATGAGGCGCGGCGCGAAATATTTCGCGGTCGAGACCACGCCGAGGCGCAAGGTCCCCGAATTCCCGCCGGCCAGCGATTCCAGTTCTTCCACCAGCCGCCGCAGTCGCTCCTCTACCTCCTGCGCCGCCAGAATGACTGCATGGCCGGCAGCGGTGGGTAGCAGCCCCTCCGGCGTCCGGTCGAACAGGTGCATGCCGGCGTTCTGCTCAAGCTGCTTCAACTGCAAGGTTACGGCTGGACCCGTCAGCCCCAGCGCATCTCCCGCCAGCGATATGCGCCCGGTTCTGGCGATGGCGATGACGGAGCGCAATTCGCGCAGAGTGAACCTGATCATCGGTTTAAGTTAGTTTTCCTTAGTCCGAATGTAAATTAAATAAAATTTACTAATTCTTCTTGATCAGGTTCATTCGACCCTGTCGCTGGTACGGCGACGGGAGGAATGCAGATGACCAATGCCACGCTGGACGCGTTCCTCAACTCGCACGCCATTGGCGGAAATGCGATGGCCCGCCAGACCGCGGAACTGGTTCGCCATTTCGCCAACGCGGCAGCGAGGATGCGCAAGGTCATCAATGAGGGGGCGCTCGGCGCGGCATTCGGATCGGCACGCGCGACGGCCAATGCAGGCGGCGACACCCAGATGGATCTCGACGTCTTTGCCGACGACATCTTCCTGGCGGCGGCGCGGCAGGCGCCCGGCGTCAGATGGTACGCCTCCGAGGAACTGCCGCATCCCGTCGCCGTAGCGCCGGAAGGCGAAATCGCCGTCGCCATCGATCCGCTGGACGGCTCCTCCAACATCGACACCAATGTCTCGATCGGAACGATTTTCTCCATCGTGCCTGCGGCTGCGGGCGTCGACGAGACTTTCCTGCAACCCGGTACGAGCCAGATCGCCGCCGGCTTCTTCATCTACGGCCCGCAACTGGCGCTTGCCATCACGCTGGGAGGCGGCACGCACGCCTTCGTCTTCTCCTCGCGGCTTGGCTGTTTCGTCGAGGTCCACAGCGGCCTGACGATCTCGAGGGACACTCGCGAATTCGCGATCAACGCCTCGAACTACCGGCACTGGGACGAGAGCACCAAGGCCTATGTCGACGATCTGCTGCAGGGCGCGGAAGGTCCGCGCGAGAAAGACTACAACATGCGCTGGATAGCGTCGCTGGTCGCCGAAAGCTGGCGGATCCTGGTACGCGGCGGCGTGTTTTTATATCCGCGTGATGCGCGCAAGGGTTATTCGAGCGGCCGCCTGCGCCTCGTCTACGAGGCCAATCCGATTGCCATGCTGATCGAGCACGCGGGCGGGTCGGCCAGCAATGGCGCGGTACGCATCATGGACCTCGTGCCGGGCGACCTGCACCAGCGAACGCCGCTCATCTTCGGCTCGGCGCGCGAGGTGCTCAAGGTCGAGCGCTACCACAACGACCCGTCCGCCATCGGCATCCGCCACCCGCTTTTCGGCCATCGCGGCCTCTTCAAGGCGTGAGATCAGATCATGTCGCACAAACATCCCATCATTGCCATCACGGGTTCCTCGGGCGCCGGTACCACGACGGTAAAGGAGACGTTCGAGAAGATCTTCAGCCGCGAGAAGATCACCGCCGCCTTCATCGAGGGCGATGCATTCCATCGGTACGACCGTGCAGGAATGAAGGAGAAGGTCGCGGCGGAAGAAGCCGGCGGCAATCCGAATTTCTCCCACTTCAACCCGCAAGCGAACGAACTCGAAATCCTGGAATCGGTCTTCGAGGAATATGGCCGCAAGGGCACCGGCAAGACCCGCCACTATGTTCACGATGACAAGGAAGGCGTGCGCTTTGGCGTTAAGGCGGGCACTTTCACGCCATGGGAGGACCTGCCGTCCAGCGACCTGCTGTTCTACGAGGGGCTGCATGGCTGCTTCGCAGGCGAGGATATCGATGTCGCCCGGCATGTCGACCTGAAGATCGGCGTCGTTCCCGTCATCAACCTTGAATGGATCCAGAAGATCCACCGTGACAAGGCATCGCGCGGATACTCCACCGAGACTGTCACCGATACGATCCTGCGGCGCATGCCCGATTATGCACGGTACATCTGCCCGCAATTCTCGCACACCAACATCAACTTCCAGCGCGTTCCCACGGTCGATACCTCCAACCCATTCATCGCGCGCTGGATACCGACGCCGTCGGAATCGATGCTGGTGATCCGCTTCGCCAACCCGCGCGGCATCGATTTTCCCTACCTGCTGTCGATGCTGACCGGCAGCTTCATGTCGCGCGCCAATTCGATCGTGTGCTCCGGCGAAAAGCTGGACCTCGCCATGCAGCTCATCTTCACGCCGCTGATCCACAAGCTGATGGACATCAAGCGGAGGTCCGGATGACCAGGTTGATGCCCGCCCCGACCTTCGCAGGAGGACTAGCAATGACAGTCGCGCGACCGGTTCAGCATTCGACAATTTCAAGCGGCACGGTGATGACGCAGGTCGATTTCTCGCAAGGCGTAAGCGATCACACTGCCGAACTGGCGCGCCGGTTGCTTTCCCGCTTTTCACGCGTGGTGCTGATCGGCGTGCTCGGCAACAAGGGTGGGGAGTACAATCCGGCATTCTCGCTGGAGCAGTTCGTCCCGCACCTTGAACAGGCGCTTTCGCGCAAGGTGTGGTTCATCGGGACGAATGTCGGACCCGATGCCGAATCCGCGCTCGACGGCATTCCCGCAGGTTCCGTGGTGCTGCTGGAAAACCTGCGCTTCTGCAAATCCGAACAGCGCAACCCGCGCAGCTTCGCCATCCGCCTGAGCTGCCTCGCCGACTTCCTGCACATCGATGCAGGGCACGTGCCGCCGCAGGCATGGGCGCACGAACTCGCCAACCTTTTGCCGGCGGCGCTGCCGCACGCTCCCAACCACGAGAGGACACCAGCATGGCCCGGATAACGCTTCGCCAGCTTCTCGACGATGCCGCCGAGCGGCAATACGGCGTCCCCGCTTTCAACATCAACAACATGGAACAGGGATTGGCGATCATGCAGGCCGCCTCCGCGGTGGATGCGCCGGTCATCATCCAGGTTTCACGCGGCGCGCGTTCCTACGCCAACGACATCATGCTGGCAAAGATGATGGAGGCGCTCGAAACGATGTATCCGGCGATTCCGCTGTGCATCCACCAAGACCACGGCAACAACGTCGCCACCTGCCTTTCGGCGATCCAGCACGGCTTCACATCGGTGATGATGGACGGCTCGCTGAAGGAAGACGCCAAGACGCCGGGCGACTATGCCTACAACGTCAACATCACCCGCGAAGTGGTGCGGCTCGCGCACATGGTCGGCGCATCGGTCGAAGGCGAGCTTGGAGTACTTGGCTCGCTGGAGACGGGCGAAGGCGAGGCAGAGGACGGCCACGGCTTCGAGGGCCGCCTCGACCGGGCCATGCTGCTCACCAACCCGGAGGAAGCCGCGCGCTTCGTTGCCGAGACAGGCGTGGACGCGCTTGCCGTGGCGATCGGAACGTCGCACGGCGCCTACAAGTTCACCCGCGAGCCGACCGGCGATGTCCTGGCGATGGATGTGATCGAGCGGATCCACCAGCGCCTGCCGAACACGCATATCGTCATGCACGGCTCGTCTTCCGTGCCGAAGGAATGGCGGGAGGTGTTCAACGCCAATGGCGGCGAAATGCGCGAGACCTGGGGCGTGCCGGTCGAGGAAATAGTGCGCGGCATCCGCCACGGCGTGCGCAAGATCAACATCGATACCGATCTGCGCCTGGCGGCAGCCGCCGAATTCCGCCGGGTGGCAAACACGAGCAAATCCGAATTCGATCCACGGAAGTTCCTGAAGCCGGCGATGGACGCCATGGCGAGTGTCTGCCGCGACCGCTTCGAGGCATTCGGAACCGCCGGCAAGGCATCGGCCATAAAGGCCGTGCCGATGAGTGAAATGGCGAAGCGCTACGCCAAGGGCGAGTTCGCATCCCCCACCCGACCGGCGAAAGCCGCATGACGCCGATTGGCGGAAAGGACAGTGCCATGACCATCGACGCAAAGACCGAGATCAAGGGCAAGGAACGCTACAAGGCCGGGGTGCTGAAATACGCCCAGATGGGCTATTGGGACGGCGACTACCAGCCCAAGGACACAGACGTGCTCGCGCTGTTCCGGATCACGCCGCAGGACGGCGTCGATCCGGTGGAGGCCGCCGCCGCCGTCGCGGGCGAAAGCTCCACGGCAACCTGGACCGTGGTCTGGACCGACCGGCTGACCGCCTGCGACCAGTATCGCGCCAAGGCGTATCGCGTCGAACCGGTGCCGGGGCGCGAGGGAGAGTATTTCTGCTATGTCGCCTACGATCTCATCCTTTTCGAGCCGGGATCGATCGCCAACCTCACCGCCTCGATCATCGGCAACGTGTTTTCCTTCAAGCCGCTCAAGGCCGCGCGGCTCGAGGACATGCGCCTGCCGGTCGCCTATGTGAAAACCTACAAGGGTCCGCCGACCGGCATCGTCGTCGAGCGCGAACGGCTCGACAAGTTCGGCAAGCCGCTGCTGGGCGCGACCACCAAGCCCAAGCTCGGGCTTTCGGGCAAGAATTACGGGCGCGTCGTCTATGAGGGGCTGCGCGGCGGCCTCGACTTCATGAAGGACGACGAGAACATCAATTCACAACCCTTCATGCACTGGCGCGACCGGTTCCTCTACTGCATGGAGGCGGTGAACCTTGCCTCCGCCCAGACCGGCGAAATCAAGGGGCACTACCTCAACATCACCGCAGGCACGATGGAGGAGATGTACCGGCGTGCAGAATTCGCCAAGGAACTCGGCTCCGTGATCGTGATGGTCGACCTCATCATCGGCTGGACGGCGACGCAGTCCATTTCCGAGTGGTGCCGCCAGAACGACATGATCCTGCACATGCACCGCGCCGGGCACGGCACCTATACGCGGCAAAAATCCCACGGCATCTCGTTCCGCGTCATCGCGAAGTGGCTGCGCCTCGCCGGCGTCGATCACCTGCACACCGGTACCGCCGTCGGCAAGCTGGAAGGCGATCCGCTGACCGTCCAGGGCTACTACAATGTCTGCCGTGAGTTGAAGAACGAGGTCGACCTGCCGCGCGGCATCTTCTTCGAGCAGGACTGGGCCGACACGCTGAAGGTCATGCCGGTTGCCTCGGGCGGAATCCATGCCGGGCAAATGCACCAGCTTCTCGACCTCTGCGGCGACGTTGTGGTGCTTCAGTTCGGCGGCGGCACCATCGGCCATCCGATGGGGATCCAGGCGGGCGCGACGGCGAACCGCGTGGCGCTGGAAGCCATGGTCATGGCCCGCAACGAAGGGCGCGACATCAAGAACGAGGGGCCCGAAATCCTGCGCTCCGCAGCCAAGTGGTGCAAGCCGCTGGAAGCGGCCCTCGATGTGTGGGGCAACATCACCTTCAACTACACCTCGACCGACACGTCGGACTTCGTGCCGACCCCGTCCGTCGCCATGTGACCGGCAAAAAGGGAGATATCGACATGCGCATTACCCAAGGCTGTTTCTCGTTTCTGCCGGACCTCACCGACGCGCAGATCCGCGACCAGGTCGAGTATTGCCTCGACCGCGACTGGGCCATCGGCATCGAGTTCACCGACGATCCGCACCCTCGCAACATCTATTGGAGCATGTGGGGCAACCCCATGTTCGACCTCAAGGACGCCAAGGGCGTGATGATGGAGCTTGCCGACTGCCGCAAGATCAATCCGGACGCCTACATCCGCATCAACGCCTTCGACAACACCCGCGGCTGGGAAACCGTGCGGATGTCGTTCATCGTCAACCGCCCGGCGAATGAACCAAGGCTGGAGATGACGCGGACCGAGCGGCGCGGGCGCACGCAGACCTATGGCTGGAAGACGGCGTAAACCGTCGCAAACTGATTTCGGAGTGAAGCTGGTGAGCGAAACGACGCAGGATGCCGCGCCGCAGACGGTCGACCTGAAGGCAGCCTACGAGAATTCGGGAGTTGCCGAAATCCTCGCCGATCTCGACCGCGAACTCGTTGGCCTGAAGCCGGTGAAGGCGAGGATCCGCGAGATCGCGGCGTTGCTCATCGTTGAACGGGCGCGCAAGTCGATGGGCCTCAGCCACGATGCCCCTACCCTGCACATGAGCTTCACCGGCAATCCGGGAACCGGCAAGACCACGGTCGCGCTGCGCATGGCCGGAATTCTTCACCGACTCGGTTATATCCGCAAGGGCCACCTGGTGTCGGTCACGCGCGATGACCTTGTGGGACAGTATATCGGACACACCGCGCCGAAGACGAAGGAGGTGCTCAAGCGTGCCATGGGTGGCGTGCTGTTCATCGACGAGGCGTACTACCTCTACCGCCCCGACAATGAACGCGACTACGGGCAGGAGGCGATCGAAATCCTTCTGCAGGTCATGGAGAACAACCGCGAGGACCTCGTCGTGATCCTTGCCGGCTATGCGGACCGGATGGACCGGTTCTTCTCGAGCAATCCGGGCTTTCGCTCGCGAATAGCGCACCACATCGACTTTCCGGACTACGGCGACGAGGAACTGCTGACCATCGCGCAGTCCATGCTGGCGAGCCAGAGCTATCACTTTGACAGCGAGGCGAGGCAAGTCATGGCCGACTACATCGCCATGCGGCGGCAGCAGCCCCATTTCGCCAATGCCCGCTCGATCCGCAATGCGCTCGACCGGGCGCGGCTGCGGCAGGCGAACCGGCTGTTCAGCACCTCGCAGGGCCCGGTAAGCGCCGAGGAAATATCCACCATCAAGGCAGAGGACCTGCGCGCAAGCCGCGTTTTCAGCGGTGGACTGAACAGCGACCCCGCAAGGGCAGCAATCTCCTGAAGCCGGCCGGCGCCATATCCAAACAGGAGCGTTGCGCCATTTTCGGGGAGCGCATTTGCGGCGTGTAATTATTCCGACTATAAAATCCACCAGTGTGTACCCGCCACTGATCCGGCGTTCCTTTCGGATAATACCGGTAAAAACTATGACCCTGTCGGAGTACCAGATTCCCAAGCGCGCGGATCGCGGCGAGATTTACGCGAACGGCGAGGGTATCTGGTGGTCCGGGCGCCTCAAACGGTGGATCGTCACCGACGCCGGCTTGATCGCGAACGTATTGCGGGACTCGAACTATCGCAGCCACAGCTACGACGTCAGTGTGATCGAAAAGCATTTCGGTCTGGATCTGCGCCATTCGCGCGAACTGACCAAGCTCTTTCCGCTGGCTTACGACGGTGAGCGCCACCGTCATTTGAGAAAACGGTTTTCCGCCGAAATTGCAGCCAACACGGAAGCGGCGCTGGAAGCATTCCAGCAGGACGTCAGTACCCGGGCGAACAGGCTGTTCGCGCCAGGCAACCGGTTCTGCGCGATTCAGGAACTGTTGCGGCCGACAACCCGCAAGGCGCTTCTTGTCATGGCGGGGCTTGGGTCGAAGGAGTTCGAAGGCGCGGAGATTACCCCCGCCCTCTTCGACGACACGATAACGGTTAGACGAAGGACAGCCTTGAACGCATTGATCGGCGCGTTCTTCGACAGCCTTACCGGCATGCCTGAAGAGGAGCGATATTTCCGGATCGGGCTCGTGGTCCTGGGCGCCAACACGCTTCTGGGCTCGCTCGCGAACTCGCTGGCGGCAACGATCGCGCGCAATGAAGGCGTCCGCCTCGACGACATCCGGTGGGACACCGATTTCTGCGAGACCGGACTTGCCGTAATCGAAAAAGTCGCTGGCGCGGATGGCGAACTTCAAGGCAGGGCAATCCGGGCCGGCGACCGGTTCCGTATCTATCTCGATGCCGCCGGCTTCAGGGACGGGGTGGGCCCCACCTTCAGCGACCTCTATTTCGCCGTCGGGCCGCACAAATGCCCAGGCATGAACCTCAGCCGGCGTGCCTGGCGGATTTTTGCCGCCGAGATGTCCCGGTTTCCCCTACGTCTGGCGTTGACGGGAAAAAGAATGCGCGAGCCCGACAACGTTTTCAATTTTCCCGAACAGCTGGATATTTCAGTACATGAGTGACCTGGCCTGGTTCGTCGTTTCCACGCTGAAGCAATATTCGGCGAATTCCACCATGGAAGTTTCGGCGGATACACCGATCGACATTTTGAAGATGGACAGCCTGTCGACACTTGAGGCGGTCATGGTGATCGAGGACCACTTCGGCATTGAACTGGACCCGGCCCAGTTTTCTTCATGCCACACCGTTGCCGACGTCGTCGCGCTGGTGGCAAAGGCAAAGCCGGCTTGAGCCGTCCCAACTGAATAATTGTCTTTTTACCGACTATCGACAAACACCCGGAACGGTGAATAAATCGATTGTTCATTGGTTCAAGTCGCCTTGGGTGCGACCGCGTTTTTGGCGGGTCACAATGAATAATGAGCCGCTATCCGTTTCCCGGTCATCCACCACTCTCCGCGGCGAAGCCGACGGGGAAAGGACGGACAGCACCATCTGGCCGCGATGGATGGAGTCCGGCCGGCAATTGCCGCTGTCGACGCTGTTGAGCGTCCTGACCTTCGCGACTTTGCTGCCGTTTCTAGCGCTTGGCTCTTTCATCCTGGCGTCATGGCTGATGGAGGAACGCGCCAAGGAAATCCAGCGTGTCAGCGCAATTGCCGCGGACCTCGCGCGCGCTGTGGATCGCGAACTGCGCGGCCAGATCGAAACGGCGCAAGTGGTCGCATCGACAAGGGTATTGCAGAACGGCGATATCGCGGCCTTTTCCCAAATCGCCGAAGACGCCGCGAGCAAGGCGAACGGTCATTTCATTCTGATTGACCTCAATTACCAGCAATTGGTCAACACGCGGACAATTGCCGGAACGCCCTTGCCTAAAACCGCGAACCCGCAGGGCGCACAACAGCTTTTCGACACCGGAAAGATCCTTGTCGGCAATCTGGTCAAGGGCGCAGTTGCCCAAAAGCTACTGTATTCCGTGCGTGTTCCGGTCACGGTCCAAGGCGAGGTTCGCTACGTCCTCTCCTTCGTGCCGCGGGAAGGCGCCATAGTCGATGTCGTGAACCAGGCGTACCGGCCGGAAGGATGGTTTGCCAGTGTCACCGATGGCAACGGGCGCATCATCGCCCGCTCGTACCGGCACAACGAGTTTTACGGAAAGAATGCTTCCCCCGAAGTGTGGGCGCAGATGAAGGAGTTCTCAGGTTCGCTGGTCACGCGAGACCTGGAAGGCCGAGAGGCAGTCAGCGCCTTCAACGGATCCCTGCTCAGCGGCTGGAAAGTTATTGTCTGGGCGCCGAAGGCCCTGCTGGAGGAGCCTGTCTGGAAGGCCAGCCGGCTGATGCTCATGCTCGCGGGGCTAGCCATTGCCGGCTCCCTGATCGTTGCGTATTTCACCGGTCGTCTCATCGCCAAGCCGACCGAAATGCTCCTCGGTGCGGCACGCCATCTTGGCGCGGGCGAGCCTGTCAGCTTTTCGCCAACCATCATGAAGGAGGCCAACGTTGTTGGCGAGGCAATGCGCGAGGCAGCCGGGCAGATCCGGGCACGCGAGGAAGAATTGCGCAAGAACGAGAAGGAGCGGCGCATGGTGATGCGCGAACTTTCGCACCGCTCCAAGAACCTGCTTGCCGTCATCCAGGCAATGGTCTCGAATTCGCTGCGAATATCGCCGGACCCGCAGCAGTTCCGGGAAAATCTCACAGAACGACTGGCGGGCCTGGCTCGCTCGCACGATCTCCTGATCAAGACAGATTGGGGCAGCGTGTCGCTTGCCGAACTGATCTCCACGCAGCTCAGCGCATTCGACGACCCCAAAAGGAGCCGCGTGAGCGCCCATGGGCCAAAGGTCCTGCTGTCGCCCCACACGGCGCAGCATCTGGGCATGGCTTTTCACGAACTTGCAACGAATGCGCTAAAATATGGGGCCTTGTCATCGCCCGAGGGGCGCATAGCCATCGAATGGGCAATCAAGCAGACCCGTGAAGGCGACATTCTCTTGCTGCGATGGCAGGAAAGCGGCGGACCGCCGGTCATCGCCCCGCAGCGGCGCGGCTTCGGCTCCACGGTCATCGAGCGGCTTGTGCCAAGCACGCCTGGAAGCAGCAGCCGGGTGGACTGGCTGGCGACCGGGCTCGTCTGGGAGCTCGAGCTCAACCTGATGGCCTGATTTCAAATTACCTTGCTCCAGGGATGGGTCTGCGGCGCAGCCTCGGGATGCGTCCGGATGAAATGGTGCAGCACATGCAGGAGCGTTCGCACATGTGCCGCATCATCACGCGCCTGCGCGCTGCGGATGTCCTCGGCGATGAGCCGGAATATCTCCTGTGGTCCCTTGTCCTGGTGCACCAGGTACTGGCCGAGGGCGATTGCGTGCATCTCGGACAGGTTCTCATGTTCGGCAATCGCGAGAACTTCCTCCTCGGTCAGGTCGCAACAGGCCAGGCAGTCTTCAAGTGTGAGCATGCAAGCCTCCCGGATCGAAAAACAGGAAGGATACCCGTTGTCGCCAGACTGTCATTGACCTGTCGCAAATTGGCAGATTGTTTACCCTGAAACCGCGAAGGCGGTGGTAACCTTGCGTTAGCCTTCGAATTTAATTCAAATTAGAAGCATTGCCGGTAGTTTCCTGCGCATCGGGCACAAGAACCCGTCCCCCAGGAGAAGAACAATGATCCATGCCAAGAACATCGCCGGAAGCCCCATCAAGCCGGCAATCAACGCGCACCTGCTCGACAGCTATCTGGAAGCAATCACCCTCGTCGAGCGGCTCGAAAAGCGTCTTCTGGAAATGATCAAGGACGAATTCGAGCGCCGCGGTCGCCACGACGTGAACCCTGTTCAGGCGTTGCTTCTCTACAAGGTCGGCGATGCGCAGCTTCGGGCCAGCGAACTGATGAGCCGCGGCTGCTACCTTGGCTCGAATGTTTCCTACAACCTCAAGAAACTGGTCGATCAGGGCCTGGTAAACCAGCAGAACTCGCGCAACGACCGCCGCGCGGTAATGGTGAGCCTTACTCCGGCGGGCCTGGAAGTGGCCAAGACCGTCGAGAAGCTCTACGAACGCCAGATGGCTTCGCTCGAACAGCTGAGCGGCATCACTGCCGAAGACTTCACCACGATCATCACCGCGATGAAGCGGCTCGACCGCTTCTGGAGCGACCAGATCCGCTACCGGATGTAATTCCCGTCACACGAAGGCAGGCGGCGGCGCGGCATCCAGTATCCGCAACTGGATCCGTCGCTGTCCGCGGAAAAGCTCGGCGCCCAGCGTTCCGGCGACATGCAAAGGCTGCGGCGCTCCCAGCAGCAGCTTGCCCAGGTCCGTACCGGCCGCGCGAAACGCGATTCCCTGCAGCATCGCCCCGTCGCCCGCCGACAGCCGCACCGACACATGGTCGGTACCGACGATGCGTGCATCGCGGACCGTATGGGCCGGAAAGGCGAACACCGGCGAAGGATGGCCCGAGCCGAACGGGCCCGCCCGCTCCAGCAACTCCACAAGTGCCAGATTGGCGCCGCGGGCGGTCAACGCGCCGTCGATCTTGAGCACATGGTTCTCGGTCAGCGTTCGCCAGGAGCTTGCCAGAGTCTCCTCGAAATAGGCGCGCAAGGCGGCGAGGTTGGCCCGCTCCACCGTCAGCCCGGCCGCCATGACATGCCCGCCGCCCTTAACGAGAATTCCCTTCTCGACCGCTTCGCGAACCGCCCTGCCGATGTCGATCCCGGACACCGAGCGCCCTGAGCCGGTTCCCCTTCCCGCCTCGTTGAAGTGGATGGCGAATGCGGGACGGCGGAAGCGTTCCTTCAGCCGCGCGGCAATCAGGCCGACAATACCCGGATGCCAGTTGGCGCTTTCCGTGATGAGGACGCAGGGGCCCTCTCCGCCGCCGATTTCGGCCTCGGCCTGCGCAAGCGCCTGCTGCAGCATTACCGCTTCCTGCGCCTGCCGCTCGCGGTTGAGGTCCTCGAGCTTCATGGCGATGGCGTCGGCTTCATGGGTATCCTCGCACACCAGAAGCCGTGCGCCGAGGCCGGCGTCACCAATGCGCCCGCCCGCATTGATGCGCGGGCCAAGAACGAAGCCAAGCGCATAGGTGGTGGGGGCCGTGTCCATCCGCGCCACATCGGCCAATGCGACAAGGCCCGCGCGTTCGCGCCGCGCCATGACCTTGAGGCCCTGCCGCACGAAGGCGCGGTTGACACCGATCAGCGGGGCCACATCGGCGACCGTCGCCAGCGCCACCAGATCCAGCAGAGCCATCAGGTCGGGACCGCTTTGCCCCTGGGACCGCAACTGGCGGTTCGCCTCGACCAGCATCAGAAATACGACCGATGCGGCACACAGATGTGCAAGCGAGCCGTCCTCGTCCTGCCGGTTGGGGTTCACGATCGCTAGCGCTGCGGGCAGGGTTTCGGCCCCGAGATGGTGATCCAGGATGATGACATCCGCGCCTTTCGCAGCGGAAATAGGGGCGTGGCTCAAGGTGCCGCAATCCACGCACAGGATCAGGTCGTGTGTGGCGGCAAGGGCGGCCATGGCGGGTTCGTTGGGGCCGTAGCCTTCATCAATCCGGTCGGGGATATAAAGGGTGGCGTCATGCCCCATGGCCCGCAGCCAGATCAGCAAGAGCGCCGAGGACGCGCCGCCATCGACATCGTAATCGCCAAAAACCGCAATGCGCTCGCGGGCTTCAAGGGCCGCCAGAAATCGGCGGGCCGCAAGGTCCATGTCGCGCAGGCTGAGAGGATCGGGCAGCAGGTCGCGCAGGCTGGGGGCGAGATAGGCCTTTGCATCGGCAGGCAACACATCGCGCTTTGCAAGGGTCTGGCACAGGGCAAGGGGCAGGCGGGTTTCTTGCGCAATCGCTTCGGAAAGCCTGTCCTCCAGTGCCGTGGGGCCGATCCAGCGACGGCCGGTCAGGGATGCCGTCACGCCAAGAAATGCGGGTTGATCCATCCGCTCAGACGCAGCAGCGGAGGCCGCGCTTCAAGCCCGTGCGGGCTTTCATCGCTTGCCGCGCCCGGCACACAGGCAAAGTAGGCCGCAAGGCTTGATGAGCGCGCCGGATGCTCACTTGACCGGGCTGCGGTAGGTCATGCGCCGCACCGATCCGGTTTTAGACCGCATCAGCAGGGTTTCGGTTGTGACCCAGCCCGGTTCGGTCTGGATACCTTTCAGGATGGATCCCTGCGTCACGCCTGTGGCTGCAAAGATCACATCCGCCGTCACCAGATCGTCACGCGTGTAAATGCGGTTCAGATCGGTGATCCCGGCCCGTCGGGCGCGACCGCGTTCATCATCATTGCGGAACAGAAGTTGCGCGTAGATCTGCCCGCCCATGCATTTCAGCGCCGCTGCGGCCAGCACCCCCTCGGGCGCGCCGCCTGATCCCATATACATGTCGATGCCCGTAACCTGAGCCTCGGCGCAGTGGATGATGCCCGCGACGTCGCCATCGGTGATCAGCCGGATCGCGGCCCCGGTTGAACGGATTTCCGCAATCATCGCCTCGTGCCGGGGGCGTTCCAGCACGCAAACGGTGATGTCGCGCGCCGCACAGCCCTTGGCCGCCGCCAAAGCCGTGATCCGTTCGGTGGGCGACATCGCCAGCGTCACGGTGTCTTTCGCGAATCCCGGCCCGATCGCCAGCTTTTCCATGTAGACATCGGGAGCATGCAGCAGCGTGCCGCGCGGTGCCATGGCGATGACGGTCAGCGCGTTCGGCATATCCTTGGCGGTCAGCGTGGTGCCTTCCAGGGGATCAAGCGCGATGTCCACGGCAGGGCCGTTGCCGGTGCCCACCTCTTCGCCGATGAACAGCATCGGGGCTTCGTCCCTCTCGCCCTCACCAATCACCACGACGCCCGCAATGTCCAGAAGGTTCAGCTGATCGCGCATCGCGTTGACCGCAGCCTGATCGGCCGCCTTTTCATCGCCGCGCCCGATCAGCGCCGCCGACGCCAGCGCCGCCGCCTCTGATACGCGGGCAAGGCCCAGAGACAGCAGTCGGTCCTGAAATTCACTGGCTCTGTTCATCTGGTGCTTCCTGATTGTGTGTCGCTCTCACCTAGCCTGTGTCGGGGGCGGGCGGCAAGTCTGGTGGCGCTAACGCGCGCACAGGCGGTCAGGGCGCGTCAGACCTCTTCGATACGGATCGCGACAGGGTCGCCGACCAGCACGCCCGTTGCCCCGAAGCGCGACATGGCGTCGGCGATATCGGCGTTGGTGGCCTTGTGTGTCACTATCAGCACCGGGGCCTGTGCGCCCTGATGTCCGTATTGGCGCATCCGGTCGATGGAAATTCCGGCGTCACCGAGCGCGGTTGCAATTTTGGCAAGAGCACCCGGTTTATCCAGCAATGTCATGCGCATATACCATGGTGCCGGGGTAGCCGCCAGAGCCGCAATTGGGCGCACAAGGCCGGCTGCAGGCTGCCCGAAGGTCGGCAGGCGCACCCCTCGCGCAATGTCGATCACATCGGACATGACAGCGCTGGCAGTGGGGCCTTCGCCCGCCCCCGCACCGCGCAGCACGATCTGTCCCACGGCGTCACCTTCCAGCACCACCATGTTGGTGCCGCCGGGCAGTTGGCCCAGCGGGCTGTCGGCGGGCACAAGGCAGGGGGTCATGCGCTGTTCCAGCCCGCGCCCGGTCATCTGGGCGACGCCAAGCAGCTTGATGCGGTAGCCCATGTCTGCCGCATGTCGGATATCTTCAATCGAGAGTCTGCCAATGCCTTCAAGCTCTACCGCGTCGAAGCTCACCTTGGTTCCAAAGGCGATCGCAGCCAGCAGGCTGAGCTTGTGGCCTGCGTCGATGCCATCCACGTCAAGGCGGGGGTCGGCCTCGAGATAACCCAGTTGCCGGGCCTCTTCGAACACAGTGTCATAGGGCAAGCCCGCGCTTTCCATCCGGGTCAGGATGTAGTTGCACGTCCCGTTCATCACCCCCATCACGCGCTTGACACGGTTGCCGGCCAAGCCTTCGGTCAGCGCCTTGATGGCGGGGATGCCACCGGCGACGGCGGCCTCGAAGCGGATGACGCGGCCCTGTGCCTCGGCCGCTTCGGCCAGCGCCTGGCCATGATGGGCGAGCAGCGCCTTGTTGGCGGTGACCACATCCTTGCCATTGGCGATCGCGGCCTCGGTCGCGGCCTTGGCGGCGCCGTCGGCACCACCCATCACCTCGATCAGCAGGTCGATGTCGGGACGCCGGGCGAGCGTAACAGGATCAGCGTCCCACGCGTAGGACGACAGATCGGCGTCGCGGTTCTTGGTGCGGTCTCGGGCGGTGACGGCAACCAGTTCGATCGGCCGGCCTGCGCGGGCTGCGATCAGATCGGCATGACGCTGCAAGATCTTGACGACGCCTATGCCGACAGTACCCAGACCGGCAAGACCAAGGCGGAGGGGGGCGGACATGGGAAACTCCGTCGGATCAGGGCCGTCGCGTGGCCGGTCGTGTCAGCGTGGCGTCCTGTTACCGGGTTGTGTCGGGGCTTGCAACAAAGCGTGTCACGTCCCGCCTGCGTCGATCGCGGCCTCCAGCCGCGCGCGGGTTTCCGGATCAGTCTCTGCGGCCGAAAGCGTTGCGGCCTGGGCCCGCAAGGCAGCCGCGCGGGATTGCAATGCTGCCGTATCGGTCGGTTCAAGGATCGTCGGATCCGACGCGGCCAACACCTCGTTCAGCGGACGGATCACTGGCAATGGGCCCCGCGAGGCGCTGTCCCGGTCGGTTGTGAACCGGGGCGCCTCGCATCCCGACAGCGCAAGCAGCGCAAAGCAAAGCGCGAGGCATCGCAGAGGTGGGGCGAGAGGTGGGGCCATGCTGGTGCGAGGCTACCCGTGTGGGGCAGGTCTGTGCAAGCGCGAAGGCGCCCGTCGCCTCAGGTGCAGGGGATGCCGGCGAGACAGACCTTGGTGACGAAGCGCGGTCGGGTGACGATGAATTCGGTGAAGGTTTGCGGCCCGACACCCAGGTCGAGATTGCCGATCTGGGTGATGCCCAGAGGCGGTTCATAATCGACGTTCGTTTCGATGATCAGGACCGTCTCGTACTCGACAAGGGTCGGGATCTGATCGACGATCTCGGACAGGTTGCCATTTGTCAGAAGCGGGAAACCATTGTGCGGCGAGTAGGACCAGGCGACCTCGTGTTCCTCGTTTGCCTTGTTCCAGCGGATGCTCGACACGCGGATCTGCACCTCGTCTTCGGTGTCGGCAAGGAAGGTCAGAAACTCTTCGAGCCCGTCGATGTAGGCTGTCGTGACCTCGCCTGACGAGCGCGAAAGGTTGTCAGAGATCGTGAAGCTGGCTTTCTGCGCAAGATTGACCGCCCGGTAAACGTCCCAATAGTAGTACATCCCGATCCAGGCCCAGACCAGGATTGGAAAAACGATCACGAACTCGGACAGCACAGTGCCCCGTTCCTCGCGAAGGAAACTGGATAGCCTGCGCGGGGTTCTTTTAACGCAAGTGACAAAGGACATCATCAAGCACTCACTACCTAGGGTTCGTTCACGAAAGCGGATGCCGCGACGATGAAATAGCCCCCCTGGCTATCCTGCTGCATCTGCGTGGCAATGCCGGTCGTCGGAAAGAAGGCGTCGGCGGTCAGGCAGGCCCGGATCAGCATCACCTCGTTCTCGACGCCCAGGTTCGGCTCGAGCGCCGGACTGATCTCACCGCCACGGTCGATACACTCGACGTCGCCCGTTGGCATTGCCCAAGTGTTCGTGTCCACCGAGAACATCTCCAGCCGCAGCGCCGCGGCACAGTTCGACACAAGCGAGGTGCGATCGCAGATCGATTCCTTCAGCGTGTCGAGCGCCGGTGTGGGGATCATGCCAAGGCGCAATTCGCGCACCGTCATGTCGAGCGCCCGGTCCAGCATCACATAGCGCACCATGTAGATGCCGGATTCGAACGCCGCGAGGAAGGTGAAGATCACCATTGGCGCGGTCAGCACGAATTCGATCGTCGCCGTCCCCTCGTCGGCGCGCAGGGCGGCGCGCCGTGACCTGAGCCACTTGCGGATCATTGCGTCAACCGCAGCTGCTTGATGTTGCGGGCGATCGAGGTGAACGCGTTCTTGATGGCCGTGCCGTCGTCGCTGCTGGGCACTTCGTAGTAGTAGCTGAGCGAGCTGGCGCAGTTCTTCATCTCGGTCTTGGCACTGGCGGGCGCATTGAAGGCGATCGTGTAGACGATCACACCATTCGACTTGGCCAGATCGCATTGCGCATAGAACCGGGTCAGGTTCGTTGCGCGAGAGCTATAGGTGCCAGTGCGATTGCCGGCAGGCTGGTTCAGCAACTCGACCGTGGCGTTCCAGGTCGCGTGGTCCGTGCCATCGGCATCGTCCGGATCGTCGACATAGATCGTCTTCTTGTATTTGTCCTTGCCGTTGTCGATCTTTTCGTTGTCGTTGTCGTCTCCATCCGCATCGCGGAAAGCGGTGTATTTGGGCCGGTACTGATCTGTGATCTGTCCGTCGGTCATGACGATCAGATATTTCGTCACGTCCGAGCCGACGCTGGTCTGCCAATCAAGCGGGCGGTCCGCGAAACCGTTCGAGATGTCACCGTCGGCGGCAAGGGCGGCGAAGGTGGGCTGCAGATCGGGGTTGAGCAGCATCAGGCCGTACTTTGTTCCGGTCATCGTGCCCGTGCCGTCATGCAAACGGATGTTGTCGATATAGGTGTTCAGTTCAATCAGATCGTTCTGGGCGACGATGATCGGGCTATTGTCCATCGGGCACCAGCCCCAGTTCATGAACTCGGGCGCAATCGCCCACTGCATGAAGTGCGGCACCTGGCCACGGCCGGGCGGCGGTGCTGCGGCAGTTGTATAGTCGGCCGCCGTCAACTCGATGCACGACGAGTCATTGTGGGTGCGATTTGCCCCAAAGCGTGAGAACAGCTTGGGCCCGACGTTCACATGGCCGGCGTAAGGCACGATATTGATCGAGGTCGTGTCCTTGGCATCATCGTCAAGAACCTGGCTGAAGAAGCTTTTGGCGGCGGTGCGCAGCTTGCCGATCTGGTTGCCTTCACGCATCGAGCCCGAGATGTCGAGCACCAGCGAGATCTCGATGTTGCTGACGCTTTCCTCGGCACGACCGGCTGCGGGGGCCATCAGGCTTTCCACATCGATCATGTGCATGAAGATGGTTTCAACGTTCGAGGCCGCCTCGGCCGAAACAACGCGCGAATCGAGCGCCGGGGACGCATCGACACTGATCAGTTCATCCTCGAGGCCCGCCTTCTCAAAGTACTCCGTGACCACCGCCTCGGGATCGCGGACCTGCTTGAGGCTGGCTGCGGCGAGGATCGAGCGATCTAGTGTCTGCTGTAGTTCGGTGCGCGAGTTTTCGTATCGCATCAGGTCAACCGCCATGCCGCCGACCATGACCATCATCACGAAGAAAAGCAGCGACAGGATGATCATCCCGCCATCGTCCCGGCGTGCAAAGCGACGGAAGACGCTGCGGAGATTCCCGGGGATTGGCCTTTCAATCATTTCGGCACCCTTTCCAAATAATCGGCACATGCCCGCCAAAGGCCGTCGCCGTCACAACTCAGCATGAACCACTCGTTTCAACTATCGCAAAGCTTGGGGCAAAAATGTGGCAATCCCCCGTTAACCAAAGGCTTTTCCCGGTCGATCAGAAACGGTGCTAGACGCTGCGAGACCAATGTGCTGGAACGGCGAACAATCGCAGATTGAACCCTTTGATCTCGCAACCGCAGGTTTCAGGCATCCATCCTGCGATTGTGCCTCAAAGCGAATCGGTGATTCTGTGAAGGATGTACCGTTAACGATGGCCAATCTGCACAATCCGATTGACCGAAGCGCGCGCTGTGGCTCGACTGTGCGTCAAAACGCTGTGCAAATGGGTGGCGTGGTGGCCTAGTCTGCCGCCAGGCGCCCGGTGCTTGTGCCGGGGCGCAGTCCGTGTCTGGGAGGACCCGCATGTCTATCGCTGGAGAGCCGAGTTTCCGTGAATCGGTCGATCTGATGTTCAACCGCGCGGTCGCGTTGATGGATCTGGGTCCGGGGATGGAACAGAAGATCCGTGTCTGCAACTCGACCTATACCGTGCGCTTCGGGGTGCGGCTGCGTGGCAAGATCGAGACGTTCACCGGCTATCGCTCGGTCCATTCGGAACACATGGAGCCGGTCAAGGGCGGCATCCGCTATGCCCTTTCGGTGAACCAAGACGAGGTCGAGGCGCTGGCGGCGCTGATGACCTACAAATGCGCGCTGGTCGAAACGCCGTTCGGTGGATCCAAGGGCGGTCTCTGCATCGACCCCCGAGCCTGGGAGCCGCATGAGCTGGAACAGATCACCCGCCGCTTCGCGTATGAGTTGATCAAGCGCGACCTGATCAATCCTGCGCAGAACGTGCCTGCCCCCGACATGGGAACGGGCGAGCGCGAGATGGCCTGGATCGCCGACCAGTACGCCCGGATGAACACCACCGACATCAACGCCAAGGCATGTGTCACGGGCAAACCGCTGAACGCGGGCGGTATCCAGGGGCGCGTCGAGGCAACAGGGCGGGGCGTTCAGTTTGCGCTGCGCGAGTTCTTTCGCCATCCCGAGGACGTGGCGGCGGCTGGCCTGTCGGGCGGGATCGAGGGCAAGCGGATCATCGTGCAGGGGCTGGGCAACGTCGGCTATCACGCCGCCAAATTCCTGAGCGAGGAAGACGGAGCACTGATCACCACGATCATCGAGCGCGATGGTGCCTTGACCAATGCGCGCGGGCTGAACGTCGAGGAGGTCCATCAATGGATCCGCTCTCATGGTACGATTGCCGGTTGCCCCGAGGGCAGCTTCAGCCCGGAGGGTGCGCCTGCGCTTGAAGGCGCCTGCGATATTCTGATCCCTGCCGCAATGGAGGGCGTCATCAACCTGGGCAATGCCGAGCGGATCCAGGCACCGTTGATCATCGAGGCCGCGAATGGCCCGATCACGTTTGGCGCCGATGAGATCTTGCGCAAGAAGGGCTGCGTGATCGTGCCTGACATGTATGCCAACGCCGGTGGCGTGACGGTCAGTTATTTCGAGTGGGTCAAGAACCTGAGCCATATCCGTTTTGGCCGGATGCAGCGACGCGCCGAGGAGGCGCGCCACCAGTTGCTGGTGAATGAGCTTGAGCGGCTTTCCGCAGACAAGGGTCTGGGCTGGACGATGTCGCCTGGCTTCAAAGGCAGCTATCTGCGCGGAGCGGGTGAGTTGGAGCTGGTCCGTTCGGGGCTCGACGACACGATGCGTGCGGCCTATCAGGCGATGCGCGAGGTCTGGCACGGGCGCAACGATGTCCACGACCTGCGGGTGGCAGCCTATATCGTCTCCATCAGTCGGGTTGCGGCGACGTACCATTCGAAGGGGCTCTAGCGGCGACACCGCTGGGCATGCCCGCCAGCCGGAGCCCACCGGACGAGCGATCGCCGCTTTCGGATCTGTCCGTGGTGTCTGCCTGTTTTCAGGTTGCGAGGGCGCAGTCTACTATCGGACGTGTTGTCGCAACTACCAAACCCGACAACTCGGTGTCGCAAAGCGATAGGCCGCTGCGGCGGGGCTTGATAGTGCTGGGGACGTCAGACTACGGTCTGCGCATTCCATCAGGGGGTTTCAGGTGCGGTATTCCGGGCTGAGGGTCATCACCGAAGGAATGTTCGGCAACCATGGGTGGAAACCAGCCTGGCGCACACCCGCGCCGAAGCCGGATTACGATGCCATCATCATCGGTGGCGGCGGACATGGCCTGGCGACCGCCTATTACCTGGCCAAGAACCACGGCCTGACCAATGTTGCCGTTCTGGAAAAGGGCTATCTGGGATCGGGCAACATCGGGCGCAACACGACGATCGTGCGGGCCAACTATTTCCTGCCCGGCAACTCGGAATTCTATTCCCATTCGCTGAAGCTGTGGGAAGGCCTGGAATCCGATTTGAACTACAATGTGATGCATTCGCAGCGTGGACTGATCAACCTGTTCCACTCGGACGGCCAGCGTGATGCCTTCGTGCGGCGCGGCAACATGATGATCAACCAAGGCGATGACGCCATTCTGCTGGATCGCGAGGGGGTCCGTGAGCATCTGCCCTATTTGGATTTCGAGCAGACACGCTTTCCTATCTATGGTGGTCTGTTGCATCCGCGCGGCGGAACCGCGCGTCATGATGCCGTGGCCTGGGGTTATGCGCGGGGTGCCGATCAGCGCGGCGTGGATCTGATCCAGAATTGCGAAGTGACCGGGATCGACATCGAGAACGGGGTTGTGACGGGCGTGCAGACCACGCGCGGTGCGATCCGCGCAAAGAAGGTGGGCCTGCTGGTCGCCGGCCGGTCGGGGCAGGTGGCGGCGATGGCAGGAATGCGGCTGCCGATCGAAAGCCATATCTTGCAAGCGTTCGTCACCGAGGGGCTGAAACCGGTCATCGACCATGTGGTCAGCTTTGGCATGGGGCATTTCTATATCAGCCAGTCTGACAAGGGCGGGCTCGTGTTCGGCGGCGATCTGGATTTCTACGCAAGCTACGCCGCGCGCGGCAACCTGCCGATGGTCGAGCATGTGATGGAAGCCGGGATGACGCTGATGCCGATGATCGGGCGGGCGAAAGTGCTGCGCAGTTGGGGCGGGATCATGGACATGACACCCGATGGCAGCCCGATCATCGACAAGACGCACATCGACGGGCTGTTCATCGACTGTGGCTGGAACTACGGCGGGTTCAAGGCCGTGCCCGCGTCAGGTTGGTGCATGGCGCATCTGATGGCCACGGGCCAGCCGCACGAGGTGGCCCGCCGCTTTCGCCTCGATCGTTTCGCGACCGGGCACCTTCTCGACGAAGAAGGCACCGGCAGCCAGCACAACCTGCATTGAAGGTCCTTTGAATGCGCATCTCCTGCCCCCTCTGCGGCCCACGCGACCGGCGCGAGTTCACCTACTATGGTGCCGAGGATTACCTGAACCGCCCGGCCTCCGATGCGCCGCCCGAAGCCTGGGACTCCTATCTGCATCTGCGGGACAATCCGGCCGGGGTTACGCGCGACTTGTGGTATCACGAAACCGGCTGTGCCAGTTGGCTGATCGTCACGCGCAACACCGTCACCCACGAAATCCATGAGGTGCGTCTGGTGGCAGATCAGGCGCCTGCAAGCCCCCCGCCGCGACGGAGGGTCAAGGCATGAGGATCGCCGGCAAGGGCCTGATCGATCGCAGCCGGACACTGCCCTTTCGTTTCGACGGCCAGGATTACGCGGGTCATCCTGGTGATACGCTGGCCTCGGCGCTGCTGGCGAACGGCGTGCGCCTGGTCGGGCGCAGCTTCAAGTATCACCGCCCGCGCGGCGTCCTCACCGCCGGCTCTGAGGAGCCGAACGCGCTGGTCGAGATCCTGGAGGGAGAACAGCAGACCCCCAACGTTCGCGCCACGCAGCAAGAGATCTATGCCGGGCTTCAGGCGCAAAGCCAGAACCGCTGGCCCTCGCTGCGCCATGACGTCCTGGCGGTCAACGATCTGGCCGCACCGTTCCTGAGCGCTGGGTTCTATTACAAGACCTTCATGTGGCCGCGCGCCTTTTGGGAACGTGTTTACGAGCCGGCGATCCGTCGTGCCGCAGGTCTGGGTCGGTTGTCAGGGCAGCATGATACGGCGCTCTATGAAAAAGCCTGGGCCCATTGCGATCTGCTGGTGATCGGGGCGGGACCGACCGGGTTGATGGCCGCGCTGACCGCCGCCGGGGCAGGGGCCGATGTGATCCTGGCGGATGAGGGCGCTGTGATGGGGGGGCAGGCGCTGTCGGACAGCGCCATGATCGGTGGTAAGCCAGCGCCCGATTGGGTGGCCGAGACGGTGGCCACCCTGCGCGGGCTGCCGAACGTGCGGCTGATGCCGCGCACCACCGTGACCGGCGCTTATGACGATGGCACCTACGCCGCGCTGGAGCGGGTGGGCCTGCAT
>JBGSQL010000452.1:0-35115 GCA_041738105.1 Rhodobacter sp. | reverse complement strand
GGTGTTGTAAGGCGGGTCGATAAAGATGCAGTCCACTTTGCCCGCATACATCGGCAGAAGGGCTTTCAGCGCGTGCAGGTTGTCGCCCTGAACGATCAGGTTGCCGTCAAGCCGGGCGTCACCAATCCCCTTGTCAGGCTGCGGCACAAGCGGGCGGAAGGGCACGGCAAGGTGATGGTTCCAAACGAACTCTTTGCCCTTGAACACCAGTTCTGTCATTGCACTTGCCCCCTGCTATCGACTTTTCCCCCTTAGACCATCTTGCCCACACCCCCCGCAAGAACCGAATCTGCACAATGTGGGCCGGGGGCTTCGTGGCGCAGGGCTACAGGGGGCACATCAAGGGTTCTGCCGCGACCACATGCGTTCGGCCTGCGTGAACGCCTGAACCTTCTTCTGCGCCTTGCGCGACTTGAGCCAAGCCATGTCATAGCCGAAGTGTTCAAAGAACGTTGCCTGTTCCGGGGTCAACAGATGCACAACCTGCGCTGCGGGGTAGAAAGTGACGCCTTCGTTCGACTTGTTCACCCGTCGCGAAAACTGCGCCTTTCGTTCCGCCATCAACGGCCAAAGGTTCAACGCCACCTTGTCGGCATAGTGCGGCGATGCCTGTTCGATGGATTGGAAGAAGGCGCTGACCATAACATCGGCCAGTTGCAGCCCCGCCATTTGCGACGCCGGGGCACGTTCGATCAGGTTGTAGCGCAGAACGCTTGCGTCGATTTCGCGCGTGTCCAGATAGGTCGTGCCGCCGGTTGCCTGATTGATCAGTTTCAGGACATAGGCTTTGAACTGGCCGAAGTGATGCCCCTTGCGGCTTGCCATGACGATCCGAAGAACAGGCTTTTCGATGCCGTGCCGGGGTGCGGCATTGACGACATATCGCGTCACCCGTTCCAAAAGCAGGCGCGTCACAAAGTTGTAGAGATAGTCGCGCTGATTGCCGGAAGCTGCGGCGGCACGTTCGTTGTGGTGGTTCAGCATGGTCTTCTTGCAAGAGCAAACAACGAAGCCACGCGCGGCAAAGGTTCCTGTTGCCAATTTTTTCGCAGCTTTTGGCCGGTTCCACTTTTTAAGATTGCGATAGTGCAGAACGCCGCCCGGTTGCCCATGAATGGCAAGCAAGATTTCATCCCGGCGTCGGTCAAGATCGGCTTCCGCTTCGGCGCGAACAAGATAGCCGCCAAGGCATAGCCATTCGGAATTGCCTTCGGCGTTTTCCGGTTTCAACCGTTCAACCTTGTCGTCGCCCGCTTCGTCAATGAACAGGGTGTAATGGTGCTGCAAACTTGCGACCTCTGTAGGGGAAGACCGCAAGGCTATGAACCGTTTCGGTTGTGGTCAAGGCAGGGCGCTTGATTCGATACCAGTTACGAAAGCCTACCCGGTGACTGCCGCCGCAACGGATTTCAACGACGCTTCGACCTGCCTGCGCCGGTATTCCGCTTCCAGCAAGGCAAGGGCTTCTTCTTCGGTCAAGTCGGCATAGTCGGGAACCGGCTGCGCCTCACGTTGCAGGATCAGTTCGCGCGGAACCAAGGCCGTGATCATCCGAAGATAGGTCGCCGGGTCGTCTTCACGCAGGCGGGCAATGGCGGTCGCCCCGTTCGCAGCGAAGTCTTCGGCGATAGCCCCCATCAACAGTTCGGTAAGCCGGTTGCGTGCCCCCTTCGGCCTACCGCCCCCGCTATTTCCCGATATAAAACGGCCTTGGGCGCATCGTGTCGGCGCGGGAAGGTCGTGGCCGTGGTCGGGCAAGCTATCGACGTGCGCAACGTCAGTTTGGGCGTTGAACGTGCCGGGCGGCGGAACTGATCGGATCATGTCTTCCGCTTCTGTCGGCCAACGTGCGAAAGGTAGTTTGGATTTGTCTGTTGCTCTGTTCATCATATTCCCCACGTTCAAAGCACAATTCGTCATTTTTCCGTCGTGCAGTCGTCCCGCAGCCCGTTTTGAGGCAAGCGGGCTTGCCACGCAGCACCCACAGCAAGCCGACCTGATGCCCTTCCGTCTTCCCGGCTATCCGTGCCAGCCCGCAGGCGCTGCAAGCCCTGCCTGCGGGGGCGCAGGCGGTGGCAGGGGGATAGGCTCAATATCCTTGTCGCCCGTCATGCCCCGTGTGACCGCTGCCAGTCCTGCCGGGTTCATCCTACGCGGGCGACCTTCGATAGCGGCAATCAGTTCGGAACAGTAAATTCCGACGATAACGTGTTCTGCTTGCGGGAAAACCTCGCGCCAGTTGTCGGCGATGTAATCGGCCATCTTGTAGCGGTAGGACCGGGGATACCTGCGGCCCGCAGTTTCGTGAAAAATCCCAACGTTCTCGCCGACGAAATGCGTTGCCCCAAGCCATATGTCGCCGCGTGTGAAACCCGTTGCCCCTGTGTGGGCTTCGATCACATGACGAACGAACACACTTGCAATCAGCATGTCACCAAAGTCAGCCGACGCGACGCAATCGCTTTGGTAATCTTGAATGACAGCGGCAATCATAAGTTCAACGCTTTCTCTAATTTCATGCTGTGTGATCATGTTCAAATTCCTTTCAGTTTTGCCCACATCATTGTTGTCTTTCAGTATTTTCAAATCGTCTGCACCCTGCGGGACAAGGGGACACCCCTAAAGGGGGTTGTCCCTGTCCGTCCCGGCAAAAGCGGGAATGCAGCACCGGGACATGTCCCGCGTTGTCCCCGTCCCGTCCCTTTGTCCCGCTATTCATCGGCACCCCCGCCAAGCTGATCCGCGATGTTCGGGAACGACGGGCCGCAATAATAAACGTCGTCTTCGACGGTCAACTTGCCAATTCGAACAAGATCACTTCGGGCGCGTTGAAACCGTTTCTTTTTGGCTTCGGCGTTGTCTGCGGTATCTTCGCGATAGAATACGTCGCGCCAAGTCGCTAATGGAACGCCAAGCCGAAGCCCGCTAAAGCCGGGATTTTCGATTTCGGCGAATGCTTTCATAAAGGTCGTGAACGCGAACTTTTGATTTGGCGTTAGGCGTTCGGACCTGCTTACTGAACCGCTTTCGTCAGGGATTACGACGCAACTTGTGATTTCGTCGCCGTCTGCATCAACACCGATTTTGACGACTTCCAAGCGGAAGCCGAACTTCGCCCCGTCTTCGCCGTCCTTGACCTTATCCAAGGTGAAGGTTCGGCAATCGCCTTCACGGCTGACGACAAGAGAACCGTCAAGCGCAGCGGGAAGGCTTGAATGCCCGCGTGAACCCTTTTCAACGTCTTTGCCCGTATGGTGAACAAGGATCACAAGACCGCCAATCAACTGTTGCAAGCGCGAAGCCGCAGCGATGATTACGCCCATGTCTTTGCCGCTGTTTTCATCCATCCCCGGCGTTGCACGGCTCAAAGTGTCGATAATGACGACGGAACCCTGTGGGCAAACAGCCGCCAAATCTTGAATGTCTTGTTCGGAAGTCAGCAAGAACGGTTGCAGGATTGCGGCGAAGTTATCCGGCATGGGTCTGCCGTGATATGTTGTCCAAGCCTTCGCCCGTTGTTGAAACCCGGCGTTCCCTTCAAGGCTGACATACAGCACGGGCGCGGATTTCGTCTTGAAGACGAACCATATTTTGCCTTCGGCAATGGCGCAGCCCATCGCAATCGCAAGAAAAGATTTGCCCGATTTGCTTGGCCCGACGATTGACCCGACGCCTTCGGCAACGAAGACCAACTTGACACGCCATTCAATTTGAACAAGCGCGTCAATGGCCGCACCGGAAAGGGGCTTGAACCGCTGTCGATTTGCCACAACGGCTTTGCCCGGCAAGTTAGGGCTATCGACCAATGTAAATTCTTGATCTGCGGCCCGGTCTAGCGTTCGTTCGATGTAGTCGGGCCGATTTTGCATTTTGTCGCGTTGCCCAAGCTTCGACGCCAGCAAGAGGCGCTTCGCCTGTTCATAGTTCCGGGCATGAAACCAAATGAAATTCGCGTTCGCTAGGTCCGCGCCGGAGTGGTCGAAATCGGGATGATCGGAAGACAACCCTTTGAACAATCCGTTTTCAAGTTCCGTGAAAATCGAGCCGTTCGACGCGGCACGACATGCGGCAAGAACTTCGTTGTCGCTTCGGGCTTGTGGTCGGGAAAACGACTGCGCCCGGCCAGCTTCCGCTGCACCATCGGTTGCGGCGAAAATCCCGTAATGTGAAACGAAGGGCGAAAGGTCGCCATGATCGGGAAGGACAGTCATAGCGCGAACACCCGGCCTGTCATGGCGATGAACCGCTTTGCTGAATAGGCTTCAATCGCATTGCCCTTGCCGCCGCGCCTGCCGCCGCCGGGCACCGTGCCCTTGATCCAGACATGCAGCCCGCGCCCGCTGTGGCTGTATTCGGCCCATCCCCGGAAGCCGTGAACGATTTCCAGCGCCAGAGGCGACACAGCGCCGTCAGGGGCAACACAGGCGTCAAGGTCGATGCAGGCGAAGGGGTCATACGTGGTCAGCACAAAGCCAATGCCCACACCCCATTGCAGGGCCGTGCTGCAAGCCCGGTCGAACGACAACCAGTTGGCAGGGCTGTGGGCAGTCCCGAACCGCGCAGTTCGCGGGTCAAGCGGCACTTTGTCAGGCTTGGAAGTCGTAGGCTTCTGATCCTCGCGCCAAAGAACGAACTGCGGCCAAGCCTTGATTTCGTCGGGAATGTTTCCCCAATGGTCGTTGAAATAGTTCTGCATCTTCCGGGCCAACACCACATTATTCTTCGCAAGTCGCAGCAATCAGCGCCCGTATGTCTTCAACCCGCCAAGCCGCAATGCGCGGCCCAAGCTTCACAGGTTTTGGGAACCGCCCGGATCGGACGCCTTCCCACCAGCAGGTTTTTTTAACGGGGATTATGGGCGGCAAGCCCTTATCTGGGTCGCCGATGATCTGCGGCAGGCGCAAAAAGCCGGTTTCGGGAAGTTGATAGGCCACGGTGTATCGCTCCTGTCCGTTGCGGGTCAGAAGCCGTCTTAGCCCACGTCAGGCTAAACAGTATGGGGATTATTTATTTGCCTTGACTTGCGCGAAACTTCTTAATTCTTTTCGATAAATCAGCAAGGCGATTGTTTCTATGTTCGGGGTCGAAACCTTCATTACCATATTCTGTTAAGAACAACTGCGCTGCCTGACGTGTGTTCAAAGCTTCGCCCCGATCTATTGCAGCAGAAGCAAGGGCATCTATTTCTAGAAGTCGCGTGCTATTTTTCGGGCCGCGTCGAATGTTATTTGCAGCTTGTAGGATTTCGGGCGGAACTTCGGCATTCATTTCGACACTTCCGAAGAAATTTCGTCAATAATGTTCGCCCATTCCTGCATCATTACGGTTCGTTCTTCGATATACTCTGCGTGATTGTAGGGCTTACGCGATTTGCTTCGCTCTGCGTGAGCAAGCTGGCGCTCCACTATGTCACCCCGATAGGCCGATATGCCGTTTAAGATCGTGGAAGCCGTTGCCCGGAAACCATGCGCGGAAAACCCGATGCTATCTTTCCCGTTCATTCCCATGCGTTCAAGCGCCCGGTTTAGTGTGGTTGCGGTCATGCAAGTATCTTGGCTTCGGTAGTTCAGGAACAGATACCTTCGATTTCCGGTGTGTTCTTGAAGTTCGCGAAGAAGCATAACTGCTTGTTTGGACAATGGAACAAGATGAACTTCGCCTTGCTTCATCCGTGAAGCAGGAATGCACCATTCAGCCCGATCAAGATTGAACTCTGACCATTCCGCCCCGCGCAATTCAACGGTTCGAACAAAAGTCAATAACATCAAACGCAAGGCAATGACGGTGGTTCTATACCCGCCATATTCATCGACGTTTGTAACGAAGGTTTTGATCTGTTCTCGCGACAAGGGTTTCGCGTGTTCAGTCTTCGGGGGCTTGATTGCACCTTTCAGCGCAGCGGCAGGGTCGTTTTCGGCCCGTTGTGTCACGACGGCATGACGAAATACTGCGGAACACCATTGCCTGATGTTTAGGGCAACGATTGGCGCATTCCGGCTTTCCACGCGCTGCAAAATTTTGAGAAGGTCGGCGGCTGTAACGTCCTTGATCGGAAGTTTGCCCACAGCAGGGAACACATCGGCTTCAAGAACTTTGGTGATCTGCTTGCGGTAGTAGTCCGACGCGCCGCCTTTGGTTCGTTCGATCCACTCACGGGCGATAACTTCGAAGGTGTTCGCATTGGCGGCAACGTTCGCCTGCACAAGTGCTTGCCGTTGGCGGGCAGGGTGAATGCCGGTCTTAGCAGTCTTCTTTGCACGGTCGCGGATGCTTCGGGCATCGGCCAGCCCTATCGCGGGGTATTCGCCTATGGCAAAAATGTTCTCTTTTCCGGCAATCCGATAGCGGTAGCGCCACAGTTTTTTCCCGGTAGGACGAACCTCAAGATACAGCCCGTGGGCATCGGTAAGCTTCTGCGGCTTGTCGCCGGGCTTGGTTTGACGAATTTTTGCGTCGGTCAGGGCCATTTTGCGGGTATCCGGGTTTTGATACACGCAACGATACCCGCTTTTTCAGCGGCTGGCAACGCACCCATGCGGGCGACGACGGACACTAATTGTCTTTATTTTCAGAACGTTCTTGGCGGGGCGGATGGTAACGGACAGTGGCGGATGCTAATGTTGGTTCTCGATCAGAAGCAGCATGCCTCGGGTGCCTTGGCTGTTAGGGGGTGATCCCGGTTCCGGGTCGCGCTATACATGGGCCGAGCCACGCAGAGGCGTCAAGGCAAAGATGCCTGACGCGCGGGGCAGGGACCGGGGCAGAGACAGGGGGCAGCGGTGAGAGGGTTCGGATCTGGTTTGATCTGGGGCGGGCTTCTGGGAGCCCTTGGCCTGGTTGTTCTGTCCGAGGTTTCGCCGATGCCCGGCGCGCCACCTGCGCGCCCACCGGAGGAATCGGCACCCGTGGTTGCGCCGGAGGACGTGCAGCCTGAACCACAGCTCGAGGCTGAGCCCGAGCCTGTCGCCGAAGCAGCACCGACGCCTGCGCCCAGCGACCAGCAGGCCCCCGTGACGCTGGCCCCTGACACGCCGGAGGACGCAGCGGATCCGCTGTCGACGGAGGTGAGCGCTCCGGTCGCGCCGGGCGAAGCCGAACCAGAAGAAGCAGAGACTGGATCCGATCAGTCCGCGACGACCCAACCCGTGGTCGAGGGTGTCACGGTTCCGGCGGGATCCGAGTTTGCAAGGCCATTGCCCGAGACAGATCCGGCGCTGCCGGAAACCGGCACCGCCCCCGAAGCCGCGTCAGCACCGGTGATCGAGCAACCGACAGACGCGCCACCCCTGGGCACAACGGATACCACACCTGGGGCCAAGCCCGAACTGGATCTCGCCGTGCCCGCGAACCCGACCGCGCCGGACGAGGCCGCCGATCAACCGGATGTGGCAAGCGCCGACCAGCCGCCATCCCCCCAGGGTGCGGTTCTTGCGCCCGATGCTCCGGCCAAGGAGCCGGCGCTTGAAACGGTGGACCTTCCACCCCCGCCCCCGTTGACGCCTGAGGAGGAGGCGCTGGTCGAAACGGCGCCGGCGCTTGAACCAGAGCCGGAAAGTGCGGTGCTGCCCGCAGATTCGCCGCTGGACCCAACCGAGCCTTTGCCCGACGCCGCCGAAACGGCAGAACCTCTGGCCCCGGTCGATCGGCCTGAGACAGGGTTTGCCGGGGATGTCGATGGCGTCACTGTCGGGCGTCTTCCGCGCATCGGGGATCCGCCGGCAGACCAGGACGAAGCAGCGGCAGCCGAAGATGCCGCAGATCTTCCGCCGATCGAGCGCTATGCCAGCGCGTTCTCGAATCCCGAGGGCAAGCCGACATTCGCGATCATTCTTGTCGATCTTGGCGATCCGGCGCTGGATCGCGCCGCGCTTGCGGCACTTCCTTTCCCGGTCACCTTTGCACTCGACCCGACGCGGCCAGATGTCGCCGATCTGGCGGCGCCTTATCTGGCGGCGGGCCACGAGGTTGTCATGCTGGCAACCGGGATCCCCGAGGGCGCGACCGCCGCCGATCTGGAGGTGACGTTCGGGGCACATGCCGCCGCCTTGCCCCAGGCCGTCGCCGTGCTGGATCTGCCCGAGGGTGGGTTCCAGAATGATCGGCCGCTGGCTACGCAGGTCATCCCGGTCATCAAGGGGCAGGGTCGGGGGCTGTTGACCTTTGACACTGGCCTGAATCCCGCCGATCAGGTCGCCAGCCGCGAAGAGTTGCCTGCTGCGACGGTTTTCCGCAGGCTGGACTCAGAAGACGAAAGCGCCATGACGATCCGCCGCTATCTCGACCGGGCGGCGTTCAAGGCGGCCCAGGAGGGGCGCGTCGCCGTGGTTGGCCAAGCGCGCCAGGAAACGATCGCCGCCCTGCTGGAATGGTCGATTGAGGGGCGGGCAGCGGCGGTTGCTCTGGCCCCGGTGACTGCGGTCATGGCCGTGCGCTGACGGTCCGTCGGCGTCAAGGTTTGCCTTCCAGCCCGTCCGCCGATGGGCCCGACGCCCCTGGGATGCGCATCTCGAACGTCTCGGTGACGGACGTGTAATCGTAGTAGCCCAGTCGGGCCAGTGGACGGATGCGCGGAATATCCAGTTTGCCTTCGGGTGTCAGCATGTCGTCGCGCACATGGATGCGGACGACCTCGCCATAGACCACGTCGACCCAGCCATGCGCCGAATTGCCCTGCAAACGGTGGGTCGAGTGGTACCTGCATTCGAAATGCGCCGGGCTTTCCGCCACCCGCGGCCCCGGTGCGTCGATGCAAGGCAACTTGCCAACGCCCGCCTTGTCAAATTCATCCGTGCCCTCGGGCCATTCCATCGCCGAGATGTTCACGGCTTCTCGCAGATCGTAGGTCGCCATGTTCCAGACGAACCAGCCCGTTTCTTCCGCGTTCAGCACCGTGTGCTTGCGCAGGCCGCTGGAATACTGATTCGCAGCAAACATCACCATCGGTGGATCGAAGGTAAGGTTTTGCCATTGGCTGTAGGGGGCCAGGTTGGCTGTGCCGGACTTCGAGAGTGTGGACAACCAGCCGATCGGCCGCGGGACCGTACAGGATTTGAACGGATTGAACGGCAAGGGGCAGGGGTCGACACCGGGAGCGTACTGCATGGGGGCTCGGTCACTGTTGCAACGACGCGCCCTCGGGCGGGCGCCTTGGCTATTTCTCGGGGATCAGGCCCCGGGGACTGAAACGCAGAACCACCAGCAGGATGATCCCCATGGTCAAAAGCCGCATGTGCGCGGCGCTTTCCTGCAGGTGGGCCTTCAGCCAGGAACCCTCTGCCATGCCAGAGGTGATGATCGACATCAGCCCCAGCCCCATCGGCTCGACCATGACCCAAAGCCACCAGATCAGGAACCCGCCCAGCACTGCGCCCCAGTTGTTGCCCGACCCCCCCACGATCACCATGACCCAGATCAGGAAAGTGAAGCGCAGCGGGCTGTAGGTTCCCGGGGTAAGCTGGCCATCCAGCGTTGTCATCATCGCCCCCGCGATGCCAACCACGGCGCTGCCCAGGATGAACACCTGCAGGTGGCGCCGCGTCACGTCCTTGCCCATGGCTTCTGCGGAAACCTCGTTGTCCCGGATCGCGCGCATCATCCGCCCCCAGGGCGAGCGCAGCGCACGTTCCGACAGCCAGACGATGATCAGCAGCACGATGCCGAACAGCGACGCATAGGCAAGCTTCACGATGATCGACGAGGTCAGCACGGGATCGAAGCCCCAGCTTGCGGCCCAGGCGACAAACTCGGGGTCGCGCTGCAGGTTGACCTCGTAGGGCACGGGCCAGGGACGCGGCAGGGTGATGACGTTCTTCACGCCACGCGCAAGCCAGTCCTCGTTCTTCAGCACTGCGATGATGATTTCGGCAATGCCAAGCGTCGCGATCGCAAGATAGTCCGATCGCAGGCCCAGGGCGGTCTTGCCGATCGCCCAGGCCGCACCGGCAGCGAACAGCCCGCCCACGGGCCAGGACACAAGCGCCGGCAACCCCATGCCGCCAAGGTTGCCATAGGCTTCCGGGCTATTCGCCTCGACCGCCTGAACCGCCGCGTCGAACACCCAGCGATAGAGGAAGAAACCGCCGACAAGCAGGCCGACCAGGCTGAAGTTGCGGGTGCTGCCGGGCGCCATCCGCTTGTAAAGAACGACAGCGAGCGCAATCGTGGCCGCGCCCATCAGAAGGCCCATGAGGATGCCGGGGCCACCCGCCTGCCATGCGCCGGGCGACGGCACAGCCGAGGTCAGCACCACGGCCAATCCGCCAAGCGCCACGAAGCCCATGATCCCGACGTTGAAGAGGCCGGCATATCCCCACTGGATGTTCACCCCCATCGCCATGATGGCCGAGATCAGCGACATGTTGAGAATGGTCAGCGCCAAGTTCCAGCTGAACCAAACGCCGGTCACAAGAAACAGCATCCCGACCGCACCGAACAGTGCCAAGTTGCGCAGGTTCATACCGATTTCCCCTTGAACAGCCCGGTCGGCTTCAGCAACAGCACCGTGATCAGGATCGTGAAACTGACGGCGAACTTGTAGTCCGTCGTGACCAGTTGCACGAGGCTGTCGGGGGCCAGGCTTTCGGGCAGGGCGTAGCCCAGCACCTTTTTCCAGGCATAGGTGACCATCACTTCGGAAAAGGCGATCACGAAGCCTCCGGCAATCGCGCCGAGGGGGTTGCCGAGGCCACCCACCACGGCGGCTGCAAAGATCGGCAACAAAAGCTGGAAGTAGGTGAACGGCTTGAAGCTTTTGTCCAGACCGTAGAGCGTTCCCGCGATCGTCGCGAGTGCGGCGGTGATGATCCAGGTGACGGCCACCACGCGCTCGGGGTTGATGCCGGATAGCAGGGCCAGATCTTCGTTGTCGGAGAACGCCCGCATGGATTTTCCGGTTCGGGTGCGATTGAGGAACCAGAACAGCCAGGCCACGACGAGGATCGCGGTGGCCAGCGTGATCGCCTGGGTGGTCTTGATCGCCAGTCCTTCCGCCAGCCCGGTCGCGGTCTTGAAGTCTTGCGCCGAAATCAGAAAGCGCTCGCCATCCGAAAAGTTTTGCTCGTCGGTTCCGATGATGAACCGGGTTATGCCGTTCATGATGAAGGTGACGCCCAGCGACACGATCACAAGGATCGACGTTGATACGCGCTGCTTGCGATAGAACCGGTACACCACCCGATCCGTCAACAGCACGAAGGCGGCCGTCAGCGCGATTGCGAAGGGCAGGGCAAGAAGCGCCGTGGGCAGCGGGCCAAAGCTGATGCCGATCGACTGGAACCACCAGGTGAACAGGATGACGACCATCGTTCCGAACGCCATCGTATCGCCATGGGCAAAGTTCGAGAACCGCAGGATCCCGTAGATCAGCGTGACGCCGAGCGCGCCGATAGCCAGTTGCGCGCCATAGGCCGTGGCCGGAACGAACACGAAATTGAGGAACGACACGAGCGCGTTGAGAAGGTCCATCGGTCAGCCCCCCAGGAAGGTGCGGCGAACCTCGGGGTCCGCAAGAAGGGCCTTGCCCGTATCGGTAAATCGGTTCGCCCCTTGCACGAGGACATAGCCCTTGTCGGCGATCTCGAGTGCCTGGCGGGCGTTCTGTTCAACCATCAGGATCGAGATGCCGGTGCGCGCCACCTCGATGATCCGGTCAAAGAGTTCATCCATGACAATCGGGCTGACGCCCGCCGTGGGTTCATCCAGCATCAGCAACTTGGGCTGTGTCATCAGCGCGCGCCCGACCGCCACCTGTTGACGCTGACCGCCCGACAACTCGCCGGCCGCCTGCCGTCGCTTGTCGCGCAGGATCGGGAACAGGGCATAGATCTGTTCCATCGTCGTGCGGATGTCGTCGCGCCTCAGGAACGCGCCCATCTCCAGGTTTTCCTCGACCGTCATGGTCGTAAAGATGTTCTGGGTCTGCGGCACAAAGGCCATGCCCTTGGCGACACGCGCCTGGGGGCTGAGCGTGGTGATATCCTCGCCGTCCAGCCGGACATGCCCGGAACGCAGCTTCAGCATGCCGAAGACCGCCTTCATCGCAGTGGACTTTCCAGCGCCGTTGGGGCCGACGATCACGGCGATCTGGCCCTTTTCGACCGCGATCGTGCAGCCGTGCAGGATGTCTGCCGCGCCGTATCCGCCCGTCATCTCATCGCCGATCAGAAAAGGCTCAGCCATGCGCGACGACCTTGTTCTTCAGCCCGGTGCCCAGATAGGCCTCGATCACGCGCTCGTCGTTCTTCACGTCTTCGACCGATCCCTTTGCAAGCACCTTGCCCTCGGCCATCACGATCACCGGGTCGCACAGGCGTGCGATGAAATCCATGTCATGCTCGATCACGCAAAAGGTGTAGCCGCGTTCCTTGTTCAGGCGAACGATTGCATCCGCGATGGTGTTCAACAGCGTCCGGTTCACGCCGGCACCAACCTCGTCCAGAAACACGACCTTTGCATCGACCATCATCGTCCGCCCCAGTTCGAGCAGCTTCTTCTGGCCACCGGAAATGTTGGCGGCCTTTTCATCCGCCAGATGACTGATCGTCAGAAACTCCAGCACCTCGTCGGCCCGTTCCGCAAGCGCGCGCTCTTCGCGGGCAACCGAACCGCGCCCGAACCATGCATTCCACAGCGTTTCCCCCGCCTGATGCGCCGGCACGACCATCAGGTTCTCGCGCACGGTCATCGATCCGAATTCATGCGCGATCTGAAAGGTTCGCAGCAGCCCCTTGTGGAACAGCGCGTGCGGCGGAAGGCCGGTTATGTCTTCGCCATCCATCAGCACGCGCCCCGAGGTCGGCGGCAGACGTCCGGCAATCACGTTGAACAGGGTCGTCTTTCCGGCACCATTCGGGCCGATCAACCCGGTGATGGATCCGCCTGCAATTTCGATTGACGCCCCATCCACCGCATGGAATCCGCCAAAATGCTTGTGCAGGTTTTCGACGACGATCATCCGTAACTCCCCTTTGCCACCCGTGTCTTCGGTCGTTTCCGACCGCGCCGGGGGCTTGTTCTTGTGGCAACGGCCCGGGCTTTGCGCCGGGCCGTTCCCTGCTGTCAATATCGCGTGCGGATCAGCGGAACTGCACAGTCTCGTACTTGCCGCCCTTGACCTCGAACTGCCGATAGCGTCCAGCGCTCTCACCGGGTCCGATCAGTTCGACGGCCGATGCGCCTTCCCAGTCGATGTCCTTGCCATCCTTGATCGCCTGCAGCGCCTGGGCGATCTGACCCGGGTAGAACTTGTCCCCCGGTGCGTTGGCCACGTCGAGCACCTTGTCCTTGTAGACGCGCGGATCGCTCGAACCGGCTGCCTGCATCGCCAGCATGATCAGGGCCGCTGCGTCATAGGATTCCATCGTATAGGGCGATGTGGCGTCGAACGGGGCTGCGGCTGCCTTGCCCATGTCGATCAGCGTCGCCGCACCTTGGCTGTCGGACTGCGCGACCTGGCCGTAAGAGCCATCAAGAGCCGGTCCGATCGAGGCCGGCAGGTTATCCCCGACCATGCCGCCCGGCAGGCCGAAGGTGGTGAAGGCGCCCGAGTCGAGCGACGCCTGGATGATGCCCTTGCCGCCCTGGTCGAGGTAACCCGCGACCACCAGAAGATCACCGCCCGCCGCAGCCAGCGCGGCAACTTCAGCCGAGTAGTCCGCCTTGCCATCTTCATGGCTGGCGTTGATCGTGACGGTGCCGCCCTTGGCCTGGAACGACGTGGCGATCGCCTCGGCCAGTCCCTTGCCGTAGTCGTTGTTGGTGTAGGTCAGCGCGATCGACTTGATGCCCTTTTCGGTCAGGATATCGGCCATCACCTCGCCTTCGCGCGCATCCGAGGGTGCGGTGCGGAAGAACAGCCCGTCGTCTTCGGCCGTCGTCAGTGCCGGAGACGTCGCAGACGGCGAAATCATCACGACGCCATTCGGCCGCGCGACGTTCTGCAAGACCGCCCCCGTGACACCCGAGCAATCGCCGCCGATGATCCCGGCCACCTTGTCCGAGGTGATCAGGCGCTCGGCCGCGGCCGTTGCCGCCGCAGAGTCCACGCAGGTCGAGTCTGCGCGCACCGGGGCAACTTTCACACCGTCAAGCAGCAAGCCCGAGGCGTTGGCTTCTTCCATCGCCATTTCGGCTGCAGCCGACATCGATGTCGTCAGCGATTCAATCGGGCCGGTAAAGCCGATAAGGATGCCAAGCTTTACATCCTCGGCGTGGGCCATGCCGGCGAAAAGGGCAATCGCAGTCGTCGCAGTAAGCAGTTTTTTCATGGTGTTCTCCCGTGTTGGATCATTGTCCTGCGGGCAAACTAGAGGGCAGCGATGAAAAAGGAAAGCGCACAAAAGAACAGCCGCGACGCTGTCGTAAGGTGTTTGTGACCAGGTTTGATCGCCTGGGCGTCTGGGGTCCGGGCCGTTTTGCGCTACTTCCAGCGATGAAATCAAGAACGCAGGTGTCGCCATGCAACCGATCCGGGCCGTTCTCTTGCAGGTGCTGATTGCCGTGACAAACCCGGTGTCGGCATCGTCCCAGGTCGCGCCCGCAGCCACGTCATCGGGCCTGGTGACGGTCGAGCGGATGGCCGACGGTCTTGTGGAACCCTGGGGTTTGGCGTTTCTGCCCGATGGGCGTTTCCTCGTGACCGAACGCGATGGCCGTCTTGTCCTTTTCCCGGCCAGCGGGGGAAGGCAGATTGCGGCGATCGAGGGGATGCCAGAGGTTGTCGCCAAAGGGCAGGGGGGGCTTCTGGATGTGCTTGTGCCCAAGGACTTTGAGCGAACACGCGAAATTCTGTTCAGTTATGCGAACCCGCAAGGCGCAGGGGCCGGCACGGCACTTGGTGTCGGCAGGCTTTCGCCGGACGAGCGACGGCTGGAGGATGTTCGCCTGCTGTTTCAGATGCGCGCGGGCAGTTCGGGGGGGCGCCACTTCGGATCGAGGATCGTCGAGGCGGAAGATGGAACGCTGTTCCTGACCATTGGCGATCGCGGAACGGGCGATCTGGCGCAGGATCCTGCGCGCCATGAGGGGGCGGTTGTGCATCTTGCGCGCGATGGACAGCCGGTTGCACCCGGTTTGTTCGGGCCAGACGCGCTGCCAGAACTGTATTCCAAGGGGCATCGGAACCCCCAGGGAGCAGCCCTTGATGCCAAGGGTGACCTGTGGGTTGTCGAGCATGGCGCGCGGGGAGGGGACGAGTTGAACCGCGTCGAACCGGGCCGAAACTATGGTTGGCCGCTCATCTCTTATGGGCGCAACTACGATGGCTCCCGGATCGGCAGCGGCCCGGCCGGTCCGGGATTGGAGCAGCCAGCGCACTATTGGGATCCCTCGATTGCGCCGTCCGGCCTGACGATCTACTCGGGCAAGCTTTTCCGGCAATGGCGTGGTGATATCTTCACGGGCAGTCTGAAGTTAGACTACATTTCGCGTCTTGATCCTGACGCCGGTTTTGCCGAAGAACGCCTCAAGACACCGCAAACGGGCCGGGTCCGCGACATCCGCGAGGCGCCCGATGGCACGATCTGGTTTCTTTCGGTGGGCGAAGGCGCGGTTTTCCGACTGTCTCCCGCCAACTGATACCGGCTCGCCTTCACGATCCAAAAATGGGTCCGGTCGTGGAGCGACAGGACCGCGCAGCCTGTTAGATCGACAGACGCGCCATGCCGGGCACGCCGACCCCTTGGGTTCCGCGTTCGCGATAGGGTGTGGTGTTGTAATGCGCCCGGTAGCATTTCGAGAAATGCGACGGCGAGGCAAATCCGCAGGCAAGCGCGACGTTGATCACGCTCATGTCTGTTTGCATCAACAGGTTGCGGGCCTTCTGCAGACGCAGTTCCATGTAGTAGCGCTTGGGCGAGCGGTTCAGGTATCTGCGGAAAAGCCGTTCCAGCTGCCGGGTGGACATGCCGACCTCGTCTGCAAGATCGGCCGGGCTGATCGGATCCTCGATGTTGTTTTCCATCATCTGGATGACCTGGCTCAGCTTGGGATGTCGCACGCCGATTCGGGTCGGGATCGAAAGACGCTGCGTGTCCTGGTCCGTCCGGATCGACGAATAGATCAGTTGATCGGCCACGGTGTTCGCGATCTCGTCGCCATGATCGGCCGAAATCAGCTTCAGCATCAGGTCGATCGAGGATGTTCCACCCGCTGTGGACAGCCGGTTGCCGTCCACGACAAACACGGATTTGGTCAGCTTTACATCCTCGAACTCTTCGATGAACCCGTCCTGGTTCTCCCAGTGGATCGTCGCGCGCTTGCCATCCAGCAGGCCGGCCTTTGCCAGGGTCCAGGCCCCGGTGCACAGGCCGCCGATTGAAAGACCGCGCCGCGCCTCGCGGCGCAGCCAGGCGATGATGGGCTTTGATGTTGCCCTTTGCACATCGATCCCGCCGCAGACCAGCAGCGTATCGTCGCGATCAAGTTCCACCAGGCCCGAGTCCAGCTGAAAGGCAGCCCCGTTCGAACAGGTCGCCGTCATGCCATCTTCACCCACCAGCCGCCACTCATACAGCGCCTTGCCGGCGACCCGGTTCGCGATCCGCAGCGGTTCGATTGCGCCGGCAAAGGAAAGCATCGTGAACTTGTCCAGCAGCAGGAAGACAAAGCGCCGTGGGCGGCTTGCCTCGCGACGGCGGACTTCAACGGGATGGGGCTGGCTGGCCATTTGCGACCTGTTATGTCGTTCAGCGCAACTCAATCAGGGAATCCGATCTGCCGCAAGGGTAGCCGTCGGTTCGGGGAACCGACGCCTCCTGCGGCCCCACGTCTCGCAGAGAAAACACCCGCCGCCCGCTTCGCCCTTTTCAAGCCGGGATCATTTCCTTATACGCACCGCCATCGCTTATTACGCGGAGACGACCCATGACCAAGGGCTGGAGCAAATCGGACTGGCGCGCGAAACCGCGGATCCAGATGCCCGATTACCCGGATACCGCTGCGCTGAAGGCTGTCGAGGCACAGCTTGCCAAGTATCCTCCGCTCGTTTTCGCAGGCGAGGCCAGAAAACTGAAAAAATTGCTTGGCGACGTGTCCGAGGGCAAGGCCTTCCTGCTGCAAGGGGGGGATTGCGCCGAAAGCTTTGCCGAGTTTTCCGCCGACAACATCCGCGATACGTTCCGCGTCATGCTGCAGATGGCGGTCGTGCTGACCTATGGCGCCAAGGTGCCGGTGGTCAAGGTCGGCCGCATGGCGGGGCAGTTCGCCAAGCCGCGTTCAGCGGCGACCGAGGTGCTCGACGGCCAGGAATTGCCCAGCTACCGCGGCGACATCATCAACGGTTTCGATTTCACGCCCGACGCCCGCGTTCCAGATCCGGCCCGCATGTTGCAGGCCTACACGCAGGCGGCGGCCTCGCTCAACTTGCTGCGGGCGTTCTCGACAGGGGGCTTTGCAGACATTCATCGTGTCCACAGCTGGACCCTGGGCTTTGCCGAACATGACAAGGCCGAGCGCTATCGGGAACTGTCGAACCGCATTTCCGACGCGCTCGATTTCATGAATGCGGCCGGCATCAACTCGGACACTGCACATTCGCTGTCGACGGTCGAGTTCTACACCAGCCACGAAGCGCTGCTGCTTGAATACGAAGAGGCGCTGTGCCGGATCGACTCGATCACCGGGCAGCCGGTTGCGGGATCGGGTCACATGATCTGGATCGGCGACCGGACGCGTCAGCCCGACGGTGCTCATGTCGAGTTCTGCCGGGGGGTGCTGAACCCGATCGGCCTGAAATGCGGTCCCACCACGACGGTCGAGGATCTCAAGGTGCTGATGGCCAAGCTGAACCCGCAAAACGAGCCGGGGCGGCTGACGCTGATCGCCAGGTTTGGCGCGGGCAAGGTTGCCGAGAATCTTCCCCGCCTGATCCGGACCGTGCGCGAGGAAGGGGCCAATGTCGTGTGGACCTGCGATCCGATGCACGGCAACACGATCAAGGCCGCGTCTGGTTACAAGACCCGGCCGTTCGAGTCGGTGCTGCGCGAGGTGCGAGAGTTTTTCGCGATCCACAAGGCAGAAAGCACCATTCCCGGCGGCGTGCACTTTGAAATGACGGGCAAGGACGTGACCGAATGCACCGGCGGTCTGCGCGCCGTGACCGACGAGGATCTGTCCAGCCGCTATCACACCGCCTGCGACCCGCGTCTGAATGCCTCGCAGGCGCTGGAACTTGCGTTCCTTGTGGCCGAGGAGTTGTCCAGCCTTCGGGACGGGGCGCGCCGGATCGCGCTGTAGCGCCCGATGCCGAACCCAAGGGCGGCGTCTTGTGCCGCCCTTGCAGCCACGCGCCAGCCCGCCAGTCAGTCCCGGGAACTCACAAGCCGAAGGTAGGGTTTTTCCCCACCCGCCCGCACGTTGCCGTCGGCTGTGGCGGCAAAGATGGCGGGGCTCTCTGCGAAACCGGCTGTGGGCTGCAGTGCGGGCTGGGACTGGCGGCTGGCGGGTCGTGCCACACTGTCAATCGACTCTGTCCTTTGACGCGCGATTGCAAAGCGTCGCGGCGCTCGACCGATCTTTCCAAACGTCACGAGGCACCCAAGCGCGCGATCACAGGCACCACTGTTGCCCGCCAGCGGCAAAAGGATCATCCGCCCATCCAGCAGCGGGGCCCCGCCGCCGCGGTCCGTCTCCAGGGCCAGTTCGACCAGCGCCGGGCCGGAAAACACCCCCTCAAGAAGTGTCTCGCAACTGGTGCGCGCGCGCGCCTCGAACAACGCCGTCAGCGGCATCCCCCGAACCTCCATCCCCATGAGCGTCGTCAGATGCATTCCCGCCAAGCGGACCCGCGCGACCCCCTCGTCGATCCGCTCGACCAGAAAGACATGCTCCAGCGCGGCCCCCATCCCGCGCGGATCAAGGGACGCACGCCTCGGCAGATCAGTGCCGTCGCGTAGCCCCTCCCAATAGGCACGCACCTCTTGCAACGCGCCGTACCCACGGCCAATCGGCGGCAATTGGCCGCGTCCCAGCGTCTTGACCACTTGCTCCCAACTCCAGCCAGCCATTGCTATTCCCGACCTCTCAATGATGCTCGCAACGCGTCCCGTTGTTACTGCACCTGGCCTCTGCTAAGCGGGAAAGCGCTTTCCGGGGCGTGTTCCAGCTTTTCGGCAGCAAGGTTAACGGTACAGCAACAAAGGTTACTCGTTCGTAAAGCTACAATGGAACGCAGCAGGGCCGCACAAGAATCTCAGCAAATGGTAAACGCAACGCCGAGGAGTTTGCCGCATGATCACTTCGATGACGGGTTTTGCCGCGCGCAAGGCGGAAGGCACCGGGGCGTGCTGGCACTGGGACATCCGTTCGGTCAACGGCAAGGGCCTCGATCTGCGTTTGCGCCTGCCCGAGTGGATCGAAGGGCTCGAACCGCTGGTTCGTGCCGAATTGGCCCGTCGCCTTCGGCGCGGCAATGTCGCGCTGACGCTCAAGGTAACGCGCGACGGCGCCGCCGAGATGATGCGCATCAACCCTGCGGTTCTCGCCTCGGTACTGGCCGCCTTGGCCGAGGTTACCGCTGTCGCCGAGCGCGGCGGACAGGTGCTGCACGCGCCCACGGCCGCCGAAATTCTGGGGGTCCGGGGCGTTTTGGACCAGACGACGGCCGAAGATGACGACACCGCCCCGCTACGCGACGCCCTGATGGCGGACCTGCCCGCGCTGCTGGATGATTTCCTTGCCACGCGCACGGCTGAAGGCGCCGCACTGCAAGACATCCTCGCCGCACAACTCGACCTGATCGAAACACTGACGCAGGGCGCTGCAGCCGAGGCGGCCGAGCGGCGCGCGGCGATGCCGAGGGCGATGGAAGAGGCACTTTCCCGTGTCCTCGCGAATTCCAACGGGGTTGATGAAACGCGTATCGCTCAGGAAATAGCCCTGTTGGCGGTCAAGCTTGATGTCACCGAAGAAATTGACCGACTGACCGCGCATGTCATGGCAGGGCGCGCGCTGCTTTGCGATCCGGGGCCGGTCGGCCGGAAGCTTGATTTTCTGACACAAGAGTTCAATCGCGAGGCCAACACGCTATGCTCAAAGGCGCAATCCATTGCCTTGACGCGCATCGGGCTTGACCTGAAAACGGTCATCGATCAGATGCGCGAACAGGTTCAGAACGTGGAATAAGTCATGATCCGGCGCGGCTTGCTGCTTATCCTGTCTTCGCCCTCTGGCGCGGGAAAATCAACGCTTGCCAAGCGGTTGATGGCCTGGGATCCGACGATTGGCTTCTCGGTCTCGGCTACCACGCGCGCGCCGCGGCCCGGCGAAGTCGATGGCCGCGACTACTATTTTCGCTCGCGCGAGGAATTCGAGGCGCTCGTTGCGTCGGGGGGGATGCTGGAACATGCCGAGGTCTTCGGCAACTTCTATGGATCGCCTCGCGGCCCGGTCGAGGCTGCCATGCGCTCTGGCCGCGATACCGTCTTTGACATCGACTGGCAGGGCGGGCAGCAGATCAAGCAGGCGATGCGGGATGACGTTGTGTCGGTCTTCATCCTGCCGCCATCCATCGCGGAACTTGAACGCCGTCTGCGGCAGCGAGCGCAAGACAGTGATGCGACAATTGCCGGTCGCATGGCAAAAAGCCGTGACGAGATCAGCCATTGGGCGGAATATGACTATGTGCTGATCAACCGCGATCTTGACGTGGCAGAGGCCGAATTGCGCGCGATTGTTCAGGCGGAACGGCTGCGCCGTGAGCGGCAGCCAGACCTGTCCGATTTCGTGCGCGCCCTGAACCGGGAGTTTGAGCAAAGATGATCTATCAACTGGATGGCGTCAGGCCCGAGATACACGCCGATACCTGGATTGCCCCGGATGCCAACCTGATCGGCAAGGTGGTGATCGAGGCCGGGGCCTCGGTCTGGTTCGGCGCGACACTGCGCGGCGATAACGAGGAAATCCGGGTTGGCACCGGGTCCAATGTCCAGGAAAACTCGGTTCTGCATACCGATATGGGCTATCCCCTGACGATCGGGGCAAATTGCACCATCGGGCACAAGGCCACGCTGCACGGTTGCACGATCGGCGACGGGTCGTTGATCGGCATGGGGGCCACGCTGCTGAACGGCTGCCGGATCGGCCGCGGCTGCCTGATCGGGGCAGGGGCCCTGATCACCGAGGGCAAGGAGATACCGGATGGCAGCCTGGTGATGGGGGCTCCGGGCAAGATCATGCGCGTGCTCGACGAAACGGCACAGGCACGGCTTCTTGCCTCTGCCGAGGGCTATCAGGCCAACATGCGCCGCTTTCGGGCCGGGCTCGTGCCGATCCGGACCTGACCTTACAGGTAGACGCGCTGCCCCTCCCGAGCGCTTTGCGCAATCGCATGGATCACCCGTTCGATGGCCAGCGCGTCGGTGAAATCGGGATGCGCGGGCGTGCCGCTGTCAATCGCGTTCAACAGTGCGGCACATTCGATCACCTTCAGATCGGTGAATCCCAACTGATGCCCCGGCGCCGGGCAGAACTGTCCATAGGGCGGGTGATCCGGCCCGGTCAGGATCGTCTTGAACCCCTGTTCCGCGCGGCTTCCCGAATTCTGGTAAAGATGCAATTCGTTCATCCGTTCCTGATCGAACACGATCATGCCCGTGGTGCCATGAACCTCGAACCCCAGCCGTGATTTCCGCCCCCAGGCCGAGCGAGAGATCACCATTGATCCCTGAGCGCCGTTTTGGAAGCGCACCAGCACCGAGGCGGCATCGTCATTTTCGACCGGCGCACGACCCGAGCCGTCCGGCAGTGGCCGCGTCGCATGGATCGTCTGAAGATCTGCAGCAAGGCTTTCGATCGGTCCCATCAGGCCATGCGCCATGCTGACAAGATGGCTGCCGATATCGCCAAGCGCGCCAAGGCCCGCTTCACCAAGCTTTGCACGCCAGGACCAGGGCAGATCCGGATCGGCCTGATAATCCTCATCGACCCAGCCACGGAACTGCACGGTGCGCCCGATCGCCCCGGCCTCGATCAGGCTCTGTGCATTGGTGAACGCCGGGTTCTTGATATAATTGTAACCAACCATGGTCACGGTTCCGGCCCGGCGTGCCGCGCTTTCCATCTCTTCCGCCTGGGCCAGCGTCAGGGCCATCGGCTTTTCGCACCAGACATGCTTGCCGTGGCCAAGGGCCGCCAGCGCCATTGCGTGATGCAATCGGTTCGGTGTGGTGATCGAGACGACATCGACGCGCGGATCAGCAACCAACTCTTGCCAATCGTCGGTTGCCTGGGCAAATCCGAACTGGTCGGCAAATAGACGCGCCTGCGACATTGGCGTGTCGCACAGCACGGCAAGGCATGGCTCGGGCACATCCCCCATGACCGCCCGCACGTTGCGCCACGCAAGCGCGTGGGTCTTGCCCATGAAGCCCGTGCCGATCAGGCCGACCCCGAGTTTCTTCATCGCGTGCTCTCCGTTTCGCCGTTGGAATATTTGTTCTACAATGCTACCGTCATCGCCTTGGGTCTTGTCAAGGATCTTCGCATGGATGCCTCTGCGCCGCCACTCGTCCCGGCCTCGGTGGACGCGTTCCATGCGCGGCTCGCGGCCATCGCCGATACCTTGCCGAAGCGGCTGAGACAATGCGCCGACTATATTTCTGCGCATAGTGACAGGATCGCCGTTTCGACCGTGGCCGAACTTGCTGCCGGTGCGCAGGTTCCGCCATCGGCCGTCATGCGATTTTGCCAGATGCTCGGGTTCTCCGGATACTCCGAGATGCAGAAGCTGTTTCGCGATGCCTACACGCCAGGCTGGCCGGACTATGCGACACGTCTTGCAAACCTCCAGGCTGCGGGGGCGGGCAGTCCGGCGGCGCTTCTGGCCGAGTTCGTCGAGGCGGGCCGTCTTTCACTTGAAGCTCTTGCTGCAAGTCTCGATGAAAAAGCGCTTTCCGTCGCCGTTGGTGTCCTTGCGCGCGCAGATACCGTGCATGTGGTCGGCCTCCGACGCGCCTTCCCTGTCGCCAGCTACCTCGTCTACGTCTTCGAGAAAATGCAGGTTCCCGCGATGCTGCATGACAGTGTAGGCAAGCTTGACCATCGCTTTGCGCTGCGTGCGGGTGATGCGCTTCTGGCGATCAGCTTTGCGCCCTACTCCGAAGAAACGGTGGCCTTGGTCGGAGATGCGCGGCACCGGGGCCTGCCCGTTGTCGGCGTGACCGATTGCCCAGGCAGCCCGCTCTGGGGGCTTTCCGATGTAGTGCTTGCCGTGCCAGAGGTTGATTTTGGCGCTTTCAGATCGTTGTCGGCAACACTGGCCCTCGCACTGACCCTGGTCGTTTCGGTGGGGTCGGCGCGGGCCGCAGTTGAAACGGCATGACTGAAGAAAAGGGCTTTCGCGCCGGCCGAAAACGGAATAAATATTCCATTACAGTCGATCGAGGGCGAGTCTTTCCCTCGGTTCCGGCGGCGGTTGGGGAAAGCGCATGAAGTCTCTGGATGTCATCACCATCGGACGGTCGTCGGTCGATCTCTATGGGGCGCAGGTCGGTGGGCGGCTCGAGGATATGGGCTCGTTCCAGAAATATGTGGGCGGATCGCCGACCAACATGGCAACCGGCACTGCAAGGTTGGGCCTGAAATCCGCGCTGATCACCCGGGTCGGGGATGAGCATATGGGCCGCTTCATCCGCGAGGAACTTGCCCGCGAAGGTGTCGATGTCCGTGGCGTCATCACGGATCCGGAACGGCTGACTGCGCTGGTTCTGCTGGGGATCCGGGACGACAAGCAGTTTCCGCTGATCTTCTACCGCGAAAACTGTGCCGACATGGCGTTGTGCGAAGACGATGTGGACGAGGCGCTCATTGCTCAGACCCGCGCCGTCGTGGCAACCGGCACCCATCTGTCACACCCGCGCACCGAGGCGGCGGTGCTCAAGGCACTACGTCTGGCCCGCACGCATCGGGCGCAGACCGCGCTTGACATCGACTATCGCCCGAACCTCTGGGGGCTCGCCGGGCATGGCGAAGGCGAAAGCCGGTTCATCGAAAGCCGGGCCGTCACGGCCAAGTTGCAGGCCACCCTCTCGTTGTTCGATCTGATCGTCGGGACGGAAGAAGAGTTTCATATCGCCGGGGGCACCACCGATACCATCGCCGCGCTGCGCGCCGTCCGCGCACTGACCCCGGCCACGCTGGTCTGCAAGCGCGGGCCGATGGGGGCCGCGGCCTTTGCCGGCGAGATCCCGGACAGCCTTGAGCAGGGCGAGTCGGGCCCCGGCTTTCCGATCGAGGTGTTCAATGTCCTGGGGGCGGGCGATGGCTTCATGTCGGGTCTGCTCAAGGGATGGCTGGATGGCGAAGCCTGGCCTGTTGCCTTGAAATACGCCAATGCCTGTGGCGCCTTCGCCGTAAGCCGGCATGGCTGCACGCCCGCCTATCCCAGTTGGGAGGAGTTGCAGTTCTTTCTCGATCGGGGGGTTCGTGTTCCCGCGTTGCGCAAGGATCCGGCGCTGGAGCAGATGCATTGGGCCACCAACCGGCATGACACCTGGCCTGACATGCGGGTTTTCGCCTTCGACCACCGCGCGCAGCTTGAAACGATGGCGGGCGCGACCCCGGACCGGATCGGCGCCTTCAAGTCGCTGTGCCTCGATGCCGTCCTCCAGATCGCTGACGGCCGGCACGGCCATGGCATCCTGTGTGATGCGCGTCTGGGGAGCGAGGCGCTTTGCCGGGCGGCGGGCACGGGATTGTGGATCGCGCGCCCTGCCGAATGGCCGGGTTCGCGCCCGCTGACGCTCGAACCCGAACTCGGCGCCGATTGCGGCGGCCTGTCCGAATGGCCGCTTGCGCATGTCGTCAAGGTGCTGTGCTTCTACCATCCGGACGATGATGCCAGCATGAAGGCCGAGCAAGAGGCCGTGGTCACGCGCCTGTTCCAGTCCGCCCGCCGCAACCGCCTGGAACTGCTGCTCGAGATCATCCCCTCCAAGGTCGCGCCTGTCTCGGATGAGACCTCGGCCCAGGTGATCCAGAGGTTCTATGACATCGGCGTCTATCCGGACTGGTGGAAGCTGGAGCCGTTTGCAACCGATGCCGCCTGGACAGCCGCCTGCGCAACCATCACGCGCAACGATCCGCATACGCGTGGGATCGTCGTGCTGGGTCTCGACGCGCCCGAAGACACGCTTGCGCGGTCACTCGCGCTTGCGGCGCGGCACGATCTGGTCAAGGGTTTCGCGATCGGCCGGACCATCTTTGGCGATGCTGCCCGATTGTGGTTGGGCGGCACCGTTTCCGACGCCGAAGCGGTTGCGATGATGGCCGAACGGTATGGCCGGTTCTGCAACATCTGGGATGCCGCACGGGCCAGACGGGGGGGCACCAAATGACGACGATCCGGTTGACGGCCGCGCAGGCGATGATGCGCTGGATGAGCGTCCAGGAAACCGAGGAGGGCGGTCGCTTCATCGAAGGCGTCTGGGCGATCTTCGGGCACGGCAACGTGGCCGGCATCGGCGAGGCGCTGCACGGGGTAAGGGACCGCCTTCCCACCTGGCGCGGGCATAACGAACAGACGATGGCCCACGCGGCAATCGCCTATGCCAAGGCGACGAAACGCCGCCGCGCGATGGCTGTCACGACCTCGATCGGGCCAGGGGCGCTGAACATGGTGACGGCGGCGGCGCTTGCGCATGTGAACCGCCTTCCCGTCCTGTTGATCCCTGGCGACGTTTTCGCCAACCGGGCGCCCGATCCGGTGCTGCAGCAGATCGAGGATTTCGGGGATGGCACGGTCACGGCGAATGATTGCTTCCGCCCCGTGTCGCGTTACTTCGACCGCATCCTGCGGCCCGAACAACTGTTGACCGCGCTGCCACGCGCCTTCCGGGTGATGACGGATCCGGCCGATTGCGGCCCGGTCACGCTGTCCTTCTGCCAGGACGTCCAGGCGCAGGCGCATGACTGGCCCGAAAGCTTCTTCGCACCCAAGGTCTGGCGGTTCCGGCGCCCCGAACCCGACGCGGCAGAGCTTACGGCGGCGGTGGCCGCGATCCGCACGGCCAGACACCCGGTGATCGTGGCCGGTGGCGGCGTGATCTATTCCGGCGCCGAGGCCGCACTCGCGGCCTTTGCCACGGCGCATGACATTCCGGTGGTCGAGACACAGGCGGGCAAATCCGTGCTCGGGCAGGATCACCCGCTCAATTTCGGCCCCGTTGGCGTCACGGGGGCCTCTTCGGCCAACCTGGTGTGCGAAACGGCGGACCTTGTGATCGGGATCGGCACCCGGTTTCAGGATTTCACGACAGGCTCCTGGGCGCTGTTCAAGAACCCCGGACGCAAGATCCTGTCGATCAACGTGCAGCCCTTCGATGCCTACAAGCATGGCGCGATGCATCTGGTTTGCGACGCAAGGGTGGCAATCGACGCGCTCGGCGCGGCGCTCGGGGCGCAGCGCTTCAAGGCACCGGATCAAAGCCTGCGCAAGGGCTGGTTTGCGGCCACGGCGGCGGTCAAGGCGGCCCCACCTGCCGGCAACGCCAAGCCGACGGATGCGCAGGTGATCGGGGCGGTACAGCGCGCTTCGGGCCGGGCAACGGTCGTGATGGGCGCTGCCGGCACCATGCCGGGAGAGCTGCACAAGATCTGGGATGCAGCCCCCGGCGGCTACCACATGGAATACGGCTTTTCCTGCATGGGCTATGAAATCGCCGGCGCGCTCGGCATCAAGATGGCCCGTCCCGACGCGGATGTCGTCTGCATGCTCGGCGATGGCAGCTACATGATGGCCAACAGTGAACTGGCGACGGCGGTCATGATGGGTTTGGCCTTTACGGTCGTGATCACCGACAACCGGGGGTACGGCTGCATCAACCGGCTGCAGCACGCCACCGGGGGCGCCCCGTTCAACAACCTGCTCGACGACAGCTACCATGTGAACCCTGCCGATATCGACTTCGTGGCCCATGCCGCCAGCATGGGGGCACGGGCCCTGAAGGCCGCCGATATTCCGGCGCTCGAGGCCGAACTGGCCGCCGCAAGGGGCTCCGACCGGCCGGTGGTGATCGTGATCGACACCGATCCCGCCCCCTCGACCGAGGCCGGGGGCCATTGGTGGGACGTGGCCATACCGGAAGTCAGCGTGCGGCCCACCGTCAATGCCGCCCGCAAAAGCTATGAAACCGCAACCAAGCGTCAGCGGCTTGCCGACTGAGTGAGGAAAGACATGATCCTGTTTGGCACCAATCCGATCGCCTGGTCGAACGATGATGATCAATCGCTTGGCGCGGACATTTCGCTGGACCAATGCCTTGATGAGGCTGCGGCGATCGGCTTCGACGGCATCGAGAAGGGCCACAAGTTTCCAACCAGCGCAGAAGGGCTGAAGGCCGCGCTCGATCCGCGCGGCTTGCGGTTCATTTCGGGCTGGCATTCCACCAATCTGCTGGTCAACGCGGTAGAGGATGAAATCGCCGTGATGCAGCCGTTCCTCGACCTGCTCAAGGCGATGGGATCCAGCGTGATCATCGTGTGCGAAACTTCGAACGCAATTCACGGTGCGGATGGCGTGGCGGTAAACGACCGGCCCCGTCTGCGTGAAACCCAGTGGGTCGCGTTCGGCGCCGGGATCGAGGCGCTTGCCGCCCACGCGGCCGGGCAGGGGATCACCCTCGTCTATCATCACCACATGGGCACCGTGATCGAGGCCGAGTGGGAAATTGATCGCCTGATGGCCGAAACCGGCCCGCACACCCACCTTCTGCTCGATACCGGGCATTGCTACTTTGGCGGCGGCGATCCTGTCCGCCTTGCCAGGCGGCACATGGCCCGCGTCCGGCACATTCACGCCAAGAACGTGCGCCCCGACATCCTGCGTCAGGTCCGCGAGCAGGGGCTCAGCTTTCTCGAAGGCGTCCGGCGCGGGGTTTTCACCGTGCCGGGCGATGCCGAGGGCGCGGTGGATTTTCTGCCGGTGCTCGAAGTTGCAGCGCAGCATCACTACACGGGTTGGCTCGTGATCGAGGCCGAACAGGATGCGGCCGTGCGCGATCCGTTCGAGTATCAGTCGATGGGCCTGCGTGCGTTGCGGGCCTTTGCGCGCCGCGCGGGGCTTGTCAGCTAGATCGGCTGGCGTCGAGGCGCGCCCGGCCTGCACGGCCACCCGCACCAAGGCCCGCACCAAGGCCCGCACCAAGGAAGGATGACCTGATGACGACCCTGCTGCGTAAACCTGTCGGCACCACCGGCAAGATCCACGACATCACCCCCGAAGCTGCCGGCTGGGGTTATGTTGGCTTCAGCCTCTATCGCCTTGCGCCGGGGGATGCGGTGTCTCAGGCGACGGGCCCGCGCGAGGTGATCCTGGTTCTGGTCGAAGGCAAGGCGCAGATCCTCGCGGGCGGTGTCGATCAGGGCGTCTTGGGCGACCGGATGGATGTGTTCGAAAAGACCCCGCCGCATTGCCTTTACCTGCCCAACGGCACCGATTGGACGGCCCGGGCCACGACATCCTGCACACTGGCCGTCTGTTCTGCGCCCGGCCACGGCGGGCATCCGATGCGCCGGATCGGACCCGAGGGCATCGTGCTGACGCCGCGCGGCCAGGGCGCGAACACGCGCCACATCAACAACATCGCGATGGAGGCCGAGGATTGGTGCGACAGCCTGCTGGTGACCGAGGTTTTCACCCCCGCCGGCAACTGGTCGTCCTACCCGCCGCACCGGCACGACGAGGATGATTTTCCTCGCATGACCTATCTGGAGGAAACCTACTATCATCGCCTGAACCCGTCACAGGGCGACGGCATCCAGCGCGTCTACACCGAAGACGGCAGCCTGAATGAAACGATGGCGGTGCAGAACCACGATGTCGTGCTTGTGCCCAGAGGGCACCATCCCTGTGGCGCGCCCTATGGCTATGAAATGTACTACCTCAACGTCATGGCCGGCCCGATCCGCAAATGGCGGTTCCAGAACGACCCGGCGCATGACTGGATCTACAAACGGGACAATCCGACGGCTTGAAGCCACGGGCGGGCCATGGCACCAACACGGCCGAAGGAGAGACCGATGATCGATGACATTCCGCCGAACCTCGTCCGCCGCACCCCCTGGCCGGCCAGCGTCAGCCGCGCCGTCGGCACGCCACTTCAGCCATCGGTCGTCTATGCCTCGGAAAGCCCGGATCAACTCGACCAGCAGTATCAAGGGGCGGTCAAGGGCTATACCTATGCACGCGAAGGCCACCCGAATGCCGAGGTTCTCGCGGCCAAGATAGACGCCCTGGAAGGCGCGACGGGGGGGCTGATCGTCGGGTCGGGCATGGCGGCGGTGACATCCGCGCTGATGGGTCTGCTCAGTGCCGGTGATCACATTATTGGCGGAGATCAGCTGTATGGCCAATCTCTGCGGCTCATGACGCAGGATCTCGGCCGGTTCGGCATCGCAACTTCGCTTGCCGATCCGACCGACATTGCCGCCATGACGGCTGCCGTGCGCCCCGAAACCAGGATGATCCTGGTCGAGGTCGTGTCCAACCCGACCCTGCGCGTCGCGGATATGGAAGGCATCGCCCGGCTGGCGCGCGACCGGGGCCTGATACTGGCGGTTGACAGCACATTCTCGACACCGCGCGCCTATCGCCCGCTCGATCACGGCGCCGATATCGTCATCCATTCCGTCACCAAGCTGCTTGCCGGTCATTCGGATGTGACGCTTGGCTATGTCGCGGCGCGCGAGGCCGCACACCGCAAGGCGATCTACGATTTCGCGGTGACCACAGGGCTGACTCCAAGCCCGTTCGATTGCTGGTTGGCGGAACGGGGCCTTTACTCGTTTCACCTGAGGTATGACCGGGCCGAACAGAACGCGGCGCATCTGGCCGACCATCTTGCCGGATTGCCCGGTGTCAAGCGCATGCTCTACCCGTTGCGGCCGGATCACCCCGATCACAACCGCGCGGCGGGCCTTCTGGGCACGCGGGGCGGCAACATGCTGTCGTTCGAGCTTGAGGGCGGCCGGTCTGCGGCAAATGCCTTGACCCGGGCGATGCCCGACGTGGCCTTCGCGCCGACGCTGGGCGATATCGGCACGACCCTGTCGCATCCGGCCACAAGTTCGCACCGGGCGATGTCGTCCGAGGCGCGCGCGGCCTTGGGCATATCCGAGGGATTCTTCCGCGTGTCGGTGGGGGTCGAGGATATCGACCTGCTGATCCGGGACTTCTCGGCGGGCATCGCCGCAGCCCGCGACGCCTAGGTCAGGCCAAGGGGTCGTCGATCAGGCTCAGGGCAATGTTCGGCGCCATGGCCTGCAACTCGCTCAGGACCATGGCGCGTTGCGGCAGAGGGGGCGCAAAGACAACGACACTTCCGGTAAAGTTTAGCTTTGCAAGCTGACCCAGAACCTGCGACGCGTCGATCCGCTGACCCATCAACTGGCAGCAGATCAGATCAGGCTTGACCCGATCCAACAGATCCAGCTCAAGCGCGGCTAGGCCACAGGAAACGATCGACGCCTTGCTGGCGCGGAAATGCTCCACCACGTCGGCAGTGACACGCCCGATGGCCAGGACCGTGGGGCCCGAGGTCTTCGGCTCGGGGCGCTCCGCATCGCATGGAGCCGGCTTTTGAGTGCACATCAGGCAATGACCTTCGTGGCGGCTGTTAGCCAGCCAGATCGGTGGTTCAGCTATCCTCTGGGTGGAAGGTATAGTCCAACGTGACGCTACGGCAAGAGAAGCGGGCGGGGTGGTTTACTTTGCCGATTTGACGCATCAGGTTGGCGTCACTCACAGTTTTGCCGCAGGAGATCCGGGATGGAAAGCGACTTTACCCGCTCGCTGGTTGCGGGTGTGCCGACCCCGGTGGTGCTGATCGGTCGGGATGAGCGGATTGCAGCGCTCAGCCCGGCGGCGGTGGCGCTGTTCGGCGAAGGGGTCGTCGGGCGGCACTATATCATCGCGATGCGCCAGCCGGCGCTGCTGGATGCCATCGAAGGGACCATGCGGCTCCGCCAGCCTGGGCAGGCGATGATGGTGGTGACAGGCCCGGCGCGCGAGCAGACCTACCGGGTGACGGTGACGCCGGTTGCGGGCGAGGGGCGTGAGGCGGTGTTGGCGGCATTCGAGGACATCACCGAGATCGAGCAGGCCGGGCAGATCCGGCGGGATTTCGTGGCCAATGTGAGCCACGAGTTGCGCACCCCGCTGACGGCGCTCCTGGGGTTCATCGAGACGCTGAAAGGCGCGGCACGGGAGGATCCGGTGGCGCGCGCGCGATTCCTGAACATCATGGAACGCGAGGCCGAGCGGATGAACCGGCTGGTGCGGGATCTGCTGAGCTTGAGCCGGGTCGAGGCCGAGGAACGGGTCCGCCCGACCGAGCGGATCGATATCGTCGCGCATCTGGCATCGGCGGCGGCGGCGATCCGGCAAATGTCGGACGCGGCCGGGGTGAAGGTCGAGGTCACGGGCGCGCCGGGTCCGGTGATCGTGGCGGCGGATGCCGATCAGATGACGCAGGTCTTTCAGAACCTGATCGAGAACGCGATCAAGTATGGTGGCCGGGACCGGCGGGTGACGATCCGGGTGACGCAGGAAGCGCGCGACCTGTCGCTGCGCGGGCCGGCCGTGCGGATCGACGTGATTGACGAGGGCGAGGGCATTGATCCGATCCATCTGCCTCGCCTGACCGAGAGGTTCTACCGGGTGGACAGCCACCGCTCGCGCGAGCAGGGCGGGACGGGGCTGGGCCTGGCGATCGTCAAGCATATCGTGAACCGGCATCGGGGGCGGTTCCGGATCGAGAGCGAAAAGGGCAAGGGCAGCACCTTCAGCGTGATCCTGCCCGCCGGGGGTGGCGGGGCGAATGTCGCACAGGTGTAACGCCTGTCAAGGCATTGGCATGAAGCGATAAATTGGTTAATGGGCTCGGATGGCCCTGTGCGTGTGCGTGGTTCATGGGGTGCAAGCAACCCTGACTGCCTGGCGGTGGCGCACCTCGCCCACCTGCGCAACGACACCAGAACGAGCTGCGGCGACCACCGTTTCAACGGCATCCGGGGCTGGTGATGGATCCGGGCGCGACGCGGCCGAGTTTGCCCCGACAGGCGGGGCCGGCAGGGCTATCTGGCGCGTGGGCGATCCCAGACCATGCCAGCCAGGCGCGGATCCGGTGCGAAGCTGTCGACCGGGAACTCGAGGCCAAGGCTCGGATGCTCGCGGATCGCCTGCGCGCCGCTCCGGCCAATGCGGATGCGCCAGGTTTGTCGGTCTACCGGCTGCGGCGCGGCAAAGGCGCGACAGGTCAGCACCGCAAGGTTCGCGCCGTTCCCCGGGTCACGGACTGACGCATAGCGGATGACCTCGGCCGCGATCTCGCGGGCCCGGTCAGCAAGATGCTGGCAGGGGGCGTAGTCGGTCAGATGGGTCCAGAGGTGGCGATCGGCGGCGAGCGCCCCGGTTGTCAGATCCAGCGAAACCGGCGTTGCCAGATCAGCGCAAAAGGCGGTGTAGTCCGCCGCATCGTCGGGGAATGGCGTCTCGGGGCTCTCGGCGTAGAACAGGAACCGATAAAAGACCATCTCGGCCGCCGCCGTCTCGGCCCGTTCGGCCCCATACCAGACGCCGGGCGTCAAACCGGCGCGGCGGAACCGCGAGCCGTGCGGATAGGGGCGATAGCGAAACGGCGTGGCAAGCAGGTAGTCGAGATGACGGCACGCGTGCGGCACCGGCGGCTTGGTCTCTTCCAGAATGTCCTCCAGCGCGGCCTGTTCGGCAAGGCTGTCGACAAGTTTCAGGGTCGACACCCGATGCTGGGCCTCGACAAACCGCCACGCCTGACCCTTGAGAGGCCGCGCTTCAGACCGGAGCGCGTCGGGCGTCAAGATAGGTCGTGACATCGACAAGTCCCTGCACCGTGGCCATCCGTTCAAGTGGCGGTGCGGCAAGTGCTGCGTTGGTCGCCGTCATCCATACGCGAGCGACCGCCTCGTCGCCGCCGGTGATGGCATCGAGCGAGCGGAACGCGCGAACGAGAAGCGCCGCGAGTTCAAAAGGTTTCGACCCGACCTCGAGCGTGGCCTCGCCGCGCTTGAGGCGCGAAACCGTGGCTTCGGACACGCCAACGATTTCGGCAAGCTGGCGACCGGACAGGCCCAACCGCTCGGCCGCACGAAGCATGGCCTTGGTCAGGACCGCGTTGCGATCCGGGGCGGGGGCAAGAGCGCGAGGGTGCGACATGGCGTTCTCCTATCACATGAAAGTATAGTATGCGATAATGCCATGTGAAAGAAAAAAGATACCGCACGCCAGGAAAGTGCCCGCAGCCTTGCGTTCACCGATCGAATTGTAGGGCGCAACGCGATCTGCACCGCCAATGGTGGCGATCCTTCGTCGGTCATTGGCGACGCCCGGCGCGCCGATCCCTTACTCGGCTGGCGCGCTGGCGCCCATCCGGTCGAGAAGCGCGAGCAAACCGCGGAGCAGCGCCGTCGGATCGGGCGGGCAGCCGGGAATGTGCAGATCGACCGGAACCACCGCCTCGACGCCACCGACGATGGCGTAGCTGCCGGCAAAGCATCCGCCGCCACGGGCACAGTCGCCCACCGCGATCACCCATTTTGGCGCGGGCGTCGCGTCATAGGTCCGGCGCAAGGCTTCGGCCATGTTGCGCGTCACCGGCCCGGTGACCATCAGCACGTCGGCGTGACGCGGCGAGGCGACGAAATGCAGACCGAAGCGTTCAAGGTCGTAGTAGGGGTTGCTCAGCGCATTCAGCTCCATCTCGCAGCCATTGCACGATCCGGCATCGACCATCCGGATCGACAGGCTGCGGCCGAGTTTGGCCCGCGCCGTGCGCGTAAGGGCGGCCGCCAGTTCGTCCTGCATCTCGGGCGCCGGCGATGGTGCCGCTTCGGTGAGCGGCCGGTGGGTCAGCCCGGCGAGTAGAAACCGCTTCATGGCGCCCCCATCACAGATCGTGCCCGGAATACGAGCAATTGAAGGATTTGTTGCACAGCGGAAAATCCGCGATGATGTTGCCCTCGATCGCGGCTTCAAGCAGCGGCCACTGGAACCACGAGGGATCGCGCATGTGGCAGCGGCGGATCAGCCCCTCGGCGTCGAGCGACAGCCAGACCAGAATGTCGCCACGGAACCCCTCGACCAGCCCCAGCCCCTCGCGGGGCACGCCGACCGCCGGAATGTCGGCCCGCACCGGCCCGTCGGGCAGCGCGGTCAGGATCTGGGTGATCAGCGAGCAGATCTGCTCGACCTCGTGGATGCGGACCCAGATACGCGCATTGACGTCGCCTTCGTGGCGCACCGGCACGTCGAGCCTCAGCATGTCATAGGGCGCATAGCGCAGGTCGCGGCGCGTGTCGAAGTCGCGCCCCGACGCGCGCCCAACGTAACCGCCCGCCCCAAAGCGCTGCACAAGGTCAGACCCGACCCGGCCGGTGGAAACCGTCCTGTCCAGCAACGAGGCGGTGTTGTCGTAAAGGTCGACCAGGGGCGGGAACTGCTCGCGGATGTCGTCGACCAGACGCCGCAGCAGCGCCGCGCCCGCCGCATCGAGATCCATCGAAACGCCGCCCGGAACGATCCGGTCGCGCATGAAGCGATGACCAAAGACGGCCTGCGCCGCGCGCAGGACATTTTCGCGCAGGATGCTCATCTGTGCCAGCATCAGCGCAAAGGCGGCGTCGTTGCAGATCGCCCCGATGTCGCCCAGATGGTTGGCAAGGCGTTCCAGTTCGGCCATCAGACCACGCAGCCAGAAGGCGCGCTCGGGCACATCGACCGCCAGCGCCGCCTCGGCGGCCTGTGCGAAGGCCCAGGCATAGGCCACCGTGCTGTCACCCGAGGTCCGTCCGGCCAGTTCGGCGCCGCGTGCCAGCGTCGCCCCCCGCATCAGCCGGTCGAGGCCCTTGTGGACATAGCCAAGCCGTTCCTCCAGCCGCACCACCGTCTCGCCCTGCGCGGTAAAGCGGAAATGACCCGGCTCGATGATCCCGGCATGAACCGGTCCGACCGGCACCTGATGCAGGCTTTCCCCCTCGACGGGCAGGAACGGATAGGGCGGCTGGCCGGGGTGCGGTTTTGCCGCGCCAACAGGCTGGGCGACCTCCCACCGGCCGTGGTCCAGCCAGGGGCGCGCATCCACGGCGCCCTGC
>JBGSQL010000400.1:0-1549 GCA_041738105.1 Rhodobacter sp. | reverse complement strand
GGCCGGCATCCGCGCCGCCTGATCGGGGGTCAGCATCTCGAACACCACGGCCGTGGGCCGCAGCGCGGCGACCGCGCGCGCCTGGTTCGCGTGGTGCTGGGGATTGTCATGCACCTCGCCCAGGATCACCACATCGGCGTTTGGCAAGGCATCCAGCGCGCCTTGCGAAACCTCGCGGGCCTGAGCGGAGCCGAGGGTCAGGCAGACCCCAAGCACCGCGATCAGCCAGGGCAAGGGACTAAACGAGGAAATGGTGCACCTCACGCGACTGGGTTTCGAGGCTGCGGCGCATCTTGGCAAAGGCGGCCGCTTCGAGCTGGCGTACCCGCTCTTTTGACAACCCGAGCTCTGTGCCCAGGGATTCGAGCGTGCGGGCTTCGTCGCGCAGCTTGCGCTCGGTCACGATGAACCGCTCGCGCGCATTCAGCCCCTGCATCGCCTTGATCAGCCAGCTGCGCAGATGGGCCGCGTCATGCGCCTCGGCCACACGCTCGGCCGCCTGCTCGCCGTCGTCTTCCAGCGCGTCGATCCATTCGCGGCCCTCATCTTCGGAAGATTGGGTCGCATTGAGGGAAAAGTCCGACCCCGACAGCCGCCCTTCCATCATTTCGACATCGGCCAGCGGCACACCCACCTCATGCGCGATCATTTCGCGCAACTGATGGCCATCCAGCGTCTCGCCCCGCTGGGCGGCCTCGCGTTCCAGCTTGGCCTGCACGCGGCGCAGGTTGAAGAACAAGGCCTTCTGGCTGCTGGTCGATCCGGTCCGCACCATCGACCAGTTGCGCATCACGTAATCCTGGATCGACGCCTTGATCCACCACACGGCATAAGTCGAGAAGCGCACGCCACGATCCGGATCGAACTTGTCGGCCGCCTTCATCAGACCAAGGCTGGCCTCCTGGATCAGATCGTTCATCGGCGCGCCATAGCGACGGAACTTGGCCGCCATCGAGATTGCGAGCCGCATATAGGCGGTGATCAGCCGATGCAGGGCTGCCTCGTCGCGCTGGTCACGCCAGGCGTAGGCCAGGCGGAGTTCGGTTTCCGCGTCGAGAAGCTCGGCTTTCATCGCCTTGCGCGACATGCTTTGGTCGGTATACGCGTCAAGTGCCATCTTATACCCCCAGATCTTGCTGAACCTTTTACACCCATTACGAGGCGCATCCGTGACCGGATCACTCCTTTCGCCGACAGGCTGGAAAATTGCGCTCGTGGTCGGCGGCGCGCGGTCTGGTAAATCAGCATGTGCTGAAAAATTGGTCACATCAACAGGCAAGCCCCGCATCTACATCGCCACTGCGGACGCCTGGGACGATGAGATGCGCGACCGGATCGCACGCCACCAGCAGGATCGGGGGCCGGATTGGAACACGATAGAGGCGCCGCGCGACCTTGCCGGCGCCCTTGGCACCGTGCCGCCCGAAGCCGTGGTCCTGATCGATTGCGCAACCCTGTGGCTGACCAACGTGATGCTGGCGGAAGCGGATGTCGAGGCCGAGGCCACGCGCCTGTTGGCGGCGCTGGCGGCCTGCCCGGCGCCGGTGGC
>JBGSQL010000357.1:0-4897 GCA_041738105.1 Rhodobacter sp. | reverse complement strand
GGCCGGCCCCAACCTCGCGGATCGCGTCGGCCTGTTCGAGAACCGTCACCTCGGCGCCGCGCAACGCCAGCGCGCGGGCCACGGCAAGGCCCGCGATCCCTGCGCCCAGAACGGTGATGGATTGCCCGATCAGGGTCATGGGCTGTCCTTGGTTCGGGCCTTGGTTCGGGCCTATGTTCGGGCCTATGTTCGGGGGCGTTTCAGGCTGTTTGCAGCGTGCACGATCTGCGCCGCAAGACGCAAGCCCCCGTACAACCGGTGGGTTGAGGCGCGGCTAGTCTTCGCGGTGCACACGCTCGCGGCGTTCATGCTTTTCCTGCGCCTCGAGCGTCATCGTGGCGATTGGGCGGGCATCGAGCCGCTTGAGCGAGATCGGCTCGCCGGTGACTTCGCAGTAGCCATATTCGCCATTCTCGATCCGCCGCAGGGCGGCGTCGATCTTGGACACCAGCTTGCGCTGGCGATCACGGGTGCGCAGTTCCAGCGCGCGATCGGTTTCCTCGGACGCGCGGTCGGCGATGTCGGGCACGTTGCGGCCCGAGTCCTGCAAACCCTCGATGGTTTCGGCGCTCTGGTCCATCAGTTCCTGCTTCCACACCACCAGTTTGCGGCGGAAGTATTCAAGCTGACGCTCGTTCATGAACGGTTCGTCTTCGGCCGGACGGTAGTCGTCGGGAAGAAAGGTCTCTGCCTTCATCGCTGCTCTCTCCTGCAGGCCAAACGGTCTTGAACTGGTCGTCATCGTCATCCGGCACCCCTTCGGGCGGTGCAATATCGCAAGCCTGACGGAATGTCACTAGGCGATGGCGCGGGTTGCGGCGAAATGGGCGGGCGGGTAGGCTGCACCGGGCAGGCCGATCCGCGCGCCGCTTCAACCCTTGGTGGACTATGCGTTTTTCCTCGACCGATCGGTACATCGCGCCGCCCGACCTGACCATCGCGGTCAATGCCGCGGTGGCACTGGAGCGCCCGCTGCTGGTCAAGGGCGAGCCGGGGACCGGCAAGACCGAACTGGCCCGCCAGGTGGCGGCCAGCCTTGGGTTGCCGATCCTCGAATGGCACATCAAGAGCACGACGAAGGCGCAGCAGGGGCTGTACGAATATGATGCCGTCAGCCGGCTGCGCGACAGCCAGCTGGGCGACGCGCGGGTGAACGACGTGGCCAACTACATCCGGCGCGGCAAGCTGTGGCAGGCCTTTACCGCGCCGGGGCGGGTGGTGCTGCTGATCGACGAGATCGACAAGGCCGATATCGAGTTTCCGAACGATCTGTTGCAGGAACTCGACCGGATGGAATTCCATGTTTACGAGACGGGCGAGACGGTGCGGGCGCAGCATCGCCCGGTGGTCATCATCACCTCGAACAACGAAAAAGAGCTGCCGGACGCCTTTCTGCGGCGCTGCTTCTTTCACTATATCCGGTTTCCGGACATGGCGACGATGAAGGCGATCGTCGGCGTGCATTTTCCAGGGCTGAAAGAGGCGCTGCTGACCGCCGCGCTGACGCAGTTCTTCGAAGTGCGCGAGACGCCGGGGCTGAAAAAGAAACCCTCGACCAGCGAAGTGCTGGACTGGTTGAAACTGATCCTCGCCGAGGATCTGACGCCCGAGGATCTGCGGCGCGAGGGCAAGAATGCGCTGCCAAAGCTGCACGGGGCGCTGCTGAAGACCGAGCAGGATCTGCATCTGTTCGAGCGGCTGGCCTTCATGGCGCGGGCGGCGCGCTAGCCGTGGGCGGGGACGCCGCCATGGATCTGGTGATCCGGCCGCTGGTGCCTGCCGACGAGGCGGCGTGGCGCGCGCTGTGGCGGGGTTATCTGGAGTATTACGAAACCGTATTACCGGCAGAGGTTTATGCGACGACCTTCACGCGGATCCTCAGCGGCGGGCCGGGGGCGTTTCGGGGCCGGATCGCGGTGCTGGGCGGGCGTCCGGTGGGGCTGGTGCATTTCCTGTTCCATCCCAGTTCCTGGGTGACGGGAAATGTCTGCTATCTGCAGGATCTCTACACCCTGCCCGAGGCGCGGGGCCGGGGCGTGGCGCGCGCGCTGATCGAGACGGTCTATGCCGAGGCCGATGCGGCAGGCGCGCCGACGGTCTACTGGTTCACCCAGGATTTCAACGCGCGGGCGCGGCGGCTTTACGACAGGATCGGCGTGCTGACGCCGTTCCTCCGCTACAACCGCCGTCCGGGCGAGACGGGCACCCCCCCGCCGGGGGCGGTGATCCGGCCCGTCACAGCCGGCGACGAGGCGGCGTGGCGGGATCTGTGGCAGGCGTATCTGACGTTCTACGAGGCGGAGTTGCCGGAAGACGTGACGGCAGCAACCTTTGCGCGGCTGATCTCGGACGATCCGGCAACGATGCGGGGATCCCTGCTGGTCGTGGATGGCGCGCCGGCGGGGCTGGTGCATCACGTCTTGCACGCAACGTGCTGGAAGATCGAGAAGGTCTGCTATCTGCAAGACCTTTATGTGCGGCCCGAAATCCGGGGTCGTGGCCTGGGGCGGGCGCTGATCGGGGCGGTTTATGACAGTGCGGATGCCGCAGGGGCGCCTGCGGTTTACTGGCTGACCCAGCATTTCAATGCGACAGCGCGGCGGCTTTATGACAAGATCGGCGTCGCAACCCCGTTCATCGAGTATGACAGGCCATCGTGATGCGTCTTGTGCCCCTGTGTGCCTGTCTGATGTGGCTTGCGGGCTGTGCGCAGACATCGCTGGATGTGGCGCAGCGCCGGGCCGTGGACACCGACCCGCTGCCTGCGATGCAGTCGTTTGCGCCAGCGCGGGCTGCCGGCCCCGAGCGCAGCAATACGGCGATGGCGCGTGATTTCCTGCTGCTCGCGTTCCAGATGGAAAGCGGGCGCGAGTTGACGCGCCTGACGCGGTTCGAGCAGCCCGTGACCATCCTGTTGACCGGGAAAGTGCCACCAACCGCGCCCACCGATCTGGCCCGGGTCATCGGGCGACTGCGTGACGAGGCGGGGATGGATGTGCGCGCGGTTGCACGCGGGCCGGCCTCGGTCACGATCGAGTTTCTGCCGCGCGCTCGGCTGCAATCGCTGGTGCCGCAAGCGGCCTGTTTCGTCGTGCCCGGCGTTTCGAGTTGGGCCGGCTACCGGGCGGCACGGCGGAGTGACAGGGTGGACTGGACCCTGCTGGAAAGCCGCGAGCAGGTGGCGATCTTCATTCCGTCGGACACCTCGCCGCAAGAAGTGCGTGACTGCCTGCACGAAGAACTGGCGCAGGCGCTGGGGCCGTTGAACGATCTTTATGAACTGTCGGACTCGGTGTTCAACGACGACAATTTCCACACGATCCTGACCGGCTTCGACATGCTGATGCTGCGGGCGCACTACGATCCTGCGTTGCAAAACGGCATGAGCCGGGAGGAGGTTGCGACGCGCCTGCCCGCCATCCTGGCGCGGCTGAACCCGGCCGGCGAGTTTCCGGCACGGGGGGTGACGGCGCCCACCTCGCGCGCATGGATTGATGCGATCGAGGCGGCCCTTGGCCCGCGGGGATCGTCGGTCGAACGGCGCACGGCGGCGCAAGAGGCGCTGCGGATCGCGCGTGCCGAAGGCTGGCAGGATACCCGTCTGGGATTCAGCTATTTTGCGTTGGGGCGGTTGAGCCTGGCAGACGAGATCGACCTTGCGGTGATCTCGCTGGCCGAGGCGGCACGGGTCTATCGCGGTCTGCCGGGGGCCGGGATTCATGGCGCACATATCGACATGCAGATGGCGGCGTTTGCGCTGTCGGCGGGTCAGGCGGACGAGGCCGCGCGTTTGGCCGAAAGGGCGATCCCCGTGGTGCGCCGCGCCGAAAACGCCGCCCTGCTGGCCAGCCTGATGATGATCAAGGCCGAAGCGCTGGAGATCAAGGGTGAGGAGGCCGAGGCACAGGCGCTGCGCCTCGACAGTATCGGGTGGGCACGCTATGGCTTCGGCGCGCAGGATCAGGTGCGGGCACGACTGATCGAGATCTCGGTGCTGTCACCGGTGCAGGGCGGCTGAGCCGCCCCTAGGGATGGCAGCCGTGGTGGAAAGGCGGATTGGATGATTATCGTTGCAGCGGCGGTCTTGGGCGCGCTGATGGGAATTGCCACGGCGCGGCGCCGCGGTGGCCGGCCGCTGGACCAGCTGCACTATGCGACAGGGTTCGCGATCGCCTTCGGGATCGTCGGGCTGTTTGCGACGATCTTCCTCGACCGGATCCTCTGACGCCATGTTCGCGCCGTTCTTTCAGGCGCTGCGCCGCACCGGGGTTCCGGTTTCGCTGCGCGAGTATCTGGGATTTCTGGAAGGCGTGGCCGCCGGTCTGGTGACCTGGGATGCCGAGGGCTTTTACTATCTGGCACGCACCGCGATGGTGAAGGACGAGCGGCATCTGGACCGCTTTGACCGGGCCTTTGCCGAAAGTTTCCAGGGGCTGGAGGCGATTTCGCCGGCACAGGTGGTGGCCGCGCTGGATCTGCCGCGCGACTGGCTGGAGAAGCTGGCAGAGGCGCATCTGACCCCCGAGGAGAAGGCCGCGATCGAGGCGATGGGTGGCTTCGAGGCGTTGATGGAGACGCTGCGCCAGCGGCTGGACGAGCAGAAGGGGCGCCATCAGGGCGGATCGAAATGGGTCGGAACTGCCGGCACCAGCCCGTTCGGCGCCTATGGTTACAACCCCGAGGGCGTACGGATCGGGCAGGATGAAAGCCGCCACCAGCGCGCGGTCAAGGTCTGGGACCGGCGCGAGTTTCGCGATCTGGACGGGTCGGTGGAGCTGGGCACGCGCAACATCAAGGTGGCGCTCCGGCGGCTGCGCCGCTGGGCACGGGATGGGGCTGCAGACGAGCTGGACCTGGACGGCACGATCCGCGCCACGGCGGAACATGGCTGGCTGGA
>JBGSQL010000335.1:0-17408 GCA_041738105.1 Rhodobacter sp. | reverse complement strand
CTTTGCCGTGCTGGCGGCGGCCTTTCCGTTCCGCGCTGCGACGGTGCCGGTCGATCTGATCGGGCCGCACCTGCCGGCGGTGCTGGGGATGCTGGCGGGGTCGCTGTCGGCGGCATGGTTTGGCGCGGGCTGGGTGCGGCGGGTGTCGGATGCGCGGCTGGGGCAGGCCATTCTGGTGCTGCTGGTGGCGCTTGGCTGCGTGCTGATCGCCGAAGGGCTGTTCGTGGCCGAGCCGATCCGCCTTGTGCCGCCGGGCCTTGTGCCAACCGTGCTGTGGGCGGCGGCGGCAGGCGTGGGCATCGGGCTGGTCTCGTCACTTCTGGGCGTGGCGGGGGGCGAGTTGATCATCCCGGCCTTCATCCTGATGTTCGCAGCCGACGCCAAACTGGCCGGGTCGATGTCGATGCTGGTGGGGATGCCCACCATCGCGGTGGGTCTTCTGCGCCATTTCGGGGACGGCTCGCCCTTGCGGCAAAGGGCGGTCTGGACCGGCACGATCCTGCCGCTGGTCGCGGGCTCCATCCTTGGCGCGGTGGTGGGGGCGCGGCTTCTGGGCTTTGTTCCGTCGGGCGCGTTGAAACTGGGGCTGGGGGTGATCCTGATCTGGTCGGCCTGGGGCGTGTTCCGCCACCTGCCCGCACAGGGCGTGGCGAGATGAACCTGTTCTTGGACTCGGCCAAACCGCCCTCACTGTGACGCCAGCGCTGGAAAGGCCAGGCTGCCCGGTTGTACTGGCCGTTTGTGCCGTCCGTCCTGCGCACGGGCGGCTGACATGATCGGCCAATGCCTGATGGGACAGGGCGGCGACCTTGGCGTCCATTATCGCGCGGATGGTGAAACCAGGCGAGTCATTGTCCGCCGGGGTCATCCCTAGCCATCAACTTTGCGCGGCGCTGGAACAACTCGCTGAGTGGGCTGTCATGGCGCTGCTCGGCGCGCTCGGCGGCCAGTGCGGCGGCCAGCGCCGCGTCCCCAGCGCGCAGGGCGGCCTCGATCAGTGTAAGGTCGATCACATCACGCTGCGCGTGACTTCCACCAAAGCGTGCGGCGATCGAGCGTATCGGGCGGAGGAGTTCCACTGCCTTGCGATAGTCCCCCTCGCCGAAGGCGATGATCGCCTGACAGGCCGGTTGGCCCACGTCCGCGGTGAACCAGGCGTTGTCACCCCCTCGGGCCATCGCTTCCTTCTGCGCCGCGATCACCGCCTGCGCCGATCCGTGTCGCCCGGCGCCGGTGAACGCCATCACCGCGTGGAAATCGTTGAAGGCGTATAGCCCCGCACCAGCAATCGGCGCCCAGTTGTCTGCGACGGCCTGCCAGCGTTCTCCCACATCCACGCCGCGCAGATGCAGACGCCAGAGCAGCGCCGAGGCGTCCACCATGTCCATCACCACGCCCGACTTCGCGCCATATATCTGGTCATCGAATAGCGCGAGCACGGCAGGGATATCGCCAACCTCCAGATAGTAGAGCGCAAGATGCCACCAGTTGTGGACCTGCAAGAAACTGTCGCCCGCCCAGCCGTCGTTACCACGCATCCAGACGATGCCGTCCTCGGTGCGGTTCTGCATCTCGAGAACGTGCGCCACCGCGTGCTGTGACCAACCGTCGGTAGGCTCAAACTCGACCCCCTGACGTCCGGAGGCCTCGGCACAGGCATAATCGCCCATCTCTTCCAGCCCGAAGGCGTGCATGCCCAAGATCGAGTGGTAACCTGGCATCGACCCGTCCCAATGCGGCAGGGCCCGGGCGATGCGGTCGCGCAGCATTCGCGAACGGGCCGTGAAAAAGTCGATCTGATGCCCCGCCAGAAGCCCCAAAGCATCGCGCGGGGCTTCAATCGTGACGTCCTCCATCACGCGACTGGCAGCATACCAGCGGCCTTCGGTCAGATGGCGGATCGCCGCAAGGTGACCCTTCTCGCGCGAGGTCGCGGGCAACCGGTCAGCGGCCTCCAGCGCATTGCGCGCTACGGGCAGGCCACCAGGTTCTGTTCCCAGAAGATGCAGCCACGCCTTGAGGACATGGGCCATCACAAAATCTGGCGCCTCTGCCAGCGCTTTATCAACTTCGGCCACCGGATCACCGCGATAGCATTGCAGCAGCTTGACAGCGGCATCGTAGCGGGCTGCGGCGGCGGGGGTTGTCCCGCTGATCACAAGCCCAAGCGCATCTGTTTGGCGTGTCATGTTGATCCTCCCTCTGGTGTTTGCTGTGACCCAACCTCTGGTTGGCTCCCTGCGATCAACACGATGTAAGGGTACCAGAAAGCAGCGGTCTCGCAACAACTGGCGGAGATATCTGCAAGGCCGGCCAGGGTTGCTCAGAGAACTCTATCTCGATCGTGGCAGTTGCTGATTGCGGTGCAAACGGTGCACGAGGTCTTGGATGGGTTCTGTTCGCGTGGATCTTGCAGGCAGAGCCGCCCCGGCTGGAGCGCGGGAAGCATGTCTGCGCCACGCAGTTGCGTTACGCCCTGCCGGCAGCGCCGGTGCTGCGGATCACGGACCGGGCGGCGGCGAGGACTGGGGCGTGCGTGTCCCTCAGGATGGCAATCCGGTCGAAGCGCGCCGGGTCGGCGCAAACGGCCTCCCTCAGCGCCGCGCCAAAGACCATCCGCAATTCGGTGCCGATGTTGAACTTGCAGATCCTGGAGGTGGCCGCGAGGCTTGCGCGTTCCACCGGTGGAACGCCCGATCCACCGTGGATCACCAGTGGAACGTCGGTCACCGCCTCAATCGCGCGGAGGCGGGCCAGATCGAGCCCGCTACCGTGATCCTGTTGAAGATGCAGGTTTCCGACCGAGATCGCCATGGCATCAACGCGCGTGTCGCGGGCGAAGAGCGCCGCTTCTGTCGGGTCGGTGCCCGCCGACTCCGCACCACCTGCGTAGCCGACAAAGCCGATCTCGCCTTCGCAGGAAACGCCCGCCGCATGGGCAAGCTCGGCCACCGCCGCCGTCGCGTCGATGTTCTGCGCCAGCGGCAGACGCGAGCCGTCGAACATGAGCGAGGTAAAGCCCGCATCAAGCGCCGCGCGGCATTCATCAAAGCTGTGGCCATGGTCAAGATGCGCCACCACCGGCACATCGACACTTTCCGCCAGGTGGCGGAACATGGCGCCCAGAACAGGCAGCGGCGTGTGTTCCCGACAGCTTGGTCCGGCCTGAAGGATCACCGGCGCACGCTCGGCTTCAGCCGCCATCACATAGGCGCGCATGTCCTCCCAGCCCAGGCAGACAAGGCCAGGTACGGCGTAGCCACCGGCCAGCGCCGGGCGCAGGACATCTGACAGGGAAACGAGGGTCATTTGAACTTGGCCACCATATCCATGATTCCAGGGATCGTGTGCAGCTGCGCGGCATGAGTGGGCTGGAAGTACTGCTTCAGGCTGCGTTGGCTGAGGCCGCCCAGGATGGTGAAGTAGTACATCTCGTAGCCCGGCAGGGCGCAGCAGGGATGATAGCCCTTGTCGATCAGCACGGTCGAGCGGTTCATGATGTGATAGGCATCACCCGGTTCGTTGTCGACCCGCTGCAGCATCTGCAGGCCGGATCCGTAGTCAGGGCGAAAGCGGAAATTGTAGCATTCGTCGTGGCGGGATTCTTCGGGCAAGCGGTCGGTGTCGTGCTTGTGGCTGGGAAAGCCCGACCAGCCACCCGCGCCCACGGTAAACAGCTCGCTGACCAGAAGCCGCCCGACCCTGTCGTGGTAGGCCGCCCCGAGGATGTGCTTGATCTTGCGGTGGGTCTTGGTGTCGTCAGACCCGTATTGCACCACATCCAGATCGCCCGACCGCACCGCGAAGGGGCGCAGCGTATCGGCGAACCTTGCGCCGGCGATGAAGATTTCACTCGCGGTCAGTGCCGTGATCCGGGCGGTCGTATCGGTGGGCACATAAACGCCCTCGGGCTCGCCATCCCAGACATCAGCCCCCCGGTTGCCAATCTCTGCAAAGGTCTCACCCATGGTTTCGACGGTGACCGTGCCTGTCGCCGGGACAATACAGGTTTCATAGCCGGACACCCGGTAGTCAAAGTGATCGCCTGCGCCAAGCCTGACGATGTTGAAATAGACCAGTGGCACATGGGCGTCATCGGCATCCACGATGGGGTGGTTGCGGTTATCGAACGGTGCGATGTGCATGGTCAGTCCTTTCAGGCGGTGCCTGGGCCGCTGTGATTGGCAAGGAAGGTGTCAAGCTCGGCCCGCGTCGGCATGGCCGGGGCACAGCCCACGCGCGCCACGACCATCGCTGCGGCGGCCGAACCGAGCAGCGTGGCCTCGCGCACGGTCCTGCCGTCTGCCAGACCCGCGATGAAGGCGCCAAGAAAGCTGTCGCCGGCGCCGGTCGGCTTCAACGCCTGTGTCGGGTAGATGCCGGTGGCAAATTCGCCATCGGGCGTGATTGTCACGGCCCCTTGTTCGCCCATCTTGAAGACGGCGATCTGGGCGCCCGCTGCGACCAGCGCCCGCGCCTTGTCTAGGCCACGCGCTGGATCGCCAGCCATGAAGCCGAACTCCACGTCATTGCCCACGATCACGTCGCACAGGGCCCCCGCCCGCGAATAAACCTCGGCCGCGACCTGGGCCGACGGCCAGGAGTAGGGGCGGTAATCGACATCGAAGATCAGCGGCAGACCCGCGGCGCGGGCAAGATCGAAGGCGCGAAAGGCCGCACTGCGGGACGGTTCGGCGGCAAACACCGTGCCGGTGGTAATCAGCGCCGAGTAGGCAGAGTAATCCACCGCCTCGACATCCGAAATGTTCATCTCGAAATCTGCCGCGCCGTTGCGATAAATGACCGATTGGTGATCAAGGATCCGCGTTTCGACCACCGCGAGCGAATTGCGCGCCTCGCCACCCACCGGGCGAACGTGGACCCGATCCACACCGTAGCGATCAAGCTGGTTCAGGGCAAAGCGACCAACCGCATCCTCCGACACGCAAGTCACAAGCGAGGCACGGCTGCCCAGCCGCACAAGCGCTACGGCGATGTTCGCCGAAGACCCTCCGAGGCTGGCGGTGAAACGCATCGCCTCTTCCGTCCGCGTGCCGGGGGGATCGGCGTAGAGATCCATCCCGGCGCGACCGATCACCAGGAACCTTCGTCCGCCAAGGCGCGACAGATCCGCCATCACACACCCGGCCTTTGTCCGGCGCGACCTGCCTCGACCCCGGAATGCGCATCGCGCACGCGGGGGCTTTCGGACACCTCGGGCGTGCCGACTTCCCACCAGGCATGGCCCTGCGTCGTCCAGCCGTCATGCGGATCGACCTGCATCACGATCACCGAGGTCCGGTCAGCCGCTTTCGCCCGCAGAAACGCCTCGCCCAGTTCGGCGGGGGTCGCCACAGTTTCGGCGTTGGCCCCCATCGCGCGGGCGTGGGCCTCGAAATCGACGGTAAAGGGCGCGGGCACCGTCGGGCAATCGGCGATCAGGTTGTTGTAGCTCTCGCTGCCCATGTTCTTTTGCAACTTGTTGATGACCGCGAAACCGCCGTTGTCGAGAACCAGCACGATCAGCTTTCGGGCCGTCAGCACCGACGAATAGATGTCAGAGTTCATCAGCAGATAGCTGCCGTCGCCGACAAACACGATCGTGTCGCGGTCCGGTTCCTTTTGCGCCTGCGCGATCCGTGCGCCCCAGCCGCCTGCAATCTCGTAGCCCATGCAGGAAAAGCCGAACTCGACATCGACCGTGCCGATCCCCAGCGTGCGCCAGTTCGCCGTCACCTCGGCAGGCAGGCCGCCGGCCGCCGTCACGATCCTGTCGCGTGGGTGGCAAAGATCGTTCACCACGCCGATCGCCTGCGCGTAGGAATTGGGCCGATTGCCCGGCGCGACATTGGCGGCCACATAGGCATCCCAGGTCTTGCGTTCCGCCTGCGCCCGGGCGGTCCAGTCTGCCGGGGCGCGATAGCCTTTCAGGCCGACGCCAATCCCCGCGAGACCCATTTTCGCGTCACCGACCACCGGCAGCGACAGGTGCTTGGCTGCATCGTGGCGCCCGACGTTCAGCCCGACAAGGCGCGCGTCCGGTGCAAAGACGGTCCACGAACCGGTGGTGAAATCCTGCAACCGCGTGCCCACGGCCAGCACCACATCGGCCTCGGCTGCGATGGTGTTGGCACTGTCCGATCCGGTCACGCCGATCGGGCCGATGTTCAGGGGATGGGTCGCAAGCATGTTGGCGCGGCCTGCGATGGTTTCGACCACGGGGATCGAGTGGGCCTCGGCAAAGGCGGTCAGTTCGGCCACCGCGCCGGAATACTGCACGCCGCCGCCCGCCACGATCATCGGTCGGTGCGCCGCGCGCAAAAGGGTCACCGCCTCGGCAATCTCTGCGGCATCTGGCGCCTGGCGCCGGATGCGATGAACCCGCCGGGCAAAGAAGGCCGCTGGATAGTCCCAAGCCCAGCCCTGGACATCCTGCGGCAAGCCAAGGAACGCCGGGCCGCAATCGGCGGGGTCAAGCAGGGTTGCCAGAGCGGCGGGCAGCGATTGCAGGATCTGGGCGGGGTGGGTGATCCGATCCCAGTAGCGGCTGACCGCCCGGAAGGCATCGGTCAGGCCCAGTGTCGGGTTTCCGAAATGCTCAAGCTGCTGCAACACCGGGTCGGGAAGACGGGTCAGAAAGGTATCTCCGCACAGCATCAACATCGGCAGGCGATTGGCATGGGCAAGCGCCGCAGCAGTCAGCAGGTTCGCCGTGCCCGGCCCCGCGCTGGCGGTGCAGAACATGAAGCGGCGGCGCAGGTGATACTTTGCGTAGGCGGCGGCCGCGAACCCCATGCTCTGTTCGTTCTGCCCGCGATAAAGCGGCAGGTCGTCACGCACCGGATACAGCGCTTCGCCAAGGCAGGGGACGTTGCCGTGGCCAAAGATGCCGAAGCCTCCGCCACAGATCCGAGTCTCGACCCCGTCGATCTCGATGAACTGGTTCATCAGGTAGCGCACGATGGCTTGTGCAACGGTCAGCCTGATGCTGTCGCCTTGACCCGGCATGTCTTTGTCCCCGCCTGATGGATGGCTCGCGTCTATCCCCAAACGGGACTTGCGTGCCGTGCGGTCTCAGGATACATGTTTTGCAACCGGTTGCAATAGATGGCGTGATCTGGGGAGGATACGTTGGACGAGATCGGGATCGGACTGGTCGGCGGGGGCTACATGGGCAAGGCGCACGCCGTTGCCCTGTCTGCGGTGGGCGCGGTCTTCGACACGCGCTTGCGACCGCGCCTCGAGGTGATTGCCGCCTCAACCCCCACGACGGCCGAGCGCTACCGAAGGGCCTACGGGTTCGCCCGTGCAACAGGCGACTGGAAAGAGTTGGTCACCGATCCAAAGGTCGGCGCAGTGGTCATCGCCTCGCCGCAAAGCACGCATCGCGCTATCGCCGAGGCGGCCTTTGCCGCCGGCAAGCCCGTGTTCTGCGAAAAGCCGCTTGGCGCGTCGCTGGCCGATGCCCGTGCGATGGTTGCCGCCGCCGATGCCTCGGGCCTGGCGAACATGGTCGGCTTCAACTATGTGCGCACGCCCGCCACCCAGTTCGTGCGGCACCTGCTTGCCGACGGCGCGATTGGCAGAGTGACCTGGTTCAGGGGCGAACATACCGAAGATTTTCTGGCAGATCCGACCCTGCTGGCAAATTGGCGGACCACAGGGCGCGCAACCGGGGCGATGGGCGATCTGGCCCCCCACATGATCAACTGCACGCTGGCCCTGATGGGCGATATTGCAGAGCTTTCGGCACAGATCGAGACGGTCCATGCCACCCGCCCCGGCGCCAACGGCCCGGTCGCGGTAGACAATGACGATCAGGCCCAGATGATGCTGCGGTTCGCCTCTGGCGCAATGGGGCACCTGTTCATCAGCCGCGTCGCGACCGGCCGCAAGATGGGCTATGCCTACGAAATCCACGGGACAACGGGTGCGATCCGGTTCGATCAGGAAGACCAGAACGCGGTCTGGCTGTATCGCGCCGAGGGACCGGAGGCCCAGCGCGGATTTGCGCGCATCCTGACCGGCCCCGAGCATCCGGACTACGGCGCGTTCTGCCAGGGACCCGGGCATGGCACCGGCTATCAGGATCAGATCATCATCGAGGCGCGGGATTTCCTTGAGGCCATCGCAACAGGCCGCCCCGTCTGGCCGAGGTTCAGAGATGGGCTTGCCGTGTCCCAGGTCATCGAGACGGCCTTCGAGGCAGCAGCGGACGGCCGTTGGCACACCGTTTCGAATGAGTGAAGGAAACCAGAGAATGACGATCCGTATCGGCAATGCCCCTTGTTCCTGGGGAGTTGAGTTTGCAGATGATCCCCGCAACCCGCCTTGGCGTCAGGTTCTGCAAGACTGCGCCAAGGCCGGTTATCGCGGAATCGAGTTGGGCCCCGTGGGGTTCATGCCCGAAGATCCGGCGATCCTGGGTCCGGCGCTGGCAGAGAACGGCCTGGAGCTGATCGGTGGCGTCGTGTTCCGCCCTTTCCACGATCCGACGAAATGGGACGAAGTGCTGGATGCCACCCAACGCACCTGCAAGGCACTGGCCGCCCATGGCGCGCAGCATCTGGTGCTGATCGACTCGATCTCGCCACGCCGAGCGCCCACGGCGGGCCGCCCCGAGGCCGCCGAGCAGATGGACGCGGCCGAATGGGCTGCCTTCCGCGACCGGATCGCACTGGTCGCGCGGATGGGCGCCGAGGACTATGGGCTGACGGTCGGCATCCATGCCCATGCAGCGGGCTTCCTGGATTTCGAGCCCGAGCTGGAGCGTTTGCTGAACGAATTAGACGAAGGCATCCTGAAGATCTGCTTCGACACCGGTCACCATTCCTACGCGGGGTTTGATCCGGTGGCCTTCATGAAGCGCCATGTTGGGCGTATTTCCTACATGCACTTCAAGGATATAGATCCAAAGGTGAAGGCCGATGCGATCGCGAAGAGCACAGGTTTCTACGAGGCTTGCGGCCAAGGCATCTTCTGCAATCTGGGCCAGGGCGACGTCGATTTCCCGGCCGTGCGTCAGATCCTGCTCGATGCGGGCTACCAGGGCTGGTGCACCGTTGAGCAGGATTGTGACCCTACGCTGGATGTCAGCCCGATCGACGACGCGCGGCTGAACCGCGACTACCTTACCTCCATCGGGTTCAACTAGGAGTTCCGAACGTGACGCAATTGAAATGGGGCCTTGTCGGGGGCGGCGAAGGCAGTCAGATCGGCCCGGCGCATCGGCTGGGCGCGCGGCTTGACGGTCTGTTCGACTTTGTCGCCGGGGCGCTCGATCACCGACCCGAAGAAGGCCGCGCCTATGGGCGTCGGCTGGGGCTGACGGCGGACCGCGCCTATGGCGACTGGCGCGAGATGCTGGCGGGCGAAAGCGCGCGCAAGGATCGCGTCGATCTGGTGACAGTTGCGACGCCCAACGCCACCCATTTCGAGATCACGCGCGCCTTTCTTCAGGCCGGCTTTCACGTTCTATGCGAAAAGCCCATGACCATGACCGTCGAGGAAGGTCAGGAAATCGTCGCCCTGACTCGCGAGACGGGCCGCATCTGCGCGGTGAACTACGGCTACACCGGCTATTCGCTTGTGCGCCACATGCGGGCGATGGTGGCGCGTGGTGATCTGGGGGCAGTACGGATGGTGGTGGCAGAGTTTGCCCATGGCCACCATGCGGACGCGGCCGACGCCGACAATCCGCGCGTGCGCTGGCGTTATGATCCCGCGCAGGCGGGTATTTCGGCGCAGTTTGCGGACTGCGGCATCCACGCGCTGCATATGGCCAGCTTTGTCATCAATCAGCAGGTTGCCCGTCTTTCGGCCGATATCGTGTCCTGCCTTCCGTCGCGCGTGCTAGAAGACGATGCTCAGGTAAACCTGCGTTTCGACGGCGGGGCTGTCGGGCGTCTGTGGACATCCTCGATCGCAATCGGGCGGCAGCATGGCCTGACCTTGCAAGTCTTTGGGGAAAAGGGCGGGCTCAGATGGGCGCAAGAGCAGCCCAACCAGCTTTACTGGATGCCGCTTGGTCAGCGGTTGCAGGTGATCGAGCGGGGCGAGGCGGGCCTGTCCCCCGAAGCGGACCGGTCCAGCCGTGTCACCATCGGCCATGCCGAGGGGATGCCGCTGGCCTTCGCCAACATCTACAAGGATCTGGCTGAGGGCATCATGGCGCAGAAAGAGGGCCGCGCACCCGATCCCGCCGCCGATCTTTACCCGCGGGCCGAGGATGGGCTGCGGTCGATGGCCGCGGTGTTCGCCGTGGCCGAAAGTGGCCGCAGCAGTGGAACCTGGATCGAGGCGCGCCCACCGATGTTGCGCTAGCACCGGATGCAGCGCCCGAACGGGCGGCAGGGCAAAAGGCGAGCCTCGGGACCGTGGCCGGCGATCACGTTCGGCCACGGCCCGTCACGTCCCGGCGAGGCCGGCTAGGCAGGTGTCCCGCGTGCTGTAGGGTGGCGCACGACCATCCCACAACCGCAAGATCGGAAACACCCATGCGCCGCCTGCTTCTGACCGTTGCCCTAGCCGGAACCTTGCCCTTCGCCGCCCTCGCGGGCGATCAGTATGTCGATCCAACCGGGTTTGCCGTATCCGGGCATGACGTGGTTGCCTATTTCGACCTGCCGCAAAGCCCGGTCGGCACGCCGCAGCCCGCCCCGGTGCCGGGGCTCGCCAGCATCACCGCCACCCACAATGGTGCAACGTTTGCCTTCGCGACCGAGGCGAACCGCGACCGGTTCCTGGCCTCGCCGGAAACCTATGCGCCCCAGTACGACGGCCATTGTGCCTATGGCGTCGCAAAGGGGGGCAAGGTGCCGGGAAACCCGACCCTCTGGCGGATCCTTGATGGCAAGCTATACCTCAACATAACATCGAACGTCGTCGGTTTCTGGGAAGAGGATATTCCGGGCAATCTGGCCCTTTCGGAAGGCAACTGGGCGGATCTGGAGCCAGCCCCGGCCTCGACCGATCCGATCCCGGATTTTGCCTCGACCGCGCCAAAGGAGAACTGAGATCGCAGATCCCGCCACCCCAGCGCCGCGCGCCGTGCCCGCGTCCCTGACACGGCGCAGGGTTTTGGGTCTGGTTGCCTTTGCCGCCGGTGCCGTGCCGCTGTTGTTTGTGGCGCAGGGGCGGGGGGTGTTCGTGCGGGGCGGCGGATCGAATGCACTTGCGCCCGGCGAGGCGCATCGCCGCGCGCTGACGGGCGAGGTGGTGTTGATCGACATCCGGCGGCCTGACGAATGGGCCGCAACCGGGGTTGCCGAGGGGGCGCATCCGCTGGACATGCGGCGCAAGGACTTTCTTACAGCGCTGGCTGTGGTGGCGGGCCAGCCCGGTTCAACCCCGATCGCGCTGATCTGCGCACGCGGGGTGCGCTCGGCGCATCTGGCCGCGCATCTGGAAGGGGCAGGGTATACCCAGATCCTGGATGTGCCCGAAGGGATGCTGGGATCGGGGGCGGGCCCAGGTTGGCTGCATCGTGGCTTGCCAGTTCGCGCGTCCGCACCCTGATGGCTGGCTTCGCATGCGGGGAAACGGGATGACGGAAACCGGCGTGCTGCCTTTGCGCCTTGCCCTTGCGATCCTGGCCTTGATTGCCAGCGCTGCCGGGGCCGCGGCCGGCTGCGCTGCCGATCCGGCGCCCTGCACCCTGGCTGGGGGGGATTATCACATCGAGTTGCCCGCAGGCGCCGGGCCGGATCTGCCGGCAGTGATGTTCGTGCATGGCTATGGCGGAACCGGCGCGGGCACGATGACCAACCGCGGCATGGTCGAAGCGATCCTTGCCCGCGGCTATGCGGTGATTGCTCCCGATGGAATGCCGATGACAGGCCGCAATGGCCACAACTGGGCATTCATGGCGGAGCGTGGCAGCACGCGCGATGACATTGCCTTCCTGCAGCAGGTGCGCGACGACGCCACCGCGCGCTTTGGCCTGGACCCACAGCGGATGTTGCTTGCGGGCTTTTCGGTGGGCGGCTCGATGGTCAGCTATCTGGCCTGCGCGCGCCCCGGCGCCTTTGCCGCCTATGCGCCGGTCAGCGGCGGGTTCTGGCGACCGCATCCGGAAAGCTGCGCCGGCCCGGTGCGCCTGTTGCACACCCACGGCTGGAATGACACCACCGTCCCGCTGGAAGGCCGCATCCTTGGCGGTGGCGATCTGAGCGATCCCAACGTATTCGCGCAAGGTGACATCTTTCGCACGATGGAGATCTGGCGAGCCGCAAATGGCTGTCGGGGCTTGCGCGCCGACGCGTTTGCCACCCAGGGCCTGTTCTGGCGGCGCAGCTGGACACGCTGCACACCGGGAACCGCGCTGGAACTTGCGCTCTTCCCGGGCGGGCACAGCATCCCGAAAGGTTGGGCCACGCTCGCACTCGACTGGTTCGAGGGCCGCTGATCCGCCATCGGCGCGAAGTCAGTCGGACGCCGGGCCGCCCTTCGTGCGCCAGGGATGCGATTTGAACCAGCCTACGGTGTAGGCGACCCCCACGATCAGGGCAAAGCCGAGCAGGTTCACCGCGAGGATCGTCCAACCGTTGCGCCCGGTCTGGTCCAGCACAACGCCAAGCAACTGTGCAAGGAACATCGAGGCGACAAAAACCGCCAGCGATTGCTGTCCGACCTTCATGATGATTCGCAGCGTCGCGCCCCAGATGCGGGCCAGACGCCTACCGCCTTCCGGCGGCAGCAGACGGCGGCCCTTTGGCCCGACCGCGACCCACCCGAGATAGGCCAGCGCCAGGAAATGCAGATAGCGCAGGATGCCGAAATCCGTCTTCTGGATCAGAATCCCCCAGTCCTTGCGCCAGGCTGCAACCTCGGGCAGGACCGCGACAATGCGAAAATAGGCGAACGGCACAGTCGCCAGCAGCAACAGAACCGCCAGCGCGATCAGATCGCGCCGCACGGGGGGCGCCGGCAGCCATCCCATCATGAGGGCAAAGCCGGTGAAGAACACCAGCTGCCAGCCAAAGGGGTTGAAGAACCATTCCCGGTCGGACCAGGGTTCGGCGGGCAGGGCCCATCCGGCCAGGTTCGCGCCCAGCCAGACAGTGACGACGAAAGCCAGCGCCAGGCCCTTTTCCACGCGGGCCAGCGCAACGACGATCGGCATCATCGCCAGAATGGCCAAATACATCGGCAGAATGTCGAAATAGTTTGGCACATAGGTCAGCGTCAGCAGGCTCAGAACGCCCGCTTCGGCCGCATCGAAGAAGCGGTGCAGGTTCAACTGGCCGACATAATCCGTCTCAAACGCCCCTGTCCCATTCAGCGCCACCATCGCGGCGGCAATGGCCAGGAACAGCGCGACGTGCGCCCAGTAAACCTGCCAAACCCGAAAGGCTACGCGCGCCGTTCCCATCGCCAACCCGCGCTCACGAAACACCCGGCCGAAGGCCAGCGCCGAGGCCATGCCAGAACAGAACACGAAAACCTCGGTCGCGTCCGAAAAGCCGAACCGCGCCGGGATCCACAGCGCCCACCAGTTGTTGGGCACATGCGCGATCAGGATGATGAACATCGTCACGCCCCGAAAGAAATCAAGGCGTGGATCGCGCAGGCTGGTCCGGGTCGGGTGCGCCATGGCACCAGTCTTGCGCAGATGCGCCCCGGTCAGAAGGGGATCCTGTTTGGTCATGCGCGGGAGCGTCCGTTGCCGTGCCTTGTCCTACTGCGCGGGTACACGCAGCGCTTCGCGTTGCGCCGCCGCGATCGTGGCAAAGCGCGAGGCGGCAAAGGCATCCTCGACACCCGCCCGGCGCGCGCGGCGGTCTTCCAGAATACGCCCGGCCTCGTCAAACTGGCCTGCACGTATACCTGCATCAACGGTGATCCGTTCATAGACATCGCGTTGCGCGTGGCTACCGCCGATCGTCGGCATCCTCGGTCGTGCTGCCGCAAGATAGCGAAACGCCGTGTCGTACTGTCCGTCACCAAAGGCCGCAAGCCCCGCAGCTGCGGCGACGCCAGGATCGGCCATGATCCGGGCGACCTCGGGCGCGGGGGCGGCATCGCGCCGGATCCGCGCCATCAGGCGGGTCGCCGCATCTGCGCGCTGATCGCCTATCAGGGCCAGCATGTAGTGCAGATCAGCAAAGACCAGACATCCGTCGTCGCTGCGCTTTTCCGAGAAATCCGCAAGCTCGGCCCAGCGATCGCCCACGTTCACGCCTTCGAGTTCCAGCCGCGCAAGCAGCGAGGTGGCATTGGCGATGTCGCGGTAGTCATCGGTCTTGTCGAGCCGGATCTTCTGATCGTACAGCGCCAGCACCCGCGAGGTATCGCCCTGGTCCAGATGCATCAGCGCCTGATGCCACCACACATGATAGCGGAAGTTGTTGCAATGCAGCCAGGCACCATCATGTGCATCGATCAGGGCGATCCCGCCCTTCGACTGCCCGGTCATGTCATAGACATGCGCCACCGCATGCAGGCCCCAGGCATCGTCGGGAGCATACACAAGGCCTTCCAGCCCGGCCTGTTCAGCGCGATCGTACTCGCCCGTTTCCTCCAGGGCGAAGGCATGGCAGCCCAGCAGATAGCCCCGGCACGGATGATCTTCCTCATGCGCACCCAGCACCCGCTCGACAGACTGGCGCATCCCTTGGCTGTCCCCCAGAATGAAGCGGATCGCGTGGCAGGTCTTGACCGAAAGCGTGTCACGCGGATCGGCAGCGATTACGCGCTCCAACGCATCGATCGCGGCCGAAGGCCCATTGTCCAACCAGCCGTTCAGGGCATCGCACCAGCCCCGCTCGCGCACGCTGGCACTGCCTTCGGCCAAAGCCGTCATCGCGGTGCTGCGGGCCTGCCGCGCGGTCTCGACCAGTTCCCGCCGCCCCATCAGCAGCGAAAAAATGCCCCGTGCCGCATGGCCCATTGCAAATTGCGGTTCGCTTTCCAGAACGGCCGCAAGCCGAACCGGCGTTGCGGTTCCATGCGACAGAAAGGCGAGGATCATCGCGTTCCAGTCTGCCAGCGCCTCGGTCGACCCAAGGCTGGTGTCGCCGTAGCATATATCGTTCATCATTACCGGATCCTGCGAAAATTTCATTCCTGACAGTCTACCGTAACTCGGCGTGCTGCCAGCCCAATGTCTGCCCGGCAAACAGAGTTGTGACTGCGCGCGATGTGCTGCGTGATCAGCAACATGGTCGGGCGCCCGAAATCACGCCGATCATGCCTTGAAATCGGCAGGATCAAGCCCGAGCCAGGCAAGTGTTTCAGCCGTATCCTGCCCCAGGCGGGGTGGCGGCCGACGATACTGAACCGGCGTTCGCGACAGCTTCAGCGGATTGCCCAGTAGCCGCACCTGCCCGTCCGCAACGCCCGGGGCAGGTTGCGTGATCACCATGCCTCGTGCCGCAGCCTGGTCCGATCCCAGCGCCTGACCGACATCATGGATCGGCCCGACCGGCACCTGTACGCGCTCCAGCCTGGCCACGATCTCGGCGGCAGCCAGGCCAAGCAACACCGGCCGCAGGATCGCCAGCAGCGACTCGCGATGCGTCAGGCGCGCCGGGTTGGTGGCAAAGCGCGCGTCAGCCGCCAGTCCGGGCACCCCGAGCACATCGCAGAACCGGCGGAACTGCCCGTCATTGCCGACGGCAACGATCACATGGCCATCGGCGGCCGCGAACACATCATAGGGCACGATGTTGGGATGCCCATTGCCGCGCCGCTGCGGCAGCTGGCCCGACGCCAGATAATTCGTGCCCTCATTGATAAGCCAGGCCATTTGGCTGTCCACCAGAGAAATATCGATGTGCTGCCCCTCACCCGTCTGATCGCGGTGGCGCAGGGCGGCAAGGATCCCGATCGTCGCATACATGCCGCACATCACGTCGGCGATACCCACGCCCACCTTCATCGGCGGACCGTCCGGCGCGCCGGTCAGGCTCATGATCCCGCCATAGCCCTGCGCCATCAGGTCATACCCCGGCTTTTCGCGGTTTGGTCCGGTCTGTCCAAACCCCGAGATCGAGCACCAGACCAGCCCCGGATGCGCCGCGCGCAGCGTCGCGTGATCCAGCCCGTATTTCACCAGACCGCCGGGCTTGAAGTTCTCGACCACCACGTCAGCCCGTGCAGCCAACGCTCGCACGATCCGCTGGCCCTTTTCGCTAGCAAGATCGACCGCGACTGAGGATTTGTTGCGGTTGGCGGCCAGGAAATAGGCGCTCAGATCGCTGTCAGCCTCGCCCGTCACTGGCACGTAGGGGGGCCCCCAGCTACGGGTGTCGTCGCCGCCGTCGGGGTTTTCGATCTTGAGCACGGTTGCCCCCAGATCCCCCAGCATCTGTGTTGCGGTCGGCCCCGCCAGGATGCGCGTCAGGTCAAGAACGATCACGCCCTGCAGCGCCATCGGGTCAGATCCGTCCGTCATAGGCCCCCCGGTCGATCATCACGGCAATCACGGTAAAACTGTCGGCAGTTTGCGCGGCCTGCAAGGCTGCACGCAGCTCGGCGCGCGAGGTCACACGGTGACCCTGGCCCCCAAAAGCCCGCCCGATCGCGGCAAAATCGTGCGTGCCAAAATCCACCCCGGCGTTCGGCAACTGGCGTTGACGTTGCTTGATCTCGATCAGCGCAAGACTTGCATCGACAAAGACCACGAAGATCGTGCGCAGACCCAGTTCCGCCGCCGTGGCCAATTCACCCGCCGCCATCAGAAAGCCGGCATCGCCCGAAAAGGACACAACCACCCGGTCGGGGGCGGCAAGGCTGGCGCCCAAGGCCAGTGGCACCGCGCAGCCCATCGTGCAAAGCGCCGAAGATTGCATCAGCTCACGCGGCGCATGACAGGCCCACATCTGCGACAACAGGATCCGGTGTGCGCCGCTGTCGGCCGTGGCCAAAGTGCCGCGCGGCAAGCCCTTGCGACACTCGTCGATCACGGCGGCCGGACCCCAGGCTTCGTCGCGGGGAAAAGCGCGGGCGAGCGCCACCTTGGTGGCAGCAGGTTCGCCCTCTGGCCAAGTCAGGCGGGGCGACACCCCTTGGGCGATCGCGGTCAGGCTGGCCGTGCACCCGGCAACGAAATTGATGGTCGCCTGATGCACGTAGTGGTGGTTCGGTTCCGCCGTGATGTCGATCACCGGGGTTGTCGCCGGGTTCCAGGCGTCGCGCCACCCGCTGCGCATCTCGATCGGATCGTAGCCAAGGCACAGGATCAGGTCGGCGCGCGTCAGCAGCGGCAGCAGGTGGCGGTCAGCCAGCGGCGACAGACCCGCGCCGCCCAGCGCCAGCGAGTGGTCCTCGGGGATCAGGCCCTTGGCCTTGTAAGTCGTCACAACCGGAATGCCGTAACGTTCCGCAAAGGCGACCAGCGCCGGCCCCGCGCGCTCGTTCACTGCGTCGACGCCGGCGACGATCAACGGGCGCTCGGCGGCCGCAAG
>JBGSQL010000255.1:0-8570 GCA_041738105.1 Rhodobacter sp. | reverse complement strand
AGCCCCGTCTGAGCCAGGGCAAGGGCAAGCGCCGGCGTAAGCCGCGCATAGATCCGGGCCGCCAGCGGATGGGCCTCGATTGCGGCCAGATGCTCTTCCACCAGTTCGACCGGATGCACCTTGCCTGCCGCGATTGCCCGTCCCAGATCGCCCGCCGTCCGCATCCTGCTCGTCTCCCGTTGTCGCAGGCGACGGTAGCGGCAGAGCGGCGCATGGACAATCCCGCCACACCGGCCATATTGCAGGCAATGACTCATGACAGCGACATCCTGATCGTCGGTGGCGGGCTGAACGGCCCGGCGCTTGCCCTTGCCCTGGCTCAGACGGGGCTGAGCGTGACCGTAATTGATGCGCGCCCCGCCCCCGACCGCAGCGAACGTGGCTTCGACGGGCGCGCCTACGCCCTCGCGATCGCCTCGAAGCGCCTGCTTGGCGCGCTTGGCGTCTGGCCGCGCGTGGCAGATGCCTGCCAACCAATCCTGCAGATCAAGGCAAGCGACGGGCATGCAGGCCAGGGCGCCGCGCCCTTCTTCCTGACCTTCGATGCCGCCGAGATCGAGGAAGGCCCGATGGGGTTCCTGCTTGAGGATCGGTTTCTCTATGCGGCCTTCCTGGAAGCGATGGCGCAAGAGCCGCGCGTCACGCTTATCAGCGGCGAAGCCGTCACCCGGCAAGAGATCACGCCAACCACGGCGAGCGTCACGCTCGCCTCTGGACGCAGGCTCGCCGGACGCGTCCTTGTCGGCTGCGACGGGCGTGGCAGCGGTACGGCTGCACGGGCGGGCATCCCCCGCACCGGCTGGGACTATGGCCAGACCGCCCTTGTCACCGCCATCGCGCACGAAAAACCGCACCAAGGTATCGCGCATCAGTTCTTCATGCCGGCAGGCCCGCTCGCCATCCTGCCCCTGCCCGGCAACCGGTCTTCGATCGTGTGGACCGAGACAACCGCAAACGCGGCCGCCATTCAGGCGTTGAACGATGCAGACTACCTCGACGCGCTCCGCCCGCGCTTTGGTGATTTTCTGGGCGAGATCAGCCTTGCGGGTGCCCGCTTCACCTATCCTCTGTCGCTCAGCCTAGCCACGCGGTTCGTGGCACCCCGGCTCGCACTGGTGGGCGATGCCGCGCACGGCGTTCATCCGATCGCGGGTCAGGGCCTGAACCTTGGCCTGCGGGACGTCGGCGCACTGGCCGAGGTGCTGGTCGAGGCGCAGCGCCGCGGCGAGGATATCGGGGCACCAGATGTGCTGGACCGCTATCAGCGCTGGCGCCGCTTTGATGCGACGGCTCTGGCGCTTGGCATGGATGCTGTCAACAGACTGTTTTCCAACGACAACCCGATCTTGCGGGCGGGCCGCGACCTTGGTCTGGGGCTGGTCAATGCCGTGCCCGGCTTGCGACGTGATTTCATTCGGCAAGCAGCAGGGCTGACCGGCGACCTGCCCAAACTGCTCGCTGGGCAGCAGATCTGACCCTTGCGCTTCTTCTGTTCCCAAATATCCCACGGGGGTCCGGGGGTGTGAAACCCCCGGCCTGCGCCGAAAGACCGCGCTCAGTCGATCGGGCGCGCCTCGCTCACCAGCATGATCGGGATGCCGCCGCGGATCGGAAACGCCAGTGCCGCCGCCCGCGATACCAGTTCCTGGCGGTCCGCATCATAGCTCAGAACGGTCTGCGTTACGGGGCAGACCAACGCTTCCAGCATCCGCCTGTCGTGCAGCGGCCCGTCGGGCGCGGCTTCGGTCACTGCATCACCTCTTCCCCATTTCCACCACGCAGCGCAAACTCGATCAGCGTGACCAGAGTCTCGCGGCGCGTGGGCAACGAGGGGGCTTCAAGCAACGCCTGTTTGTCTTCTGGCGCGAACGGACACAGCATCGACAGCGAGTTGATAAGCAATTCCTCTTCCGCACCTTTCAGGCTGCCCCAATCGGTCGACAATTCCATCGCCTCGAAGTATCGCTTCAAGGCTGCCATGAACTCTTCGCGCTTGAAGCCCTGGTCGGTTTCGGGGCTTCCAAGATCGCGCGCAAAGGGCGTCCAATCGACCTGACAACGGCGATAGGGCGTGAAACCTTGCACTTCCTGCACCACGCGAAACCGCGAGATGCCCGAAAGCGTGATCATGTAGCGCCCGTCCTCGGTCTCGGAGAAACCCGTCAACCGCCCCGCGCAGCCGATCGCGTGCAGTCGCTTTTCGGCTGACGCCGGCACGTCGCGCGGCTGGATCATGCCGATCAGCCGATGCTTGGTCTTCATCGTGTCATCAAGCATCTGCAAATAGCGCGGCTCGAAGATGTGCAGCGGGAGTCGCGCACGCGGCAGCAGCAAAGCACCGGGCAACGGAAAGATCGCGATCGTATCAGGCAGGTCGATGGTTTTCATGATATCCCTCAACCTAGGCCGCCGCCCGGATCAGGCAAATATCATCGACGACAATCTCCGACGGCCCTTGAGCACGATCGGATCGGTCGGCTTCAGCGCATTGAAGATGATCATGAGCTGGGCCTTTGCCGCCCCGTCGTTCCACTCGCGGTCGCGGCGGAACAGGTCCAGCAGTTGGTCGACCGCCTCCTCCATCTTGCCGGCCGCGTGAAGCGCGAGGGCCAGATCGAAACGGGCCTGATGGTCATTTTCGCTGGCGGCAACGGCCGCGCGCAACTCAGCCTCAGGCCCCGCATTGGCCGCCTGCCGGGCCAGTTCGATCTGCGCACGCGCCGCCTCGATTTCCTTTGCCTTGGCCATCTCGGGTGCCGCGGCATCCACAAGCGCCTGTGCCTTGTCGATCTCGCCCAGCGCCAGATGGGCCCGCACCAGCCCACCATAGGCTGCGGCACTTGTCGGGTCTTCGCCCAGGATCGCGGCAAAGGTTTCGGCCGCATCCACGGCGGCACCCTCGCTCAGCATCGCCTCGGCGGCGTCCAGCGCATCCGCCAGCCCGCCGTCGCCTGCCAATGCCGCCACCGTGTCGATGAACTTCTTGATCTCGGATCCGGGCAGCGCCCCCTGGAACCCATCAACCGGTTGGCCCTGCCAGAAGGCATAGACGGTCGGGATCGACTGGATCCGCAGTTGCGCCGCGATTTGCTGGTTCTGATCGACGTCGATCTTGACCAGTCGCACCTTGCCGCCCGCCGCTTTCACGGCGCCCTCGATCAAGGGTGTCAGCGTCTTGCAGGGGCCGCACCAGGGCGCCCAGAAATCGACGATGATCGGCACCGTCTGGCTCGCTTCGATCACGTCCACCATGAAGGTGGCCTCCGACACGTCCTTGATCAGGTCTTGTGCCGGCTGCGGTTTGTCTCCGAATCCGAACATCGTTCGTCTCCTCAGGGTCAGCGTTCGGCTCTATATGAGCGCAGGGCGCTCAAAGGCCAAGAGGGATCACAGATCAAAGGTTGCAAAGACCGGAACATGATCCGAGGGTTGGTCCCATCCGCGCACGGGCCGCAGGATACGGCTGCCCGATGCCGCAGGCGCAATGTCGGGCGTGGCCCAGATATGATCCAGTCTGCGACCCTTGTCGGCCACATCCCAGTCGGCCGCACGATAGGACCACCAGCTGTAAAGCAGGCCCTGCGGTATGTCCTGCCGGGTGATGTCCACCCAGCGACCGGCCTCTTGTGCGGCCGCCAGATGATCGACCTCGATCGGGGTGTGGCTGACGATTTTCAGCAACTGCTTGTGGTTCCACACGTCATCTTCGCGCGGTGCGATGTTCAGATCACCGACAAGGATCGCGCGGTCCGGTCTGTCCCAGTGGAAGTGGTCACGCATCTCGGTCAGGAAGTCGAGTTTCTGGCCAAACTTCACATTCTCATCGCGGTTCGGAATATCGCCGCCGGCCGGCACGTAGACGTTGTGGATGGTCAGGCCGTTTTCCAGTCGGGCAGACACATGGCGCGCCTGACCGAGCTTGGCAAAATCCATCTCGCCCGCATCGACAATCGGAAGGCGTGACACGATCGCGACCCCGTTATAGCCCTTTTGCCCGCGCGCGACGATGTAGCGGTAGCCAAGCGCCTGAAACGCGTCGAGGGGTATCTTTTCGACCGGGCTCTTGCATTCCTGCAGGCACAGGATATCGGGGCCTTCTTCACGCAGCAGACGCGCCACCAACGCCTCGCGCAGGCGGATCGAGTTGATGTTCCAGGTCGCGATCGTGAAGGCCATGTTGATCTCCTTTGCCCCGCAAGCCTAGGGCGCGAAGGCGCAACGCTCAACCCGTCGCACCGTCATGAAAAAGCCCCGGCGCGCCGGCCGGGGCAAGGACAATTGGGAGGTGTCGCAAGATTGCCCTGCCGCGGGCGCATTCTCTCTGATCTGGATCAACGACAAAAAAAAGGCCGGGCAAGCGCCCGGCCAGGTCCAACAGGGAGGTTGCCGCGTCATTGCCCCGACGCGGCGAGGGGATCTCGATGCAGGACAATACACCTGCGTTAATCCTATAGGCCGAATTCTGTCTACAATACGGCGATCATGCAACCAATCTGTATCCGCCGCTTTCCGTGACCAGAAGACGCGCATTGGACGGATCCGGTTCGATCTTCTGCCGCAGTCGGTAGATATGGGTCTCAAGCGTATGAGTTGTCACGCCCGCATTGTATCCCCAGACCTCGTGCAGCAATACATCCCGCGCGACGACACCTTGGCTCGCGCGATACAAGTATTTGAGGATATTTGTTTCTTTTTCTGTCAGGCGAATCTTGCGATCCTTCTCGTCGACCAACATCTTTTGGGCCGGCTTGAACGTGTAATGGCCCAACTGGAAGACGGCATCTTCGGATTGCTCGTGCTGGCGTAATTGCGCACGGATGCGCGCAAGCAACACCGGAAACTTGAATGGCTTTGTGACATAATCATTCGCCCCGGCATCCAGGCCTAAAATCGTGTCAGAATCCGAATCATGTCCCGTCAGCATCAGAACCGGGCATTTCACGCCTTGTTTGCGCATCCGACGGCAAAGCTCTCGCCCGTCGGTGTCCGGCAGACCCACATCGAGAATTACAAGATCGTAAAGCGCGGCTTTCGCCTTTTCCATGCCTTCGGCGCCGGTGCGGGCCTCGAACACGTCGAAATCCTCGGTCATCACCAACTGTTCGCTCAGAGCCTCACGAAGGTCGTCGTCATCGTCAACCAACAGGATTTTCTTGAGGTTTGCCATGTTTCCGCTCCTCTGCTGTTCACGGCAAATGCATAGCGATCACGCGACCCGCAAGATTTGCGACACGGTTCTCACGCGGACGTGTCGAAAACAGCGGCAATGTTTCAATTTCCCGTTAGCGGGCCTAAGTAGGGAAAACAAAGCACAAGGTTGCACATGACCCTCAGCCCGACCATAGCCGAACGTCTTGCCCGGGCGCGGTCCGATCTGCGGGTGGGTCTGCCCGTCGTTCTGACGGCCCAAGGGCATGGCGCGCTGGCAATTGCGGCAGAAACGCTGTCAGCGGCACGGCTGGCCGATCTTCGGGCTATGGGCCAGCCAGAACTCGCGATCACCGCCTGGCGGGCCGAAACGCTGAAGGCGCGGGCCTATGACGAGGATCTTGCCCGCATCGCGCTGCCCGTCGATGCCGATCTTGCCTGGATCCGCGCCATCGCCGATCCCGCCGACGATCTGCGTGCCCCCCTCAAGGGGCCTTTGCGATCTCTGCGGGAGGGGCCCGCGGATATTCATCGCGCGGCAATCCAACTGGCAAAATCCGCACAGCTCTTGCCGGCAGTGGTCGTTCTGCCCGTGCCAGAGGCTCTGTCGCTGGCCGCTGCGCAAAGCTTGACTTTGCTTGCCCTGGCCGAAGCGGGGCCAGAGCTTCTCCGTCCGCTCGACCTGCACCCGGTCGTCTCGGCGCATCTGCCGATGGTCGCGTCGGACGCAGGACGCGTCCACGTGTTCCGTCCCGACGCGGGCGGCGAGGAACATTACGCGATCGAGATCGGCCAGCCTGATCGCGACAAGCCTGTTCTCGCACGTGTGCATTCCGCATGCTTTACCGGCGATGTGCTGGGCAGCCTGAAATGCGATTGCGGCCCGCAACTGCGCGCCGCCCTTCAACAGATGGGCGCGGAAGGGGCGGGGATCCTGCTTTATCTGAACCAGGAAGGTCGCGGGATCGGTCTTGCCAACAAGATGCGCGCCTACTCGCTGCAGGATCAGGGGTTCGACACGGTCGAGGCAAACCATCGCCTTGGGTTTGAGGATGATGAACGCGATTTCCGGCTGGGCGCAGCACTCTTGCGCCAGCTCGGCTTCTCATCGGTCCGACTGCTGACCAACAATCCTCGCAAGCTGGCGATGATGGCAGCGAACGGGATCACCGTGGCCGAGCGCGTCCCGCTGCATGTCGGGCAGACCCCGCAGAACGCGGCCTACCTTGCCACCAAGGCCCGGAAATCAGGGCATCTCGCGTGAGCCGGATCGATCTTGTCGTCGATCGCTGGGGGGCGTGGTTCATGGGGCGAAGGTTTCCCTGCGCCATTGGTCGCGGCGGGATCACCCGACGCAAGCGCGAGGGGGATGGGGCAACGCCGGCCGGCGTGCATGGCTTTATCGGCATGCTCTACCGCCCCGACCGCGTGCCAGCCTCGCGCCTGCCCGACTGGGCGCTGCCGATCGGCCCATCCGACCTGTGGTCGGATGACAGCCGCGACCCGGACTACAATCTGATGGTCCGGGCCCCGCATCGCTGGAGCCATGAACGCCTGCGCCGCCCCGATCCACTTTACGACCTGATCCTTCTGACAGACTGGAACTGGCCGCGTGCCGTTCCCGGCGAGGGGTCTGCAATCTTTGTGCATTCGTGGCGAAAACCGCGCCATCCGACAGCCGGCTGCATTGCTTTCTCGGCCCCAGACCTGCTGTGGATCGCAAAACGCATCCGGCATCAGACCCGCCTGATCGTGCGCCCCTGAGCTCTTTCCAAACCGCTTTGGGCAGCTTAGCCTGCACGCAGCTTTGAGGAGAGGCCAATGCAAGTGACGCCGTCCGCGCGGGATGACGAAATCTTCGACCTTCGCCTCGCGCGTAGTGCATCCGACCTTTGGGGCATGACGGACCGGCTTTATGGCGCACACCCCGAGTATGCCCGCTTCCAGACAAAGCTGCTTAAGGCGCTGCGCAGGGCCTGGGCTGCCCGACCGGCGGACCTCAGGCGGCTCGATCTGAAACGGGATCTGGAACCCGACTGGTTCCAGCGCCCCGACATGGCCGGCTATGTCTTTTACGTCGACCGCTTTGCGGGAACGCTGACGGAGGTGCTCGACAAACTCGACTACCTCGAGGATCTGGGCATCACCTATGTTCACCTGATGCCCTGCCTGAAACCCCGGCCGGGGGACAGCGATGGCGGGTATTCAGTGATGGACTACCGCGCGATCAACCCGGCCTATGGCACGATGCAGGATTTCGAGGCGCTGGCGGCGGCGTTGCGGGCCCGCGGGATCAGCCTGTGCATCGACCTGGTGCTGAATCACACGGCCAAGGACCATGCCTGGGCCAGAAAGGCCCGCAAGGGGGACAGCCGGTATCAGGGATACTACCTGATGTTCGAGGACGATCGGTTGCCCAAGGCCTACGAGCAGACGCTGGTCGAGGTATTTCCCGACAACGCGCCAGGCAACTTCACCTTTTATCCCGACATGGGAAAATGGGTGTGGACGACGTTCAACGAGCATCAATGGGATTTGAACTGGGCCAATCCGCAGGTCTTTCTCGAGATCGTCGAGGTCATGCTGTTCCTGGCCAACAAGGGCGTCGATGTGCTGCGTCTGGATGCGGTCGCCTTCCTGTGGAAACGGATGGGGACGCGCTGTCAGTCAGAGCCTGAGGTTCACATGCTGTTGCGGGCGCTGCGGGCGGCGTGCCGGATCGCCTGCCCCGCCGTCATCCACCTGGAAGAGGCGATCGTCGCGCCGGCTGAGATGCTGCCCTATCTGGGCCGGGGCGAGCATGACGGCAAGGAAGGCAACCTTGCCTACCACAACAGCCTAATGGTGCAGTTCTGGTCGGCGCTGGCCACGCGGGATACGCGGTTGATGACGCATGTGCTGGGCACGCATTTTCCGACCGTGCTGACCAACGCGACCTATGCCACCTATATTCGTTGCCATGACGATATCGGCTGGGCGGTGACGGATGAGGATGCTGCCGCAGTGGGGATCAGCGGGCCGGCGCATCGGGGGTTTCTGTCGGAGTTCTATGAGGGCGGGTTTCCGGGGTCGTTCGCGGAAGGTGCGCTGTTTCAGGAGAACCCGGCGACGGGAGACAAGCGGATCTCCGGCAGCTTTGCCTCGCTTGCCGGGCTGGAGCGGGCCGAGCGGGCGGGCGACGCGGCGGGGATCGAGGCGGCGGTGCAGCGGATCCTGATGGGGCACGCACTGATCGCGAGCTATGGAGGGATCCCGCTTATCTACATGGGTGACGAGTTGGCGATGCTGAACGATCGCAGCTACCTGGCGGTGCCCGAGCAGGCGCAGGACAGCCGGTGGATCCACCGGCCCCGGATGGACTGGGCGCGGGCGAGTGAGCGGGCGCGGGCCGAGACGCCGGCGGGGCGGGTGTTTCGGGGAGA
>JBGSQL010000077.1:0-4788 GCA_041738105.1 Rhodobacter sp. | reverse complement strand
CAGCCGCGGCTGCAACCGACGCTGCGACCGATGCGGCAGACGCGGCGACCGATGCTGCGACCGATGCGGCTGACGCGGCGACCGATGCTGCGACCGATGCTGCCACGGCGGTTGGTGATGCCGCAGCGATGGTTTGGGATGCGACCAAGCTGACCTCGGACGAGATCCTGTCGCGGATTTCCGACGCCCCCGTCGCGCAGTCCATCAAGGATACGCTGAGCGCCACTTACAATTCGGTAAAGGACAATCCCGATGCCGTGCAGATGGTGCTGGACCAGTTGAAGCAAGCAATGGGTCTGTGACCCTCTGCGGCTGAAACGCAGGCCGTTGCCGGTTGACCCGGCGACGGCGCCCCAGCGTCAGATGCCGTCGCCGACGAAGGCTTTTTCCACGACATACTCCAGCGGTTCCGAGTTCGCCCCCTCGCGCAGGCCGAAGCCTTCGAGCACCGCCTTGACGTCGATGTTGAAGGCCAGCGAGCCGCAGACCATGGCGCGATCCTGGGCCGGTGTCATCGCGGGCACGCCAAGATCGGCAAAGACCTTGCCCGAGGTGAGGTTGTCGGTGATCCGCCCCATATGCGCCGAGGGTTCGCGCGTGGTGGTCGGGTAGTAGAGCAGCTTGTCGCCAACCAGTTCGCCGATCAGCGGATCGTCTTTCAGGCTTTCCACAAGGTCGTGACCGTAGGCAAGTTCGGCCTGTTGGCGGCAGGTGTGCATCATGATGACCTGATCGTAGCGCTCGTAGGTTTCAGGGTCGCGCATCAGGCTGGCAAAGGGGGCGATCCCGGTGCCGGTGGCAAGAAACCACAGCCGCTTGCCAGGCAGCAGCGCATCAAGCACCAGCGTGCCGACCGGTTTTGGACGCAGGATGATCTCATCGCCCGGCTGGATATGCTGGAGCCGCGAGGTCAGCGGGCCATCGGGTACCTTGATCGAGTAGAACTCCAGTTCCTCGTCCCACGACGGCGAGGCGATCGAATAGGCGCGCAAGAGCGGCTTTCCGTTATCCCCCAGCAGGCCGATCATCACGAATTCGCCCGAGCGGAAGCGCAGCGACCGGGGCCGCGTGACGCGGAAGGAAAACAACCGGTCCGTCCAATGCCGCACGGCGGTCACGGTCTGGGCGTCGGGCAGGTGGGCGGGGAGGGAAGCGGTTTGGGGCACGGCGATCAATTCGGTCATGGCAGTTCGCTTTCGCAATACGCGAGGGGAGGCCTTGGGAAAAGCGGGATTTCACGCGCGCAGGCGCGACTGATAGTCATGGGCGCACCAGTTCGCACGGAATTGCCACTGATCGGCGGGCTGGCGCGAGGCGATCTCGTCGGGGATTTCCACCTCGTCGAAGCCGGTGCGGCGAAACATGGCGTATTGGTCGGCGATCACCGGGCCAGCGGCGCGCAGACGGCCCGTGTAGCCCATCGCGCGCAGCCGGCGCGCCAGGGTAAAGCCGCGCCCGTCACTGAAGGCCGGAAAGGCGATGCGAATCAGTGCGATGCTGGCCAGCCGGTTCGACAGCCGCGCGGGATCGTCGGTGTTTACCAGATCGAGTGCGGAGCCTGGATTGGCTTCATCGAACCCGGCAAGGCTGGCAAAGCCCGCAATCCAGTCGTCGGGCGAGAATCCGGTATCGGTGACGATCACGCTCATGCGGCGGTTTCCTGGTTGAGCGGCACGCGCACGGCGCGGCCATTGATGAAGTGAATGCCGCATTCCGTCTTTGCCGTTCCGCGCCAGCGGCCCGCGCGTTCATCCTCGCCCGGTTTCACCGGGCTGGTGCAAGGTGCGCAGCCGATCGAGGGATAGCCTTTGGCGACCAGCGGGTGACGCGGCAGACGGTTGTTCACCATGTAGTCCAGAAGATCCTCCTTGCCCCAATGGGCCAGCGGATTGACCTTGAGGCGCAGATCGCCCTCGGCCTCGAAGAACTGGACATGCGCGCGCGTGCTGCCCTGATAGCGCTTGCGCCCGGTGATCCACGCGTCATAGCCCGACAGCGCGCGTTCCAGTGGCCCGGTCTTGCGCAGCGCGCAGCAGGCATCGGTGTTGAACTGGTGCAGCGTGCCGTCGGGATCCTCGAAATCCAGGCTCCCTTGATCTGCCTTGATCGCGACGACGTTGGTCAGGCCCAGCTTTTGTGCAACCTCTGCCTGATAGACCAGCGTTTCGGCAAACAGCATCTCGGTGTCGATGAACAACACCGGCAGGTTGCGGTCGATGATCGAGATCATGTGCAAAAGCACGACGGATTCCGCCCCAAATGACGACACGAGCGCCGTGCGGCCCACGTCCTCGTCCCCCAGCGCGTGCTCCAGCACAGAGATGGCGGCATGGTGCCGGTAACGGTCGTTCAGCAGGGCAACGCGGTCGCTGACGCTGGCAAAGCCGGGATCAAGCGGCATCCTTGGCCCCTTCTTCGGGATAGAGTGCGGCCTTGAACGGCGCGATGCCGGTGCGGCGGAAGGTTTCGAGGAAGGTTTCCGCGGGCGAGAGCCGGATTTCGAGATAGGCCAGTACGATCCGTTCAATTGCCGGAAGGATCTCGTCATAGGCAAAGCCGGGGCCGGCGCGTTCGCCGATGACCGCCGTTTCGGTGCCATCGCCGCCAAGCGTGATCTGGTAGTTCTCGACGCCGGCCCGGTCGAGGCCAAGGATGCCGATGTGGCCGACGTGATGGTGGCCGCAGGCGTTGATGCAGCCCGAGATCTTGATCTTGAGCGGGCCGATTTCATGTTCCAGCTTCAGCGCATCGAAGTGGGTCGCGATGTCTTGCGCCACGGGGATCGAGCGCGCGGTGGCCAGCGCGCAATAGTCCATGCCGGGGCAGGCGATGATGTCCGAGATCAGGCCGACATTGGCCGTGGCGAGGCGCGCCTGCGACAGCGCCGCATGGATCGCCGGCAGGTCCGCCTTGTGGACATGCGGCAGGATCACATTCTGTTCGTGGCTGATGCGCAATTCGGAATGGCCAAAGCGTTCGGCTAGATCGGCCATCAGGCGCATCTGGTCGCCGGTGGCGTCGCCCGGCGTTTCGCCATGCGCCTTGAGGCTGATCGTGACGATGGCGTAGTCCGGGTTGCGGTGTTCTGCGAGGTTCGTGTCGGCCCAGGCGCGGAAGACCGGATCGGCCTGGTAGGTGCTGGCAAAGGGATCGACCGATGCCGCCTTGAAGACCGGGGGCGCGAAGGCAGCCTCGATCTCGGCCAGCAGGGCCTGGTCATGGCCACCGAACTGGGGCCGGATTTCCGCAAACCGGTCCTCGATCAGGCGGGTGATTTCTTCGACCCCGGTTTCATGCACGGTGATCTTGATGCGCGCCTTGTACTTGTTGTCGCGCCGCCCGATGGCGTTATAGACGCTGAGGATGGCCTCGACATAGGGCAGCAGGTCGGCCTTGGGCAGAAAGTCCCGCACGATATGGCCGATCATCGGGGTGCGCCCAAGGCCGCCCCCGACGATTACCTCGAAACCCGGCGCACCGGCCGCGTTGCGCACCATGCGCAGGCCGATGTCATGCGCGCGGGTCACGGCGCGGTCATTGGGGCTGCCGGTGACGGCGATCTTGAACTTGCGCGGCAGGAACTGAAACTCGGGGTGGTCGGTGGACCATTGCCGCAACAGCTCGGCCACCGGACGGGGATCTTCGATTTCATCGGCGGCCGCACCGGCGAAATGGTCGGCGGTCACGTTGCGCACGCAGTTGCCCGAGGTCTGGATCGCGTGCATCCCCACATCGGCCAGCGCCGACAGGATCGCCGGCACATCTTCCAGCTTCGGCCAGTTGAACTGGATGTTCTGGCGGGTGGTGAAATGGCCGTAGCCCTTGTCGTAGGTGTCGGCAATCCAGCCAAGCTGGCGCATCTGGCGCGGGTTGAGCGTGCCATAGGGGATCGCCACGCGCAGCATGTAGGCATGCAGTTGCAGATAAAGCCCGTTCATCAGGCGTAGCGGGCGAAACTCGTCCTCGGTCAGCGCGCCGTCGAGACGGCGGGCGACCTGTGCGCTGAACTGGGCCACGCGGGCCCGCACGAAGGCTTCGTCGAATTCGCTGTAGTCATACATCTGTGGGGCTGCCTTGGCTGCTTGATGGGGGCCCAGATCAGGTCCGGGGCCGGGGTGCGCCCTCGGCCTGTTTGCCGTGCGGGTAATTGGATGGGCCGCGGGTGCGGAAGGATTCGCGGAAATGTACGGGCTCGGGGCCGTTCGTGCCGCGCGCGGCATCGGCCAGATAGGGGCCCACGACGACCCGTTTCTGCGCGCTGGCGTGCAGCAGGCGCAGCTGCGCGTGGGCTTCATCCTCGATCAGTTCGGCCTCGTGGTGCAGGCGCGACCAGCGATCATCCTCGGTCAGGTAGACAACATCGCCAAGGCGCAGGTCGTTGGCGGTGACAACCTTGGGGGTAAAATGTCCTTTCATGCGTGGGCCTCCTTGCGTGAGCTGTGGGCGGCCTGCGCGCGGCGGGGCGCGAGGCCATAAAGCAGGACAGCCGGGCCAGTGACGCTGGCCAGCGCGGCGGGCAGGTGGGCAAGCGTCGTGGCCAGGATGCGCTCGTCGCTGCGCGAGGCGTTCTCGACGATGGTGACCGGGGTCGCGCCATCTGCGCCGTGCATCAGCAGGCGGCCCTGGACGAAGCGCGCGGATTTCTTGCCCATGTAGATCGCCACCACCTCGCCCTTGCGCGCCATGCCGCGCCAGTCCTGTTCGGCAAAGCCTGCCACGTCATGCCCGGTGACGATGCGCACCGAGGCGTTGCGGCCGCGCCGGGTCAGGCTTTGCCCGATCTGTGCC
>JBGSQL010000067.1:0-3364 GCA_041738105.1 Rhodobacter sp. | reverse complement strand
CCCGTGTGACGCGCACCCGCGCACCGTCCGGCCCTTGCGATTGGCCAAGCCAGGACCGGACCACGGCTGGCTGCATCGCTAGCGCCGGTGGCGGTGCCTTGCCGGAGGAGCGCGCGGGTTTTGGCGGTCAGATATGCGCGTTGGCCTTGACCGCGCGCTGTGGCGGGCCATCCTGACGCGTGTGCTCGCGTTCAAGCGCTGGCAAATGACAACTGGCAACTGACAACAGAAGGACAACTCGAATGGCACTGAAGAACACTGCGACGGCCCATTGGACTGGAGATCTGAAGTCGGGTCTGGGGCGAATGTCGACCGGCTCTGGTGGCCTGGCGGGGCTGCCCTATGATTTTCGCAAGCGATTTGAAGGGGAAAGGGGCGCGAACCCGGAAGAGTTGATCGGCGCGGCCCATGCGGGCTGCTTCTCGATGGCGCTGTCGGGGGAACTGGGCAAGGCGGGGCTTACGGCTGAAACGATCGATACGACGGCGACCGTGACGCTGGACTTCATCGACGGGGTCCCGACCGTGACCAAGATCCACCTCGATCTGTCCGCGAAAATCCCCGGCGCAACCGAGGCGGCGTTCCTGCAGGCGGCCAACGGGGCCAAGGCGAACTGCCCGATCTCGCGCCTGCTGAAGGCCGAGATCACGATGGACGCCAAGCTTGTCTGAGGGTCAGAGCGCCGAGGGGTGCAGCCGCGGGCGATAGCCGGCCGCCAGCACCGCGACCAGCGGCCTTGGGGTCAGCACGGTGACCGTCCCGATGGGGCGGCCCGTGGCTGGCCCATACCGGCCGGGGGTGTAGGGCAAAAGCCGCGCGCCCTGGATCAGGCAGGCGATTCCGCCGTGTCGAATAAATGTGCTGTCTGGCAGAGTTGCGGCATCAGCCTCATGCGTCAGGTGAACGGTATTGAGTGGGGCGACGCGGGCCGCATGAAGCAGCCGGTCGATCTCTGGCGCGGCGGGGACCGTGCCGAAAGCCGTCGCCCAGGCGGCACGAAAGCGGGTGTAATCCGGGCGGCGGCATTCGGCGCAGGGGCGATGTCCGGCGGCCAGGGCGACGGCCTCATCCAGAAAGAACAGTTCGGTGTAGAAGCCGCCTGGCTGCATCACCTCGCGCTTGCGATCCTTGAAGGCAAGCTCGCAGCAGATCCAGTTGCGATGCCGCCACCGGGCGCGACCCAGGCGCCTGTGCGCATCGTGCAGGATACCCCGGTTGCCCATCAGCGTGCCGCGTTCTGCCTGGGCGACAATCTCGCCTGTCGGAAGGACGCGGTTTTGCAGCGTCACACCATCATCTCCTTGGTGGCCGTCAGCTTGAGATCGGGGTAGTCGCGCTGGATGCGGTCGATGTCCCATTGCAGGCGGGTCAGGAAGACGACATCGCCATCGTGGTCGGTGGCGATGTGGCCCTTGTTGACGTTGATGAAGCGCTCGACCTCTGCCTTTGGTCCGGTGACCCAGCGCGCGGATGTGAAATGCGACCCCTCAAACCGCACCGGCAGTTGGTATTCCTGTTCGATCCGGCTGGCCAGCACGTCGAATTGCAGCGCGCCCACCACGCCCACGATATAGCCCGACCCGATCATCGGCTTGAACACCTTGGCCGCGCCTTCTTCGGCAAATTGCATCAGGGCCTTTTCCAGATGCTTTGCCTTCATCGGATCGCCCGCGCGGACGCCTTGCAGCAGTTCGGGCGCAAACGACGGGATGCCGGTAAAGCGCAGGGCCTCGCCCTCGGTCAGGGCATCGCCGATGCGCAACTGGCCGTGGTTGGGGATCCCCATGATGTCGCCCGCCCAGGCCTCTTCGGCCAGTTCCCGGTCGGCGGCCAGAAACAGGACCGGATTCGACACCGCCATGACCTTTTTCGAGCGCGGGTGGAACAGCTTCATCCCGCGGGTGAAATGGCCCGAGGCCAGCCGCACGAAGGCCACGCGGTCGCGGTGTTTGGGATCCATGTTTGCCTGCACCTTGAAGACGAAGCCGGTCACGGTGTCCTCCTCGGGTGCGATCTCGCGTGTTTCCGTGCGCTGGATCTGGGGCGGCGGGCCGTAATCGCCGATGCCGTCCATCAGTTCCTTGACCCCGAACGAGTTGATCGCAGAGCCGAACCAGATCGGCGTCATGGAGCCTGACAGGAACGCCTGCCGGTCGAAGGCCGGCAGCAGTTCGCGCGCCATCTCAAGCTCTTCGCGCAGCTTGGCCAGCAGATCGGGTGCCACATGCTGGGCCAGTCTGGGGTCGTCCAGCCCCTCGATCTTGATCGATTCCGCAACGCGGTTGCGATCGGCCCGGTCCATCAGTTCCAGCCGGTCGCGCAGGATGTCGTAGCAGCCGACAAACTCGCGCCCGACGCCGATCGGCCAGGACACGGGTGCCACGTCGATCGCCAGGTTTTCCTGGATCTCGTCGATGATCTCGAAGGTATCGCGGCTTTCGCGGTCCATCTTGTTGCAGAAGGTCAGGATCGGCAGGTCGCGCAGGCGACAGACCTCGAACAGCTTGCGCGTCTGGCTTTCCACGCCCTTGGCGCCATCAATCACCATGATCGCGGCATCGACCGCGGTCAGCGTGCGGTAGGTGTCTTCGGAAAAGTCGCTGTGGCCGGGGGTGTCCACCAGATTGAAACGGTAGGCCTTGTACTCAAAAGACATGGCCGAGGCGGAAACGGAAATGCCCCGCTCTTGTTCCAGCTTCATGTAATCCGACCGGGTGCGCCGCGCCTCGCCCTTGGCGCGCACCTGTCCCGCCATCTGGATGGCGCCGCCGAACAGCAGGAACTTTTCGGTCAACGTGGTTTTGCCGGCATCCGGATGCGAGATGATCGCGAAGGTCCGGCGGCGGCCGATTTCGGGGGGCAGGGCGGGGCGGTTCGATGTGTCAGACATGCCGGCCGCTGTAGCCCAAAGCGCGCGGCCCGTCCACACGCTGCAAGAGCCTGCTAGCGCTTGATCAGCCGATCCCGCCCGATCCGGTCGAGCATCTGGCGTCCGGCCTCGGTGCCGAAATGCGGGTCGTGGCGCAGGCCGGGAAATCTGGCGCGAACGGCCTGCGCCAGATCGTCCGGCAGGCGTTCGACGGTGGCCTCGGTCACCAGCAGGCTTTCGGCGGGGATCCCCTCGGCATAGATGATCTCGTGGCGGTCGAAGACGAGGCTGAAGTAGTCCACGACCCCGCCTTCGCGCAGAAACACCGTTTCGCCATCAACCAGGTGCTTGGCCTGGATCAGCACCTCGGCCGTTGGCAGGTCGGGGCCACGGGCGCGCTGATAGAGGAAGACGCGGTGATGCTGGCTGACGATCAGGTCGCGCGCGTTGCCGATCGCGCCCGCGCCGATGACCACCGGCGCAAAGGCGCCCACA
>JBGSQL010000066.1:0-1659 GCA_041738105.1 Rhodobacter sp. | reverse complement strand
TTCGCGTATCGGCGTTAAGGGCACCACTCTTCGCAGCGTTGTTCGGTCAACGGGCGAGGTGCAGGAGTTTAGCTCAGTTGGTAGAGCATCGGTCTCCAAAACCGAGGGTCGTGGGTTCGAGTCCCCCAACTCCTGCCATTTGTCCCCTCGCAATTGCCCGAAATTCGCCCTAGCGGGGCCGTTCTTGACGGTCATGTCTTGCCACGTGGCGGGCGAGCGGATCGGGAGTTTTACGAGTGATGTCTTCGCTTCGCGGCATGTCGTGGCAGGTCATGGCCGTTTTGGGCTTGGCCCTGCTTGCGCTTGCCTTGCAACTGTCTGCCACCGGTCAACGCATCGAGGCACAGCGGGCTGCGGCGCGAGCCTCAGGTCAGCCGGCGGCCATCGCGCTCGCCGACTTCCGCCGGGTCCCGGATATTCGGGCCGCCGACGAGGTACACATCATCGCGCGGCTGGATCCGGCAGCAGTCATGACGGTCACCGAGCGTACCAAAAACTCGACCACCGGGTACACCACCAGCACGCGGCGTCTCTATCTCTTGGCAGACCCGTCGGATCCACCCGACACGTCGTTGGTGCGGGCGGCAATCCTCTTGCCGGATGCCGAGGTCGGCCGATTTCTTGCGCTGCTGACCGGCGCGCGGGTTCACGACGGCGGCGATGGTCGCATTGTCAGGCTGAACGGCACGCGCAAGGTCGCGCCTCCCTTGGCCGCGCCGGCGGTTGCGGCAATGCGCGGGCTCGGGATGCAGGTTTCGTCAGAGTTCATCTTTCTTGAACCCTACCTCGAAGGGCGAGAGGCCGCGCTGGCCGATCAGGCCGGATCCTGGCGCTGGCTTGTCGGCGGTGTTGCGTCGCTTGGTGCAGCTCTACTTGTGATTTCCATCGCAAAGAGGGCGGGGTTCGTGCCGATGCGCCGCACGGGGCGACACGACGTTGCGCAGGATGATTGGTAGCGGATGAAATCCAGACGCTTTTTGTCTACATACGATCGCCAGACGCATTCCATACCGTTCCCATATGGCCCATCTGTGCTTGAAATCCCGGCCCCGAACGCGTATCTGCCCCCGAACAGACGACAAGGACGGATCCGATGGCCACCAAGGCAAACCCCTTCCAGTTCATCCAGCAGGTCCGCGCCGAGGTGGCAAAGGTCGTCTGGCCGACGCGGCGCGAAACGGTGCTGACCACCGTCATGGTGTTCATCATGGCGGCGCTGACCTCGGCCTTCTTCTTCCTTGTCGATCTTCTGATCCGCACCGGATTGACCGGCATCCTGACGATGTTCGGCTAACGGCACCGGTGCCTTTTTCCCTTGAAATCGGTGAGGCGGGCAGATAACCCCTGCCAGATCAAAGGAAACCGGCGCGCATCGATTCGGGTTGCGCGCTGTTTTTTGTTCAGAGTACAGCGGCTGAGCCGCTTGAAAATAAAAGAACTTCCCGGGGAAATGCCCAGGGTGACAGAGGTGGCTGAGGCATGGCGAAGCGGTGGTATTCGGTGAGCGTTCTCTCGAACTTCGAGAAGAAGATCGCCGAGCAGATCAAGACCGCCGTCGCCGATGCCGGTCTCGAGGACGAGATCGACGAGGTGCTGGTCCCGACCGAAGAGGTCATCGAGATGCGTCGCGGCAAGAAGGTGACCTCCGAGCGTCGCTTC
>JBGSQL010000021.1:0-9360 GCA_041738105.1 Rhodobacter sp. | reverse complement strand
CCTATCTGGGGCTGACCCCGTCGGAGCATTCCAGCGGCGCAAGTGTCCGGCGTGGCGGGATCACCAAGGCGGGCAGCGGTCTTGCCCGGCGCACCCTCATCGAGGGAGCCTGGAGTTACCGCATGCAGGCCCGCGTCAGCCTGAAGCTCCTTGCCAGGCTGGAGGCACTGCCGCAGGCGATCCGCGACATCGCCTGGAAAGGACAGCTCAGGATGTGCCAGCGCTACCGCCATCCGGTTGCGGGTGGGAAGGCAAAGGTGGTCGTCATCACGGCCATCGCGCGCGAGATGGCAGGCTTCATCTGGGCCATCGCCCGCGCCACCACGCCAGCCAAGGCCTGAGGGAGCAACGAACAACGGCACCCGACCCATTCCAATGCGCAGGGTTGGGGACGGAACACGGTGGGGAACCCTAGTCGCCTGTTATGGGCCGAAAGTGTCGATGCCCGATCCTTAGAACGAGGCAGCCCCAGGACGAAACCACGGTCAGACTGCACTGCCTGACTGACAATGGTGGAAAGCAGGCGTTCGCTACGGGAGTCACACTGCGGCCAGTCCGCGTAGACCCTCTATGTTTCGCCGCAGCGGCTCGGCCGCTGCGGTCATGCACTTCGGTGCCGGTCAGGCCGCCCGCAGCCGCGTGTCGGCGAGCGTCAGGGGCGGTCCGATGAGTTCGAGCTCGTTCCGGATCGCCGCAGCCGACACCAGGGCGATTTCTTCCGGCAGCGGTGCACGCGGAAAGTCCGCCCGGTCAGCGGGCAACAGATCCGATCCTTCGCGCACGAAACTCTCGAATTCGGGCCCGACAGTCATGACCAGCGCACGGGCGCCTCCTTTCGAAACCACGATGAAGCGGTGCGGAACGCCCTTGGGCGCCTTGAGAATGTCGCCCGGCCCGGCACTGATCAGCCTACCGTCGATCTCGACACAAAGGGATCCGGTGAGAATATGGAAGATCTCGTCCTGGTTCAGGTGGATGTGCAACGGCGTGGCATAGCCGAACGACAGGTGATTTTCGATGACGGACAGCCCGTCGGGCTGGCCCTCGTGTGACAGCCGGATCGTCGCGATCGAGCCGCAGAAGTTGAGAGGCGCGTTGGTGGTATAGTCGGTCATGGGTAGGTCTCCTTTCAGGGGATGGTTCAGGGGTTGCGGGGCAAGAAAGTCAGCCACCGGGCGGAATGACCCGCATCACGAACGCGGTTGGCATCTCGCCGGGCCCGAACGGCCCGGGCACCTTGTTCGAAATCGGAGGAAGCGACTTGAGGTAGGTTGCAATCGCCTCGGCGTCTTCCGGGGTGAAGGTCGCGTAGCCCGGCCACGGCATCGCAGGGGCGAGCGTGCGCCCGTCCGGACGGACGCCGGTTGTGAACGCGGCCACGATCTCGGCCTCGGACCACCCTCCGAGGCCGGTTTCAACATCCGGCGTCAGGTTCGGGCCATGGAAGGTGCCAAGACCGGGGATCTCGAAGCCGACGTCAGAGCCGGCAAGGGCCCGCTCGAGGTCGGGCTGCCCCAGGAAATGCCCGGGCGTGTGGCAGTCGCCACAGCCCGCGACAGAAACAAGGTAGGCGCCACGTGCGATGGTCGCCTCGTCTGCGGCGGCCGCCGGGAAGCCCGGCGCCACCGCAAGGGCAGAGGATAGAAGAAGGAAGCGAAGGTTTTGCATGATCGTTGCCCCGTGGTTGATCGGTGCAGCGTCACTAGCCGGAAGATGGGGCCCGCGCTTCCTACAGACTTGCTAAACGTCGGCCCGCAATCCTAAAAGGTTCTTAAACGCTGGGGATAAGATGATCTCGGGGTTCGACGACAAGCTGATCGCACTCATCGAGTCGCATCCGTCGATTATCGTCGGCACCTGCGACCGTGCGCTTGTTCCCACCATGTCCCGCGGCTTCGGCGCACGGGTGATCGACGGCGGTGAAGCGCTGGATGTGCTCATCTCCCGTTGGCCGGGCAGCAGGACGCTGGCAAACATAGAGGCGACCAGCCGGATCGCGACGACCTTCACCTCGCCGGAAACGTTTGATGCCTACCAGATCAAGGGCCGTTCCATTGACTGGGGAGAGTGCACCCCGGAGGATCACAAGCTTGCGACAACCTACACCACCCAGATCCGCGAGCGGATCACCCGGCTGGGCGAACCGGAAGACTTGGTACGGGTGACCTTCTCGGCGCGCGGTCTCTACCGTGTCCGTATCGCCCCGGAGGCGATCTTCCTGCAGACACCCGGCAAGAACGCAGGACAGCGCATATGAACACTCGGCAGCGCCCGGTACTGGCCAATCACTGGGAGTGCTTTGAAGGTGTCGTGCCGTCGGTCGTGGTCACGGCCTCGCGGGACGGCACCCCGAACGTCTCCTACATCAGCCACGTTTTCTACATCGACGAAGACCATGTTGCCTTGTCGAACCAGTTCATGTCCAAGCTGGTCAGGAACGTCATGGAGAACCCGCGGCTGCAGGTCGCGGTAGTGAACTCGGTCACCGGCGTGCAACTGATCCTCGACCTCATCTTCGAACGAGCCGAAACGTCCGGCCCGCTCTTTGACACACTCGCCACGCTGGTAACAGCGGTTGCCTCGCATCATGGCATGGACCATGTGATGCGCCTGCGTTCGGCCGACGTCTACCGCGTGCTCGAGGTCGAGGTCCAAGGCTTCGAACCCGGCGCCCACGATGTGCCTACGCCTCGGCAACCGCGCCACGACACCCTGGCAGCGGCCATTCCTCTCGCCCTGTCGCTTTCGCGGATTGATGATCTCGATCAGGGCATCGATCAGGTGCTGAACGGTTTGGTGGGCCAGTTTCACATCCCGCATTGCATGGTGTTCCTGGCTGATCCCGATCGCCATGCTCTGACTGCGATTGCAAGCCGCGGCTACAGCCGCCAGGGGACCGGAGCCGAAGTTCGCTGGGGTGAAGGCGTGATCGGCATGGCGGCCGAACGGGCGCAGGCCTTGCGCTTTTCCTGCGTCGGACGAAGCTTTCTCTATGTCGACAACGTCAAGACCGCAGGACGGCTCAGCGCCGACCCTTCGCGTATGATTCCGATGCCGGGGCTCGAGGCCCCACAAAGCCTGCTTGCGGTCCCAATGATTTCGGGCGCCGAGGTCAGAGGCCTGATCTACGCTGAATCCAAGGATCGTGTTGCCTTCACGCCCACAGACGAACAGGCGGTGAGCCTGATCGCCGCGCAGCTTGCGACGATCGTGGCGCTGGTCGAATCTTCGCAGGAGCTTGACGCCGCCCGATCCGCTTCCACGACTGCGATCACGACACAGACTGCCCGTGCCAATGGCAAGGCCATCCGCCTTCAGCGCTTCGCCTATGACGACAGCGTCTTCATCGGCCACGACTATGTCATCAAGGGCGTTCCCGGTCGGTTGCTTTGGCGGATGCTGCAGACCTATTCGCAAGAGGGGCGGCGCGAGTTCACCAATCGAGAGTTCCGGCTGGATGCAACGCTGAAGCTCCCGGATTTCAAGGACAACCTTGAGTCGCGTCTGCTTCTCCTATCGCGCCGCCTCGCCGAGAACGCCTGGCCGGTGCGCATCAAGCGCAATGGCCGGGGACGCGTGCTTCTGGAGGTCGACGGGCCACTTGTCTTTGAGGAGCAGTGACCAAGCGATAATCGCCTCGGCAAAATATGGCTTAGACATGCGGCGACAGAAGGTCTGTCAGCGCGCACTTGACGGGCAGCTCGGGGCGGCAAGCAGACATAGAGCATCACCGCCAGGCGGATGCTCTCGGGGCATGAGGATTGACCAAAACGAATGGCAGCAGCTCTATAGAGGTGCTGGAACAGCTGCCCCGCCCTCTCGTGCGTTTCAGAATAGCAAACGACCCCAGCAGCGCTTACCAAAACTGTGTACGCGCTGTGTACAGCTTGGCGGCGGCTACATATTGTGTTGGTTTGCTCTAAATGTGGATAAGACCACAAGATTTATGGAGGCGGGTACCGGAATCGAACCGGTCTTCACGGATTTGCAATCCGCTGCGTAACCTCTCCGCCAACCCGCCGGAGCGATTGCGTGCTTAGGGTTTTCAAGGTGGCGCGTCAAGGAGCCCATCATGGGCCCGGCAGGCAATTCGTACGACAAGTTGCGAATCATGCGGCGACGTCCGAGGGGCAGACTGTTTCCATACTGTGCCCTTTGATCTCCAACACCCATCAGTGGTTCCTATGCGGCAACAAAACACAACCTGAAATTGTACCCACAGGAATTTTCTTGGATTCTGGCTTCATGATGGCAGAGTCATGGCCATCTTGAGGTCGTTTCAGGTTTGCGTGCTGGCGAAAGATAGCAGCTGTCGTAGCTGCCATCTGGAACACGAACAGCCCGCGTCCAACAGACTCGATCGGGCGTGGACTTGGGGCGTCTTCAAAGGCATTTCATGACGAAATGGGTCGGATGCCAAGGCGTCCGGCCCTTTTTTGATCATCTGACCAAGCTGCGGGCGGCCGCAACGATGCTGTCGACCGAGGGCAGTGTCGCGGCATAGGCAGGGCCTGTTGCAGTGAAGCTGTCCAGCGCGGTGACGCGCCGGATGCTGGGATAGCCTGCTTCCACAAGCATCGCCATCAGCGCCTCTGCAAGGCCGCCGCTCTGCCGACACTCGTCCACGACAAGAACGGCCGAGCAGCCTTTCAGTGCCGCCAACAGGGCCGTTTCTGGCAACGGGGCAAGCCATCGCAAGTCAATGATGCGCAGGTCTATCCCTGCGGCACGCAGCGCCGGTTCGGCCTGGCGCGCGAGCAAATGCCCATTGCCATAGGTGACGATGGCAAGATCCGTCCCTGTGCCAGACTGGCCTACCGACCCGAACGGCACGCGCCGATCAGGCGCAGGATAGCGGGTCATCCATTGTCCATCCTTTTCGCCATGCAGATCACGCATCGCATAAAGCGCGATCGGTTCCAGGAACACGACGATCCGCTGTTCCTCGCGCGCCAGCCTCAGGCATTCGCGCAGCATCATCGCAGCTTCGGCCCCGGTTGACGGACAGGCGAGGATCAAGCCGGGGATGTCGCGCAGCACCGCCACCGAATTGTCATTGTGGAAATGCCCCCCGAAGCCCTTCTGGTACCCGAGGCCGGCGATGCGCACCACCATCGGGTTGGTGAACTGGCCATTGGAGAAGAACGGCAGCGTTGCGGCCTCGCCGCGCAACTGGTCCTCGGCATTGTGCAGATAGGCGAGGAACTGGATCTCGGGGATCGGCACGAAACCATTCTGCGCCATGCCGATGGCAAGGCCGAGGATGGATTGTTCATCAAGGATCGTGTCGATCACGCGCGTCGCGCCGAAGCGGGCATGAAGTTTCTGCGTGACACCATAGACCCCGCCCTTGCGCCCCACATCTTCCCCCATCAGGACGATCTCGGGATGGGTCAGCATCAGATCGGTCAGCGCCCAGTTGATCAGTCGCGCCATGGGCTGCGGCTCGGCCATCGCGGCCAGATCGGGGCCGAACGCTGCCGCGCGCTCCTCTGCCGAGGGGCCATTGGTGGGTGCATTCGGGCGGCGGGGCGGGATCAGGCTGGCCATCACCTGTGGTGCGGTCTTCAGGCGGGGCCGGGTGATCACCTCGGCCGCCAGGCGCGCGACCGCTTCGGCGGTTTCAAGGTAGATCGCGCGGGCCTGTTCTGGTTCAAGCGCGCCGGCCTGATCCAGCAGGCGGACGGTGTGCAACAGCGGATCGTTTGCCTCTTCCGCCTCGACGACGGAGCGCGGCAGATAGGTCGTCGGCAGATCAGCACCGGCATGACCGTAAAGCCGCACCATGCGCAGATGCAGGAACACCGGCTTGCGACGGTCCCGCGCGATCTGCGCCGCCTGATGCGCAACGCGATAAGTGTCGTAGATATCCAGCCCGTCGGCCTGAAGGTAGCAAAGGCCCGGCCTGGTCGAGAAACTGGCTTCGATCCAGCCGGGTGGCGTTCGGGTCGAGATGCCGATCCCATTGTCCTCGCAAACAAACAGGATTGGCAGCGGCGATCCCTGATACGCGGTCCATTGCGCCGTGTTGAAGGCTCCCTGCGCCGTGGAATGGTTTGCCGAAGCATCGCCAAAGGAGGCCAGGATGATGGCGTCGTTTGGCATCAGCCGGTGTTCGGGCGGAGCGCGTCGGGCAAGGCCAAGGGAAAATGCCGCGCCGACGGCCTTGGGCAGATGGCTCGCGATGGTCGAGGTCTGCGGCGGGATCATCAGGGCCCGCGATCCCAGAACCTTGTGCCGCCCCCCCGAAATCGGATCCTCGGACGAGGCGGCGAAGGATAGAAGCAGATCGCGGGCCGGATCCTGCCCTTCGATCTGTCCGGCCCGTGCAATCTGGAAGGCCGCGTCGCGGTAGTGCAGAAAAGCCATGTCGGTTGGCCGCAGGGCCGCCGCCACCGCCGCCATGCCTTCATGACCGGACGAGCCGATGGTGTAGAACCCCTGTCCTTCGCGTTGCATCACCCGCGCCTGTCGATCGAGAGCCCGACTTAGGCAGGCCGCGCGGTAAAGGTCCACCGCATGCGCGGCCGTCAATGGCCCGGCAGGCGCCGCCCCGGCAGGAAAATCCCGCGCGGCGACGCGGCGCAGGAAATTCTGATGAACGATCTCGGCGCGGTCCAAGTCAGAAGAACGCCTGCAACCCGGTCTGCGCCCGACCAAGGATCAGCGCATGGACGTCATGCGTGCCCTCATAGGTATTCACGGTTTCAAGGTTGACCATGTGGCGCATGATCTGGAAATCTTCTGCAATGCCGTTGCCGCCATGCATGTCGCGCGCCTTGCGGGCCACATCCAGCGCCTTGCCGCAGTTGTTGCGCTTGACGATCGAAATCATATCGGGAACCGAACGGCCCTGATCCATCAAGCGGCCGACCCTGAGCGAGCCTTGCAGCCCGAGTGAGATCTCGGTCAGCATATCGGCTAGCTTCTTCTGGACGAGTTGTGTCTGCGCCAGCGGCCGGCCGAACTGCTTACGGTCGAGTGTGTACTGTCGGGCGCGCTGGAAGCAGTCCTCGGCGGCGCCCATTGCGCCCCAGGAGATGCCGTAACGGGCACGGTTGAGGCACCCGAACGGCCCCTTGAGCCCCGACACGTTCGGCAGGATGTGCTCCTCGTCGACGACCACACCCTCCATCACGATCTCACCGGTGACGGAAGCACGCAGCGACAGCTTGCCCTCGATCTTGGGGGCCGACAGCCCCTTCATCCCCTTCTCGAGCACAAAGCCGCGAATTTCGCCGCCATGCGCGTCGCTCTTGGCCCAGACCACGAAAACGTCGGCGATCGGCGCATTGGTGATCCACATCTTCGAGCCGGTCAGACGGTAGCCGTCAGCGACTTTTTCGGCGCGCGTGCGCATGCCCGCCGGATCAGATCCGGCATCAGGCTCGGTCAGGCCGAAACAACCGACCCACTCGCCGGTGGCGAGGCGGGGCAGGTATTTCTTACGCTGCGCCTCGCTGCCGTATTCGTAGATCGGGTGCATCACCAGGGAAGACTGCACCGAATTCATCGAACGATAGCCGGAATCGACCCGCTCGACCTCGCGCGCGACCAGCCCGTAGGCGACATAGTTCGCGCCCGCACAACCGTATTCGGAAGGGATCGTCACGCCGAGCAGCCCGAGTTCGCCCATCTCGGTGAAGATCGCGCGATCGGTGCTCTCTTTGAGATAGGCCTCGGTTACGCGAGGCAGCAGCTTGGCCTGGCAGTAGTCGCGCGCTGTATCGCGGATCATGCGCTCGTCGTCGCTCAGTTGATCCTCGAGCAACAGCGGATCGGCCCAATCGAGCTGTGACCGGACTGACTTCAGCGGGCGCGGCGACTTGTCTTGCATGACGGGCTCCGGGCAAGTGGGTGCGACTGAAGAGCGTCCAATGGCCAAGCCAGCCGACGTCCTCGCATTGCCCATAGCCCCGAAGGCGGGCATCAGTCCAGCGACGTGAACCCGAAATGAATACTCGGATCACGATCGGTTCACACCCGAGGCCGTCTATACGGAGACTTTCGCGCATCTCCGCGAGATCAAACACAGGAGTTCTCGATGTCGCTCAAGACCCTACTTGCTGCCGCCACTCTCGCCGCCGGTCTCGCAGTCTCGGCTGGCACTGCCAGCGCTGCCGCGCCGGCTCCACTGACTGTACTCAAGGAGCTGGCCGGCGCGGGTTCGCCGGTCGCACAGGTGCAGTACCGCAGCTGCCGTCGCGTGCGCTTCCAGTGCGCTGGTCGCTTCCCGCGGCGCGGCTGGCGCTTCCAGCGCTGCATGCGTCGTCGCGGCTGCTGATAGTCAAGGCGATTTAGCGGGGCGGCGGCGAGGGCAACCCTCGCCGCCGCCTTTGTCGTTCCGGGCGTGCATGTAGCGCCCTGGCCTACTCGCTTCTCAGCGCGTCGATCGGGTTGAGGTGAGCGGCCCGCCGCGCCGGCACGAAGCCGAACACGATCCCGGTCAGCGCCGAGGCCGTCAGCGCGATGGCGACGATCTCCGGCGAAATAAGGACAGGCCAATCGGCGCCCTGTGCGATCGCAAAGGCTGCCGCGACGCCGATGATCACGCCGATCAATCCTCCGATCAGGCAGAGCACCACCGCTTCGACCAGAAACTGCGCGAGGATGTCGCGGCGACGTCCACCGACCGCCATCCGCAAGCCGATTTCACGCGTGCGTTCGGTGACTGAAACCAGCATGATGTTCATGATGCCGATGCCGCCGACGAACAACGAGATGGCGGCGGTAGCACCGAGCAACAGACCGAGCGTCTGCGTCGTCGAGGCCCGCGTGCGCACCAATTCGGCGAGATCGCGTACTGAAAAATTGTCGGTACCACCGGGCTGCACACGCCGCCGCGCCCGCATGAGGCTCTCGATCTCGGCCTTTGCCTCCGCAAGGTCGACACCCGGCTCGAATTTGATCGAGACAGCGCCAACCTGATCGGGCACCAGTGCATTGCGCGTGACGAGATGGCTGCGCGCCGTCGCGATCGGCACGTAGACCACATCGTCCTGATCGCGACCAAAACCGGATTGCCCCTTCGGCTCGAGCACGCCGATGATGCGGAACGGGCTGTTGAGGATGCGCACAGTCTCGCCGACTGGAGAGCTGTCCGGCGTCAGCTGCTTGGCGACGGTGACACCCACCACCGCCACCTTGGCGGCCGAGCGGTTTTCCAAAGTATTGAAGAAGCGCCCATCGGAGACTTCCCACTCCCGCACTGTCGAGAATTCGGGATGCACGCCGAGCACCGACGTCTGCCAGTTCTGGTTGCCTCGCACCACAGCCGCCGCCCGGCTGATGGTGCCGGTTGCCGCCACCACACCCGGCACCTTGTCGCGGATCGCCAGGAGGTCGCTTTCACGGATCGGC